>NZ_JBFPFX010000036.1:0-59211 GCF_047978245.1 Pseudomonas sp. LFS044
ATCAGTCCGTACTCACAAGCACCCACACGAATTGCTTGATTCAATTTGTTAAAGAGCGTTTGGTTAAGAGCTTTTCGTCTCAACCGAGGCGCGCATTCTACGCTTTCCTCATTTGCTGTCAAGCGTTAATTTTGAAGTTTTTTGAATCAGCTTTCTTTCAAAAGCCTTTAACCTCAACAACTTACCGCTTGCCCCGCTGCGTTCATCGCTGCGAGGAGGCGAATAATACGCGGTTTGAAATCAGAGTCAACACCTTGATCTGAAAAAACTTTCAAACTGCATTTCACAGCCACCTGGCAACTAAATGCATGAACCGCCGCTCTGTAGAGAAACACTCCGAGGAGGCAGCGGCCATGAGCGACGCACAGAGCGACAAGACCCCCGGCCTGTCGGCGGATGAGGAAAAGGAAGTCAGCCATAACCAGCCTCCGCGGGCGGCGGTACTGCACGAGATCATTCGCTTCCAGGGTGACCAGGAACTCGAGCGCACCCTGGCGGCACTGTGGTGGTCCGCGCTGGCAGCAGGCTTGACCATGGGCCTTTCATTAATGGCCATGGGGCTCTTCTATGCCCGCCTGCCGGACGGCGACAGTGCCCAGGTGATCGCCAGCATCGGCTACAGCGCTGGTTTTCTTGCGGTGATTCTGGCGCGTCAGCAATTGTTTACCGAGAACACACTGACCGCGGTGCTTCCCATAATGACCACGCCGACACTGACCAACCTCGGGCGCCTGCTGCGCCTGTGGAGCGTGGTGCTGGTCGGCAACCTCGCGGGCACCTTGCTGGTGGCCTGGGTCATGCTCGAGCTGCCGATCTTCGACAGCAAGACGGATGTGGCCTTCCTGGAGATCGGCCGCAAGGTAATGAAGAACGACATTAGCCAGATGTTTGCCAAAGGCATCGTCTCGGGCTGGATGATCGCCACCATGGTATGGATGATCCCGTCCATGGAGCATGCCAAGATCTGGATCATCCTGATGATCACCTACCTGATGGCGCTCGGTGATTTCACCCATATCGTCGTCGGTTCGGTGGAGGTGTCCTACCTGGTCTGGGCGGGCGACGAAACCTGGCGCAGCTTCTGGCTGGAGTTCGCACTGCCGACGCTGGCCGGCAACATCATTGGGGGCAGCTTCATCTTCGCCTTGATCAGCCATGCCCAGGTGCGCAGCGACAGCGGCAAACCGCCCTCGCAACTATTGAAGGGGGACAAGCAGCCCTCCCCCCGCGAGCGGGACCATAAAGACTGATGCTCAGCGCGCAGCGACTGAACGTTCGGCCCCCCTGCTCCGCCCGCGTACTGGCCGTGGCTGCCACCAGTTCTGCCCTTCATGAGGGGAGTCGAGGCTGACCCGTTCGCCCATCTGCGGCGTGCTCAAACGCACATGTGCCGCCGCAGCCAGCGCAACGATGCGCTCGAACGGTTCCTGCCAGCCATGCATGGAGAGGTCGAAGGTGCCGTTATGAATCGGCAGCATCCACCGCCCCTGCAGGTCGAGGTGTGCCTGCAGGCTCTGCTCCGGCTGCATGTGCACGTTGGGCCAGGCCAGGTTGTAGGCGCCGGTCTCGATCAAGGTCAGATCAAACGGCCCATAGCGCTCGCCGATCTGAGCAAAGCCATCGAAGTAGCCTGTGTCACCGCTGAAGAAAATACGCAGCTGCTCATCTATTATCACCCAGGAGGCCCACAAGGTGCGGTTGCTGTCGAACAACCCACGCCCGGAAAAGTGCTGGGCCGGGGTAGCGACGAAACGCACACCCCCAACCTCGCTCTCCTGCCACCAGTCCAGCTGAGTGACCTTGGCTGCCGGTACCCCCCACTCGATCAGCAGGTCGCCCACCCCAAGCGGTGCCAGGAAGCGCTCGGCCCGCGAGGCCAGAACGCGGATGGCCTGTTCATCGAGATGATCGAAGTGATCGTGGGAGAGAATGACCGCTGCCAGCGGCGGCAAGTCATCCAGCGCCAGCGGCGGAGCATGGAACCGCAACGGCCCGGCCCATTGCACCGGCGAGGCGCGCTCGGCGAAGACTGGGTCGGTAATGAAGAAGCGCCCCCGCAGTTTGAGCAACACCGTGGAATGGCCGAGGCGCCAGAGGCTGTGATCGGGTGCATCGAGCACCTGCTGGCGGGTCATCGGCTGCATGCTGATGGCCGCGACGGGCCGGGTTTCTGGTGGCTTGCGCAAGAACAGGTACTTCAAGCCGATGCGCAGTTTTTTCAGCACGCCATCCTGGGGCAGGCTGGCCTGGTTGTGAAAGCGTCCGTCCCGCTGTAGGGCCGGCTCGCCGGCGGGGTTAGCCATGGGCATCATGAGCAGCAGCACTCCAAGCATGAGGAAGGACTTCATGTTACCCCACAGTGGTCGCACCAACCGTGAATTGGCTTGTAAGGTCATTTTTCGTCGATGACCGTCTTTTGAACAATGTCCACGCGGGTTATGCGATAAACGGCGCGGTCCCGAGGTCAATTTCGCCCACAGCGAGGCCGCAACGCTCAGGCTGGCCTATCCTGACTGAATCTCCTCGCTGATTGACCAGCGGGGGGCAGCAGCTCATGAAGGAGTCGCTCGTGTATGGCCAGGAACGCCAAACTGACGCACGCCAGCCCTACCCCCCGATTGCCCGTTCGCACTTTGATCGGTGGCTTTTGCGCCGTATTCGGCTTGGCCTGCCTGGTCACCCTCGGCGCACTGTTCAATATCGCCGCGTCGCTGGATGAGCAGGAACAGCAACGCAGCGCGTTCCAGGCCAATCAAGCATTGCAACAGCGCCTGCTGGCCTCGCGGCAGTTTCTTTCCAGCTACGCCGTGTGGGACGCCGCCTATGAGCACCTGGTTGGCAAGGTGGACTGGCAATGGGCTTACCAGCAAAAAAATGTTGGCGAGTCGCTGTACAGCGCCAGCGGCTATGAAGGTGTGTTCGTCGTAGACGACCAGCGCACCACTTATGCCTTGTTCAAGGGCAACCCTACCGAAGCCGCCGCCAGCAGCTTCATCGATGCCCCCTTGCCAGCGATCATCGCCGAGGCGCGCCAAGCCGCCAGCGCACGCGAGCAGGTCACGCACTTTGTGCTGTTCAACGGCTGGCCAGCCGTCCTCAGCGCCGCCGCCGTGCGCCCCGACAGGGATGTGACGGCCGAAGAGGTCAGCAACGCCCCCATCATGCTCTTTATAGATCAACTGACCGAAGCGAAGCTTGCTAACCTCGGCGCGAGTGTGGGCCTTGCGCAAATGCGTATCGAAAAAAACCAGGGCGGGGCGCACGGCCATCAGCAGATCGCGCTGGGGGGCACCGGTTACTACCTTGCCTGGACCAGCCCGTTGCCGGGGCGCCAACTGCTCTGGGCGGTGCTGCCGCCATTGCTCTGTGCGTTGCTGGTGCTGGGCCTGGTGATGCTGTACCTGTTACGCCATGCCCTGCGCAGCTCACGCGCCATTGACCTGAGCCTTCTGCACCTGCAGCAGAGCAACCAAGCCCTGGAGGCCAGTGAACAACGGTTTCGCGCAGTCGCCGAGGCCGCGTCCGACTGGATCTGGGAAACCGATCGGCAACAGCGGCTGACCTACTTGTCGCAACGCTTCGTCAGGGTCACCGGTGATCGAGTCGAAGATTGGCTGGGGCAACCGATCAACCAACTGCTCAGTTGTGACACCACCCCGCTGTCGCCGTGGCTGGATGCCCAGGCCGAAGCCGACACGGAACAACCGGCCAACTTGCGCTGCGCCTATCGCGACCACAATGGCCAGAACCGCTTTTGTCGTATTTCGGCCCGGGCGATTCTGTACGATGGCAAGCTCACCGGTTTTCGCGGCACCGCCAGCGACATTACCGACGAAGTCGCAGCCCATGCGCGCATCCAGCACCTGTCCTTGCATGACCCGCTCACCGGCCTCGCCAACCGCAACAAGCTCGCCCGCCATCTTGAGCATGCCCTGCTGCGTGGCAGCGATTCGCCGCCGTTGACCTTGCTGCTGCTTGACCTGGACAACTTCAAGCCGATCAACGACTCCCTTGGCCACGCGGCCGGTGACGCGGTGCTGCAGGAAGTGGCCGCGCGCCTGCGCGACACCACCCGTGAAGGCGACCTGGTCGCACGGCTGGGCGGCGATGAGTTCGTGCTGGTGCTCGAAGGCATGGATAACCGCACCGAGATCGACCGGCTGAGCAAACGGCTGATCGAACTGCTGCAGCAGCCCATCTCTTACGAAGACCAAGTGCTGCACATTGGCGCCAGCCTAGGCATCGCCCAAACCCGCACCCAGGGCTTCGACGCCGGCGAGCTGATGCGCTGCGCCGATATCGCCCTGTACCAGGCGAAAGCCGACGGCAAGAACACCTGGCGCTACTTCGCCGCCGAGATGAACCAACAGATCCAGTACCGGCGCCAGCTGGAAAATGACCTGCGCCGGGCATTGAGAAATGAAGAGTTCGTGCTGTACTACCAGCCGCGCTACCGCCTTGGTGACCTGCGCATCGTATCGGTGGAAGCCTTGCTGCGCTGGCAACACCCGCAGGAGGGCCTGCTTGGCCCGGACACGTTCATTCCGCTGGCCGAGCAGAGCGACTTGATCGTCACGTTGGGGCGCTGGGTGTTGCGCGAAGTGTGCCGCAGCGCTCTGGGCTGGCCCGAGCAGTTGCTGGTCTCGGTGAACCTCTCGCCAGCCCAGTTTCTGCGCAGTGATGTGGTTGCCGATGTGCGCGATATCCTGCTGGAAACTACCTTTCCCGCACAGCGCCTGGAGCTGGAGATCACCGAAAACGTCATGCTCAACGACATCGAGGGTGCCTTGGCCACCATGCAAGCGCTGAAAGAACTGGGTGTACGCCTGAACATGGATGATTTCGGCACCGGCTATTCGTCACTGGGCTATCTGCGCACCTACCCGTTCGACAGCATCAAGATCGACAAGCGTTTCATCGCCGGGCTAGGCAACTCCAACAGCAGCGACCGTGCCGTGGTGCAGGCGATCATCAACCTGGGTGAGGCCATGGGGCTGACGGTGACGGCTGAAGGGGTGGAGACCGAGCAGCAATTGAAGGCGCTGGAAGTGGACAACTGCCACGAAGTACAAGGCTATTACCTGAGCCGGCCGTTGGACAAGCTGGCCTTTGAGCAACTGTTGCAGCAAAGGCCCGGGCGATCAGCCGGGGTTTCCTGAGCCTGCACCGGCGCTGTCGCGGGTACAGGCAGCACGCCATTCAGCGCAACGTACGCTGCGCCACAATCTCCGGCAGATCACGGCGCCGCAGGTAAATGCGCAACGCCTCGGCAATATTCAATCGATCATCCACATGCTGCTCCATCAACAGTGTCAACCGCTCACGGCACAACGCCATGCGTGCACCGGGCTCGGGCCGCCAGACGAATTCGTTGCAAGGGGTGATGCTCTCGTCCGCCACGTCCATGCCGAACGCGTCCTCGGAAAACCGCACGATATGGGCCCCGCGCTTGCCATGAAAACCGACGAAGCCTTTGAGCTGGTCGGCGGCGCTGCAGATGTCCTGGGATGTAATGGCCATGACGTAACCTCGCAAATGAACGAAAGTGACGCACGCCAGGCGGGCAACGGTCGCCTCTGCTGGGCAACGCGTGGGGCCCAGCCTAGCGCAAGTGCCCGCCGTTTCAATAGATCGAGAGCAACCAAACAGCGCCAGCTTTCACTCGGGAGCGTCTTCGTGCACCTGCACGCTGGCCGTCATGCCCGCACTGAGGTTCATGCCCTGCGGAACCTGGTCCAGCCTGATCCGCACGGGTATGCGCTGGGCCAGCCGCACCCAGTTGAAGGTCGGCTCGACCACAGGCAGCAGTTGGCTGTCCGGGTTGCTGTTGCTGTCGGTGATGCCCCGGCTGATGCTTTCCACATGCCCTTGCATCGCCTCCCCTGCCCCCATCAGCCAAACCTTCACCGAGTCGCCCACACGTATGCGGGGCAGTTTGGTTTCTTCGAAGTAGGCCTGGATATAGAAGGTCGAATCATCCACCAGCGCCATCACCGACTGCCCGACATTCACATAGTTGCCTTGGGCCAGGCGCAAGTTGGTGATATGCCCGCTGCGCGGTGCGCGCACTTCGCTGCGTGCCAGGTTGATCTTCGCCACCTGCAGCTGAGCCTGCGCCTCATGCAGCTCGCCGCGGGCAATGGCGGCATTGATCTGCGCATTCTCGCGCAGCTCGGCACTGATCGCCTCAGGCCCCAATGCCGTGCGCCGCGCCGCCTCACGCTCGCGCAGGTGCAACTGCTGGGCGCGCGTTTCAGCCACCGCGCTGGCTTGATCGAAAGCCGCCTGGAAGCGCTCACGATCGATGCTCATCAGCAAATCGCCCGCTTTGACCTGCTGGTTATCCTGGACCTTCAACTCACGTACCCAGCCGGACACGTCAGGGGCAATCACCACCACATCGGCACGCACCCGAGCATCACGCGTCCAGGGGGTGAGCATGTAGTACTGCCAGAGTTTGTAACCTGCCAGCACGGCAATGGCGACCACGCACAGGGTCACCAGGATACGGACGACAGCACGCATTCAATCACTCCTTACAAAGGCCCCAGCAGGCGGACTACCAGGTACAGCACACAAACGAACAGCGCTGTGTCGAACAGCGCTTCATGCCAGATCCAGCGCCCCAGCGGCGTAGCCTGCACCACCAGGCGCAGCACGCCGGTAAGCACCAGCGCCATCAGCACGTAGATCAGAAAAGGGCTGAGCAGCACGCCGCCCAATGCCCACTCACGCAAGCCCATGGGCTTCCTCCTGCCAGCGGCACCATTTGCGCCAGCTCTTCTGCAACTGCAGCACGGCCCCTTCGGCCAGGCGCAACGGGTCACTCACTGGCTGGCGCTGCAGGGCCGCAATGAATTGTTCGCTGGCGGCATCCAGCCGTTGTCCGCGCCCGGCTGCCGGCCCCTTGGCCAATACCGCTTCCAGTTGCTGTAGATACTCACGTTCGGCAGCGCCCAACGGCGCCTGGGCAACTGCCAGGCACATGCGCAAGTGCACCAGTTCGTCGCCAATATCCAGACCGTGCAGGCCGTCGTCCCAGCGCTTGCGCTGGGCCTCGGGCAGTTCGCTGGCATGCCGCGCCAGCTGCATCAGGCGGTCGGCCATGCGCCCGCCAAACCAGCTGTCGGCGCCGCGCAGGTCGCGCCGGGTCAGGCGCACCAGGTCGCTTTGGGTCGCCGCCCGCAGGCGCCGGCCCAGCCAGGCCGGGTGACGGAACACCAACAGGCGAAACGCCAACACCGCGGCACCGACCCCCATCAGCATGGCCAACGCACTGTTGAGCATGGTCGCCACACCAAACTGCATGGCGTTGAGCGGCGACACCAGGACGATGAAATGCAGGCAATAGGAAGTGGCCGTGGCCCCCGTGCGCGGGTGGGCCATGCCCAGAGCGCCGAAGAACAACGGCACGCCCATGCCCAGGCAAAGCATGGCGAAGCTGCTCCACTGCGGCAGGATGATCTGCCCGACCAGCAACGCTGCCGGGATCGCCAAGAGGATGCCGCGCAAGAAGCTGAGGCCGATCTGCGCACCGTTTTCACGGCTGGCGAACAGGCTGCAGACCACGCAGGTCAGCACCAGGCCACCAGGCGCGGATGGCCAGGCAGTAGCCAGCCAGAAGCCACTCATGGCCAGAAAGGCCAATGCGCTACGTGAACCGAACAGCAACGCCAGCGACCAGTCGCGGTGTGCCGCCAGGCCCTGCGCCACATCCTTGGGTGCCTTGCCCGCTTCGACATCATCCAGTGCCTGGGTGGCCGCCATGGCGTAGTCCAGCAGCAAGGCCATGCGAGCCAGGCAGAAATGCTCGGCAGAGCTGATGTGCTCGTCATGCGCAGCGTCCCAGATACGCTGGCGCAGCAACAGCAGGCTCGGCTGGTCGGGCTTGGCCAACAGCCCCCTTACCTCTTCCAGCCAAGGAGCCAGGCGCGAGGCCTGGCGCTCATCGAGCTGGCGCCACTGGCGACGCACCGTACGCGCGATGCGCAACAGCACCATCAGTTTCTGGCTTAACCCGCGGATGGCCCTGGCCCGCTGACGCCCGCGCGGGCCTTCGAACCAGGCGTGTTCGCGCTGGGTATCGATGGCGACGATGCGCCCTAGAATCTCCAACAAGCCTTTGCGTGCTTCGTCCTCGCCACCCAGCATCGCACTGGCGGCCTGCAAGCCATTCTGCCAGGCCTGACGCGCCTGCCCGGCCAGTTGCTGTTCGACCCGCATCGGCCAGAGCAAGGCGCTGGTCGCGGTGGCGCAAAAGATGCCCAGGCAAATCTCGGTGCAACGCGCCACCGCCTGGTCGAACACCTGCAACGGGTTCGCGATGGCCGGCAAGGCGATGATCGCTGCGGTGTAGCCCGCGAGCACGAAGGCATAAGCCCAGGCGCTGCGCAGTTGCGTCGAGGCCGCGGTGCACAGGGCCAGCCACAAGGCCAAGGTGATCAGGAACAGCCAAGGCGTCTGGGCGAACAGCCCAATGAACACCACGGACATGCAGGTACCGACCAAGGTCCCGGCCAACCGCGCAAGCCCCTTCTGCACCACCATGCCCGATAAGGGCTGGGCGACGATGAATGCAGTCATCAGTGCCCAGGACGGCTGCTCCAACCCCCAGCGCATCGCCAGCCACAACGCCAGGCCGCCGCCAAGCACGGTCTTGATGGCGAATTTGAGGGCGAGGCTGCTGGGTGCAAACAGGGCCTGGAGAGTGATAGGCACGAATCGGACCTTGCGGGGGATGGTCAGGTAAACGATAGACAATGAAGCGAAGGATAATGCTGAAACGAATAATTAGCTAGCTAATCATCTTTATGGGTCGACGGTTGGATTTTTGCCAGGCAAAAAAAATGGGCGACCGAAGTCGCCCTAAATGCCTTGCGTGCTCGTGAACCTGAAAGGTCAGCGCGGCTTGCGCTTGTTCGAGTCCTTCCAGATGAAAATGCCCAGACCGGCAAAGAATGCGAACATCAATCCGACCGTTACCACGCCAGCGATAACCACGTTGTCGAAGAACATGTCGGCCTCCCGTTTCGTTTGCCGTTGTCCGATGGGTGCAAGGTAACGAAGATGGAGGAGAAGGAAATTGATCGAGGTCAATGGTGCCCGGGGCCGGGCACGCGAGGGGGGCGCAGGTTTGACCTGCGTCAAGTTTCAGCGCTTCTTGGGCTTGCCCTTGGGTTTCTTTTTCTTTGCCTTGCCCAACGGCATGGCTTGCTCGAACGCCTGACGCACTTCGTTCAAGCGTTTTTCCTTGATGTCGTGGACGCGCTTGGCGCGTTCGGCATCGAAGTCGATGAGGTTGTCCTGGCTCATGGGTGGGCTCGACGATCAACAGAGACTTGCATGATGAAGCCAGGCGCTGATGGTTACCAGCCCCCGCGCCTACGCAGTGGTTGGCAACCCTAGACCTCTATGTCGACCAGCAGGCCCTGGCGCTGGTGCTCACCCATCAACGGCGCTACCGGCACCGTGTTGTCGGCGTTCACTTCATCACCCGGCAAAGCGCTATAGCGCTCCTCGTCGCCCTTGCTGTTGCGCCGCTGCTGCTGGCGGCGCTGTTCATCGCGCAGCAGCAAGGCCTGCTCCTGCGGGTCGCGCTGGTGCTTGAGGTCGATCGCGCTTTCACCCGAGGCAGGCTGCGCAGGCACCACCGGTTTGATGTCCGGTGTCGGTTTGACCGGGTCCTGTTGCGAGGTAACGGGGGCAGCACTGAGCGGAATGATCGGCGGCAGCATGTGGATTCTCCTGTGCCCACTGTATCGGCCGGGTGTCAGCCACCTTGAGCGTCGGCGAACGAGGTTATGCAGCCGGTGCCGGCTGCGTCATGCCAGTATAGACAGCGGCTATTCGGGTTCGTCGTCAGGGTCATCGTTACTGGGTGTGCTGGCCTCGCTCCAGGGCCGCTTGTAGACCTGTTGCCAAACCGCGTCCATATGCTCGCGCAGTACCGGCGAGGCATTCTTGAGCGAGGCGCTGTCTTCGCGCTCACCGCCGATGGGCTCTTCGCCCGCCGGGGCAATCAGCGACTGGCCGGTGATGGTGTAGCTGGCCTGGCCTTCGCGCATTTCGATGGCAATATCATGCGGTTCGATGCCACCCCCACAGAAGGCATGGCTGGCTACCGTCACTTCGGCAATACCGTCTTTGTTCAGGTCGCCGACATCACTGACATCGGTGTAGAAATCGACATCCAGGTCCAGCCCTGGGCAGGTGGTTTCCTGTTCGATCTGCCAGCGTGGCTTGAAGCCATCGCGCTCGTTCGCACGCCCATACAAGGTGGCTTTGAGCACTACCTTGTCGACTTCCTGCTCGGACTCGGCATCCACGGCCTGGCCGTCGCTGCGGCTGAGCACCAGCAGGCCTTCGCCGTCGCGGTCACGAAAGTGCACGCTCTTGATCGGCGTCTGCACCCCCAACACCTCGAGTTGCTCGACCGGGATCGCCGGCAAGCTTTCGAAATTTTTCTGTTCGCAAGCGGCCAGCAGCATGAGGCTGCTCACAACCAGGGAAGCATTCAACCAGCGGTGCTTGAGCGGCATATCGTCCGTAGCCCTCGTCGGCAAGACGGTAAACTGCGATGAAACAGCTAGACTCTTGGACTTCTACTCTATGGTCTGACCGGCCTATCCGTTAACATAGCCGGCTTTTTCATCGCGGGAGTTCAGGCAGTATGGCGCAGCAGTATCAACCGGGGCAACGCTGGATCAGTGACAGCGAAGCGGAGCTCGGCCTGGGGACCATCCTGGCCCAGGATGGCCGCTTGCTGACCGTGCTCTACCCGGCCACTGGCGACACCCGCCAGTATTCACTGCGCAATGCGCCGCTGACCCGCGTGCGCTTCTCGCCAGGTGACCAGATCACCCACTTCGAGGGCTGGAAGCTGACGGTCCGCGAAGTCGATGATATCGACGGGCTGATGGTCTACCACGGCCTCGACGGCCAGAACCAGCCGCGCACCCTGCCGGAAACCCAGCTGTCGAACTTCATCCAGTTCCGCCTGGCAAGCGACCGCTTGTTCGCCGGCCAGATCGACCCGCTGTCCTGGTTCAGCCTGCGCTACAACACCCTGCAGCACACCAGCAAGCAGGTCCAGTCGTCGCTGTGGGGCCTGGGTGGCTGCCGCGCGCAACCGATCGCCCACCAGTTGCACATCGCCCGCGAAGTGGCAGACCGCAGCGCGCCACGCGTCCTGCTGGCCGACGAAGTGGGCCTGGGCAAAACCATCGAGGCGGGCCTGGTGATCCATCGCCAGCTGCTGACCGGCCGCGCCAGCCGCGTGCTGATCCTGGTGCCGGAAAACCTCCAGCACCAGTGGCTGGTGGAAATGCGCCGGCGCTTCAACCTGCAGGTGGCGCTGTTCGACGCCGAGCGCTTCATCGAAAGCGATGCCAGCAACCCGTTCGAAGATGCGCAGCTGGCGTTGGTCGCCCTGGAGTGGCTGGTCGATGACGAAAAGGCCCAGGACGCGCTGTTCGCCGCCGGCTGGGACCTGATGGTGGTCGACGAAGCTCACCACCTGGTCTGGCACGAAGACCAGGTAAGCGCCGAATACGGCCTGGTCGAGCAGTTGGCCCAGGTCATCCCGGGCGTGCTGCTGCTCACCGCCACCCCCGAGCAGCTTGGCCAGGACAGCCACTTCGCCCGTCTTCGCCTGCTCGACCCCAACCGCTTCCATGACCTGGCCGCCTTCCGTGCCGAGAGCGAAAATTATCGCCCGGTGGCCGAAGCGGTACAGGAACTGCTCGATGAAGGCCGTCTTTCGCCCAAGGCCCATGCCACCATCCAAGGCTTCCTGGGTGCCGAAGGCGAAGCCCTGCTGGCTGCGGTCAGCGACGGCGACACCCAGGCCAGCGCGCGCCTGGTCCGTGAACTGCTGGACCGCCATGGCACTGGTCGCGTGCTGTTCCGTAACACCCGTGCGGCTATCCAAGGCTTCCCCGAGCGCCAATTGCACCCTTACCCGCTGGCCCTGCCGGACCAGTACCGTGACCTGCCGGCCGGCGAGCACGCCGAGCTGTACCCGGAAGTCGCGTTCCAGGCACAAGGCGACGTCAGCGAGGAAGAGCGTTGGTGGCGTTTCGACCCACGGGTCGACTGGCTGATCGACACCCTGAAGATGCTCAAGCGCACCAAAGTCCTGGTGATCTGCGCCCACGCGGAAACCGCCATGGACCTGGAAGACGCCCTGCGCGTGCGGTCGGGCATTCCGGCCTCTGTCTTCCACGAGGGCATGAGCATCCTTGAGCGTGACCGCGCCGCCGCCTACTTCGCCGACGAAGAGTTCGGCGCCCAGGTGCTGATCTGCTCCGAAATCGGCAGCGAAGGCCGCAACTTCCAGTTCGCCCATCACCTGGTGATGTTCGACCTGCCGGCCCACCCCGACCTGCTCGAACAGCGCATCGGCCGCCTCGACCGGATCGGCCAGAAGCACATCATCCAGCTGCACATCCCTTACCTGCAGAGCAGCCCGCAAGAGCGCCTGTTCCAGTGGTACCACGAAGGCCTCAACGCCTTCCTCAATACCTGCCCGACCGGCAACGCCCTGCAGCACCAGTTCGGCCCGCGCCTGCTGGGGATGCTCGAAGGCGGCGACAGCAAGGCCTGGGATGCGCTGGTCGTCGAGGCCAAAGGCGAGCGCGAGCGTCTCGAAGCCGAGCTGCACAGTGGCCGGGATCGTTTGCTGGAGCTCAACTCCGGCGGTGCCGGCGAAGGTCAGACGCTGGTCGAGGCCATCCTTGAGCAGGATGACCAGTTCGCCTTGCCGATCTACATGGAAACCCTGTTCGACGCCTTTGGCATCGACAGCGAAGACCATTCGGAAAACGCACTGATCCTCAAGCCGAGCGAGAAGATGCTCGACGCCAGCTTCCCGCTGGGCGACGACGAAGGCGTCACCATCACCTACGACCGTGCCCAGGCGCTGTCGCGTGAAGACATGCAGTTCCTCACCTGGGAGCACCCGATGGTGCAGGGCGGCATGGACCTGGTGCTGTCCGGTTCGATGGGCAACACAGCCGTTGCGCTGATCAAGAACAAGGCACTCAAGCCTGGCACCGTGCTGCTCGAACTGCTGTTCGTCAGCGAGGTGGTGGCACCGCGCAGCCTGCAGCTGGGCCGCTACCTGCCACCTGCGGCGCTGCGCTGCCTGCTCGACACCAACGGCAACGACCTCGCTTCGCGGGTCGCCTTCGAAACGCTCAACGACCAGCTCGAAAGCGTGCCACGCGCCAGCGCCAACAAGTTCGTGCAGGCTCAGCGTGATGTTCTGGCCCAACGCATCAGCGGCGGTGAGGCCAAGATCATGCCGACCCACGTCGAACGCGTGGCCGAGGCGCAGCGCCGCCTGGCAGCCGAGTCCGATGAAGAGCTCGCGCGCCTGACCGCCCTCAAGGCGGTCAACCCGAGTGTGCGCGACAGCGAAATCGACGCCCTGCGCAAGCAGCGCGAAGATGGCCTGGCCATGCTGGACAAGGCAGCCCTGCGCCTTGAGGCCATCCGCGTGCTGGTTGCCGGCTGACGCCAGCGCAACCGATTGGGAGGCGCGCCGCGCCTCCCTCCCCTCTTATTCCCCCACGCTATCAGTCCGATAACCAAATCATTGCAATCAAAGCGCCATTAGTCAGGAAGGTTTAAACACCCGTTTCTATACTGCTTTCTGAACAGTCTCCTCGGGGCTTGATTGGAGACCAGGGCGAACTCGACCATGGGGCAAGCAATGGAATGGCTGGGACTGCAACTGTTCTCCGAACTGCCGGCAAGCGGACGGACCGTCATCGATTGCCGGCATGAACCCCTGCTGATTCTCATCGCCTTTGCCGTGGCCAGCGCAGCCTGCTTCGCCACCCTCGACATGACCGAGCGTCAATCCCACAGCGAACACCCGGCCGCACAGCGGCAATGGCGCATGCTCGGCGCCTGCTGCCTGGCCGGTGGGATCTGGGCCATGCACTTCATCAGCATGCTGGCGTTCCAGGCCCCGGTCGAAATGCACTATGACGCCTCTCTAACCGGCCTTTCGCTATTGATTGCGCTGCTGGTGGCCTGGCTGGCCATGACCAGCCTCGACCGCGAGCACATGCGGCCGCAACATTACCTGCAAAGCGCCCTGCTGATCGGCATGGGCATCGTGATCATGCATTTTGTCGGCATGGCCGCCTTGCAGACTGGCGCCCAGCAGTACTACCAGACCGGCCTGGTACTGGTCAGCGTGGCCATCGCCCTGCTTACCAGCCTCGCCGCCCTGTTGTTGGCGCGCTACTTCCGCAATGGCAGCGGCACCTTGCACCAGGCCATGAAGTACGGGGCAAGCCTGCTGATGGCCGCTGGCATCGTCGCCACGCACTTCACGGCAATGGCCGCCATGACCCTGGTGATCCCGGCCGATACGGCCCTGAACCTGCCATCGGGCGACAACAGCCTGCAACTGGGCCTGACGGTCGCCTTCATCACCTTGCTGATAAGCGGCAGCAGCATCAGCGCGGCCCTGGCCGACAAGAAACTGCAAAGCAAGGAAGACGACCTGCGCCGTTATGGCGTACTGCTGAGCCAACTGGACCAGGCCCGCGCGTCGCTGCAGCAAGCGGCGCACTACGACGCCTTGACCAACCTGGTCAACCGCCGCGGTTTCAACCAGGTGTTCGCCGAACGCCTGGCGGAGCTCGATGCCAGCGAACACCGGCTGGCGGTGATGTTCCTCGATATCGACCACTTCAAGCGGATCAACGACAGCCTGGGTCATCACGCGGGTGACGAATTGCTCAAGGTGATTGCCAGTCATATCAAGGCGGCCACCCGCAGCCAGGACCTGGTGGCGCGCTTTGGCGGTGACGAATTCTGCGTGGTGACCACCCTGCATGGCCCCGACGAGGCGCGCCACCTGGCCCAGCGCATCATGCAGCGCATGAAAGACCCGATCGACCTGGGCGGCCGGCGCATGGTCATGACCACCAGCATCGGCATCAGCATCTACCCCGACGACGGGCTTACCGCTGAAGAATTGCTCAAGCACGCTGACCTCGCGCTTTACCAATCCAAGGGCAGTGGCCGCAACAGCCTGCATTTTTTCAACAGCGGGCTTAAAAGCCGCGCCACCCTCGAACTGCAGCTGGAAGAGGAACTGCGCATTGCCCTGCTCGAAGAGCGGGGTTTGCGGGTGCATTACCAGCCCATCTACGACCTGCACAGCGGCCAGGTGGCCAAGCTAGAAGCGCTGGTACGCTGGCAGCACCCGCAACATGGCCTGCTGAGCCCCGACCGGTTCATCGGCATCGCCGAAGCCAATGGCCTGATCGTCGACCTCGACTTGTGGGTGCTGCGCCACGCCTGCGAAGACCTGGCGCAGTTGCATCGCCATGGTTTTTCCAGCCTCAAGCTCACGGTCAATTGCTCCGCAGTGACCCTGGGCCATGAAGAGCTACCCAACGAAGTGGAAATGGCCTTGTTCCACGCAGGCCTGGCGCCGCGCTACCTGGAGCTGGAGGTTACCGAAAACGCACTGATGGGCGACATCCAGCGCACGGTCAGCCTGCTCAAGCGCATTCGTGGCCAAGGGGTGAGCCTGTCGATCGATGATTTCGGCACCGGTTATTCGTCGCTGGCCTACCTCAAGCGCCTGCCACTGGACGTCTTGAAGATCGACCGTAGCTTCCTGCAGGACGTGCCGGCCAGCCTGAAGGACCGGGAAATCGTCCAGGCCATTATCGCGATGGCCCATACCCTGCACCTGCAGGTTGTCAGCGAAGGCGTCGAAACCGTCGAGCAACATGAGTTCCTGGCCGCCAACGGCTGCGACTACCTGCAGGGCTACCTGCTCAGCCGCCCGGTGCCACTGGCGGAGCTGCGGCCGATCCTCGACCGGCTCGACCGCCAGGAAGCTGCGCTCATTGCTTGTTGCGATACAGCTCTACCAGGGTCGCCGGATCTTTTTGCAGATTGCCCTGGCTACCGTGCAGGCGCATCAGTTGCGCGGCGAGACCACTGAGCGGCGTCGCCGAGCCCTGTTCACGCGAAAACTTGACCGCACCATCGAGATCCTTCAGCAGCGTGCGCACATGCCACTTGATCGGTTCGAAGCGGCTTTCGGCCATTTGCGGGGCCAGAATCTGCAGCGGCCTGGAATCGGCGAAGCCTCCCGCCAGCGCTTCGGCAAGCAAGGTTGCATCGACCCCAGACTGCTCGGCCAGTGCCACCACTTCGGCAATTACCAGCGCATTACAGGCCACGATCATCTGATTGCATGCCTTGGTCACCTGCCCCGCCCCAACGCCGCCCATGTGCGTCACCCGCTGGCCGAGGGTGAGCAGTACCGGGCGCGCCCGCTGCAGGTCGGCAGCTTCGCCGCCAACCATGATTGCCAGGGTGCCGGCTTCGGCGCCCGGCGTACCACCGGATACCGGCGCATCCAGCCAGGCCATGCCGCACAGGGCAGCCAGCTCGGCGGCCATCTCGCGGGTGGCGGTCGGCTCGAGGCTGGAGAAGTCGACCAGCAACTGCCCGCTGCGCCCGCCCTGGGCAATGCCCTGCTCGCCGAACACCACTTCGCGCACCACCGCCGTGTCGGCCAGGCACAACAACACCATGTCGCTGCTTCGGCACAATTCGGCAGGGCTCGCGGCCAGCCGTGCGCCCGCAGCGACCAGCTCGGCGCACTTGTCCGGGCTGCGGTTCCACACGGTCAGCGGGTAGCCCGCCGCCAGCAGGCGCCGGCACATCGGCAAGCCCATCAAGCCGATGCCGGCGAATCCAAGCGAAGGTAGTGCAGTGCTCATGAACGACTCCTGGCTAATTCGATATCTATCCGGGCCTTTGCTCAGGCCCCATTACGCATCCCGTAAACTGTTACCGCCACGCCGAATTGTTACCTACCTCTACCCACCCTGAACGCCATCGAGCACCAAAATGGGGCGGCTGCGCATTTTCGCGCACTAAAAGCAATCAGTCCTCTTTCAAGCCCTTCAGCTGAATCACGATGAACGGTGAAACCACCACTGCCCAGATCTCTGGATCGCGGGTTTGCAGGTCGAGTGCCTGCTCGGCCGTGACCGGCCCGACGGTGCCATCACTACGCCATTTAGCGAAGATCTCGCCGCGATTCTCGGCCATTGCTTCGGCAACGGCGATCAGGTCCAGGCTGGGGTCGACCCAAATCAGGTCACCCTTGGCCCAGAAACGCTCCAAAGCCTTCCACTCGATAATTGCCGTCTCGCCGAGCAATTTGGCATAGAGGGTGCTTGTTTGATCAGTCATGGGTTTTTACCCGTAAAAATCGGCCAATAAAAAGGCCGGCATTTTTGCAGAAAAACCCGGTTTCAAATACGTAATTTGGTCGATTGGCCCATAACTTGTGGGGTGGGGCCGAAGATGCAGGCAAATTGATGGCGCTATTCTGTATCTTTGTGTCGATCATGCGACAACCCTGGAGATAGGCACTTTTCGCCCGCTTTTCAAGCGCTCGAACAGCGCTCTACACTGTACCGGTACAGTTCCGGGACATGTTCCGGGGGAAGGTGGGCATGCAGTGTGGCGTGGCCATACCGCAAATCCCGCCCGGTCTGTAGCCCTGGCCGCCAGGACTATAAGAATTACAACAGAATGAGTGGAGCACTATGATCAAGATTTCCAAGCTGTTCGCCGCAATGGTTCTGGCAGGGGTAGCCAGCCATTCGTTTGCCGCCGATACCATCAAGATCGGCATCGCCGGTCCGAAGACGGGCCCTGTGACCCAGTACGGCGACATGCAGTTCATCGGCGCCAAACAGGCCATCAAGGACATCAACGCCAAGGGCGGCGTCGATGGCAAAATGCTTGAAGCCAAGGAATACGACGACGCGTGCGACCCTAAACAGGCCGTGGCAGTCGCCAACAAAGTGGTCAACGACGGTGTCAAGTTCGTCATTGGCCACCTGTGCTCCAGCTCTACCCAGCCTGCGTCCGACATCTACGAAGACGAAGGCGTGATCATGATCACCCCCGCCGCCACCAGCCCGGAAATCACCGCGCGTGGCTACAAAATGATCTTCCGTACCATCGGCCTGGACAGCGCCCAGGGCCCAGCGGCCGGCAACTACATCGCCGACCACGTCAAGCCGAAGGTCGTTGCCGTCCTGCACGACAAGCAGCAGTACGGTGAAGGCATCGCCACCGCGGTCAAGCAGACCCTCGAAAGCAAAGGCACCAAGGTTGCCGTGTTTGAAGGCCTGAACGCCGGTGACAAGGACTTCTCCTCGATCATCCAGAAGCTCAAGCAGAACAACGTCGACTTCGTCTACTACGGCGGCTACCACCCAGAGCTGGGCCTGATCCTGCGCCAGGCTCAGGAAAAAGGCCTGAAAGCCAAGTTCATGGGCCCAGAGGGCGTAGGCAACGACTCGATCTCGCAGATCGCCCAGAACGCCTCCGAAGGCCTGCTGGTCACCCTGCCGAAGTCGTTCGACGCCGATCCTGAAAACAAGGCCATCGTCGACGCCATCAAGGCTGACGGCAAAGACCCGAGCGGCCCGTTCGTGTTCCCGGCCTACTCGGCTGTCCAACTGATCGCCGAAGGCATCAAAGCGGCCAAGTCCGAAGACGCCGAGAAGGTGGCAGAAGCCATCCACGCCGGTTCCTTCAAGACTCCGACCGGCGAGCTGTCGTACGACGCCAAAGGCGACCTGAAAGACTTCAAGTTCGTGGTCTACGAATGGCACTTCGGCAAGCCGAAGACCGAAGTCTCCCCTCAGTAACTGCGTGACTAAATAGCTGACCTACGAGCCCACTGTGCGAGCAGTGGGCTTTGTTTTATGAGGTTCATGGACCTGATTCCCGCGATCCGGGGGCCAGTCCACCTGAAAATCTTAAAACCGTCACCCGCGGTTTCCTGGCCTACCCCCGCCAGCGAAATGCAAATCAGGTTTTTAGGAGCGCTGTAATGCCTGAGATCTACCATTTCTTCCAACAACTGGTTAATGGATTGACCATCGGCAGCACCTATGCCTTGATCGCCATCGGCTACACGATGGTGTACGGCATCATTGGCATGATCAACTTCGCCCACGGCGAGGTGTACATGATCGGTTCCTACGTGGCCTTCATCGCCCTGGCGGGCCTGGCCATGATGGGTATCCATTCGCTGCCGATCCTGATGACCGTTGCCTTCGTCGCGACGATCTTCGTCACCAGTGCCTATGGCTACAGCATCGAACGGGTTGCCTACCGCCCCCTGCGCAACAGCAACCGCCTGATCCCGCTGATCTCCGCCATCGGCATGTCGATTTTCCTGCAGAACACCGTGTTGCTTTCGCAAGACTCCAAGGACAAATCCATCCCCAACCTGATCCCCGGGAGCTTCTCCTTCGGGCCGGGCGGGGCTGAAGAAGTCCTGATTTCCTACATGCAGGTTCTGGTGTTCGTG
The DNA here is from genome assembly GCF_047978245.1 of Pseudomonas sp. LFS044. Classification (NCBI taxonomy): domain Bacteria; kingdom Pseudomonadati; phylum Pseudomonadota; class Gammaproteobacteria; order Pseudomonadales; family Pseudomonadaceae; genus Pseudomonas; species Pseudomonas sp. LFS044. The sequence continues at coordinate 19,388 of NZ_JBFPFX010000036.1, forward strand.
GTCACCCTGGTAGCCATGACCCTGCTCACCCTGTTCATCTCCCGATCCCGCCTCGGGCGCGCCTGCCGTGCCTGCGCCGAAGACATCAAGATGGCCAACCTGCTGGGCATCAACACCAACAACATCATCGCCCTGACCTTCGTCATCGGTGCCGCGCTGGCGGCCGTGGCGGCCGTGCTGCTGAGCATGCAGTACGGCGTGATCAACCCCAACGCCGGTTTCCTGGTGGGCCTGAAGGCCTTTACCGCGGCGGTACTGGGTGGCATCGGCAGCATTCCGGGCGCCATGCTCGGCGGGCTGGTGCTGGGCGTGGCCGAAGCCTTTGGCGCCGACATCTTCGGCGACCAGTACAAGGACGTGGTGGCATTCGGTCTGTTGGTTCTTGTCCTGCTGTTCCGGCCGACCGGCATTCTGGGCCGCCCGGAGGTTGAAAAAGTATGAACAGAAATCTCAAACAGGCGTTCTTCAGCGCCTTGCTGGTCTGGGCCGTGGCCTTCCCGGTACTGGGCCTGAAACTGAGCATCGACGGCATCAGCCTGGCGGTGCACAGCCAGGGCTCGTTCACCATCAGCATCATCGCCGTGTGCTCGGTGCTGATGTTCCTGCGCGTGCTGTTCGACAAGCAGTGGAGCTCGGTGATGAGCCGCCGCTCGGACCGCAAGCTGATCCCGCCGGCGGTAAGCAACTACCTGACCCTGCCCAGGACCCAGCGCTACGTGATCATCGGTTTGATCGTCGCAGCCCTGGTGTGGCCGTTCTTCGGCTCGCGCGGTGCGGTCGACATCGCCACACTGATCCTGATCTACGTGCTGCTGGGCCTGGGCCTGAACATCGTGGTAGGCCTTGCCGGCTTGCTCGACCTGGGTTACGTAGGCTTCTATGCCGTGGGCGCGTACAGCTATGCGATGCTCTCGCACTACCTGGGCTGGAGCTTCTGGGTCTGCCTACCAATCGCCGGGCTGATGGCCGCCACCTTCGGCTTCCTGCTTGGCTTCCCGGTGCTTCGCCTGCGCGGTGACTACCTGGCGATCGTGACCCTCGGTTTCGGTGAGATCATCCGCCTGTTCCTGCGCAACCTCACCGACTGGACCGGCGGCCCCAACGGCATCAGCAACATCCCCAAGCCGGAGTTCTTCGGCCTGACCTTCGAGCGCCGTGCAGCCGAGGGGATGCAGACCTTCCACGAGTTCTTCGGGCTGCAATACAACTCGATCAACAAGGTCATCTTCCTTTACCTGGTGGCCCTGCTGCTGGCCCTGCTGGCGCTGTTCGTCATCAACCGCCTGCTGCGCATGCCCATCGGCCGTGCCTGGGAAGCGCTGCGTGAAGACGAGATCGCCTGCCGTGCGCTGGGCCTGAACCCAACCATCATCAAGCTCTCGGCCTTCACCCTCGGTGCCTGCTTCGCCGGTTTCGCCGGCAGCTTCTTCGCCGCGCGCCAGGGCCTGGTCACTCCGGAGTCGTTTACCTTCATCGAGTCGGCGATCATCCTCGCCATCGTCGTGCTGGGCGGCATGGGCTCACAACTGGGCGTGATTCTCGCGGCCATCGTGATGATCCTGCTGCCCGAGCTGATGCGTGAGTTCAGCGAATACCGGATGCTGATGTTCGGTGCGCTGATGGTGTTGATGATGATCTGGCGTCCGCAAGGCTTGCTGCCTATGCAACGTCCACACATGGAGCTGCATCGATGAGCCGTGAAATTCTGCAAGTCAGCGGCCTGAGCATGCGCTTCGGCGGCTTGTTGGCGGTCAACGGCGTGGCCCTGACCGTCAAGGAAAAGCAAGTGGTGGCGCTGATCGGCCCGAACGGCGCCGGCAAGACCACCGTATTCAACTGCCTGACCGGCTTCTACAAGCCCAGCGGTGGCACCATCCTGCTCGACGGCCAGCCTATCCAGGGCCTGGCCGGCCACCAGATCGCCCGCAAGGGCGTGGTGCGGACCTTCCAGAACGTGCGCCTGTTCAAAGAGATGACCGCGCTGGAGAACCTGCTGATCGCCCAGCACCGCCACCTCAACACCAACTTCTTCGCCGGCCTGTTCAAGACCCCGAGCTTCCGCCGCAGCGAGAAGGAGGCCATGGAGCGCGCCCAGTACTGGCTGGAAAAGGTCAACCTGACCGAATTCGCCAACCGCACCGCCGGCACCCTCGCCTACGGCCAGCAACGCCGCCTGGAAATCGCCCGCTGCATGATGACCCAGCCACGGATCATCATGCTCGACGAACCGGCAGCCGGCCTGAACCCGAAGGAAACCGAGGACCTCAAGGCACTGATCGCCTACCTGCGCGAGTCGCACAACGTCACCGTGCTGCTGATCGAGCATGACATGAAGCTGGTGATGAGCATTTCCGACCACATCGTCGTCATCAACCAGGGCACGCCCCTGGCCAACGGCACGCCGGAGGAAATTCGCGACAACCCTGACGTGATCAAAGCCTACCTGGGGGAAGCGTAAATGCTGAAGTTCGAAAACGTTTCCACGTTCTACGGCAAGATCCAGGCGCTGCACAGCGTCAACGTCGAGATCAACCAGGGCGAGATCGTCACCCTGATCGGCGCCAACGGGGCCGGCAAGTCGACCTTGCTGATGACCCTGTGCGGCTCGCCGCAGGCGCACAGCGGCAGCATCAAGTACCTGGGTGAAGAGCTGGTCGGCCAGCCGTCCTCGCACATCATGCGCAAGAGCATCGCCGTGGTCCCCGAAGGCCGCCGCGTGTTTGCCCGCCTGACCGTCGAGGAAAACCTCGCCATGGGCGGCTTCTTCACCAACAAGGGTGACTATCAGGAGCAACTGGACAAGGTCTTGCAGCTGTTCCCGCGGCTGAAGGAGCGTTACATCCAGCGCGGTGGCACCATGTCTGGCGGCGAACAGCAGATGCTCGCCATCGGCCGGGCGCTGATGAGCAAGCCCAAGCTGCTATTGCTCGACGAGCCGTCGCTGGGCCTGGCACCGATCATCATCCAGCAGATTTTCGACATCATCGAACAGCTGCGCCGCGATGGCGTGACGGTGTTCCTGGTGGAGCAGAACGCCAACCAGGCGCTGAAAGTCGCTGACCGGGCCTATGTGCTGGAGAACGGTCGGGTGGTGATGCAAGGTACTGGTGAGGCACTGCTGACTGATCCGAAAGTGCGTGACGCCTACCTGGGTGGTTGATCATCGCCACTCGTGAAAGGGCCTTCGGGCCCTTTTTTCTGCCCGTGACACGGCACCGTTTTCACCACTTGCTCGATCCCTGCAGGAGCGGGCTTGCCCGCGAAGAGGCCCATAAGGCAATCGAAGACTTGTGATCCCCACCCAGCCTGAGTACCGTGGCCAGCTCTTTTGCAAGATTCCCGGAGCCCGCCCCATGCGCCTCAGCCCTTCACTGCTGCTCACTGCCCTGCTGCCCCTGTTCGCCGGCTGCCAAATGCTGGCAGACAAGCCAAGCGACCCGAACATCGGCACCACGCGCATGCAGGGCGAACTGAGTGCAGGTGGCGGCCAGTTGCTGTTCAAACCCTGCAACGAACCCCGGCGCTTCGTGATCAGGGACGTTGCCGGCACCGGGATTCTGCAGGAAGCCGCCAACCTGGCCGACGACGCCGGCGACAAACTGTTCGCCGACGTGCGCGGGCGCCTCACCGGCAGCAAGCAGGCCAACAACGACGGCCAGCTGGACGTAAGCCGCCTGTACCGCCTGGAACCCTCTACCCGCGCCTGCGAAGACCCTAACTTCAAACAGTTGACCCTGCGCGCCGGTGGCCATGAGCCGGAGTGGGACATCAAGGCCAGTGGCAAGGGCATGGTCCTCAATCGCGTGGGCAAAGAGCCGTTGCCACTGCCTTTCCTTGAAGAGGAAGTGCCTGGCGGTGGCCTGACCTTGAGCAGCGAGGCCAACGGCCAGCATGTGGAGCTGTGGGTCGCTCCGCAGCGCTGCGTCGATGGTGCCAGCGGTGCCGTGCGCCACCTGCGCGCCGAACTGCGCATCGATGGCCAGACCTTGAAGGGCTGCGGTTATTACGGCGGCGCACGCGACAACTGATCGCCGGGCATTTTTATCCTGCCAGTCAGGGCGGCGAACAGCTTATACTTGGCGGTTTGTGTAAAGCCGCCGGCCGCCCATGGCCGGGATACTGGACCCTGCCATGCTACGAATCACCGAACTGAAGCTGCCCCTGGACCATCCCGACGAAGCACTGCGCGAAGCGATCGTTCAGCGCCTGGGCATCAGCGACGAGCAACTGCTCAGCTTCAATCTGTTCAAGCGCAGCTACGATGCGCGCAAGAAGAACAGCGAACTGCTGTTCATCTACACCATCGACCTCGAAGCCAGCAACGAAGCCGAGCTGCTGAGCAAGTTCGCTGACGATCACAACATCAGTGTCGCCCCGGATGTCACCTACAAGTACGTCGGGCAAGCGCCGGCCGACCTGCAGGCGCGCCCGATCGTGGTCGGCTTCGGCCCATGCGGCATCTTCGCAGGCCTGCTGCTGGCACAGATGGGCTTCAAGCCGATCATCCTCGAGCGTGGCAAGGAAGTGCGCCAGCGGACCAAGGACACCTGGGGCCTGTGGCGCAAGAGTGTGCTCAACCCCGAGTCCAACGTGCAGTTCGGCGAAGGCGGCGCCGGGACGTTCTCCGATGGCAAGCTGTACAGCCAGATCAAGGACCCGCTGCACCACGGCCGCAAGGTGCTGGAAGAGTTCGTCAAAGCCGGTGCGCCGGACGAGATCCTGTACATCAACAAACCGCACATCGGCACCTTCCGCCTGACCGGCATGGTCGAGCAGATGCGCCAGGACATCATCGCTCTGGGCGGTGAAGTGCGCTTCGAGCAGAAGGTCACCGACCTGCTGCTGGCCGATGGCCAACTGAGCGGTGTGGTTCTGGAAAGCGGCGAGCAACTGCAGTCGCGCCATGTGGTGCTGGCCCTGGGCCACAGCGCCCGCGATACCTTCCGCATGCTTCACGCCAAGGGCGTGTACATGGAAGCCAAGCCGTTCTCCGTGGGCTTCCGTATCGAGCACCCGCAAACGCTGATCGACAAGGCGCGGCTAGGCAAGTATGCAGGCCACCCGAAGCTCGGCGCCGCCGACTACAAGCTGGTGTACCACGCCAAGAACGGCCGCTCGGTGTACAGCTTCTGCATGTGCCCCGGCGGTACTGTGGTGGCCGCCACCAGTGAACCCGGCCGCGTCGTCACCAATGGCATGAGCCAGTATTCGCGTAACGAGCGCAATGCCAACTCCGGCATCGTGGTCGGCATCGACCCTGAGCGTGACTACCCGGGCGGCCCGCTGGCGGGCATCGAGCTGCAGGAACGCCTGGAGGCACATGCCTATGTGATGGGGGGCAGCAACTACCAGGCACCGGCGCAACTGGTCGGCGATTTCGTTGCCGGCAAGCCTTCCACCGCCCTCGGTAGCGTCGAGCCTTCGTACAAGCCCGGGGTTACGCTGGGCGACCTGGCGCCGAGCCTGCCGGACTTCGCCATCGAAGCCATCCGCGAGGCACTGCCAGCGTTCGATCGGCAGATCAAAGGTTACAACCTGCATGATGCAGTGCTGACCGGGATCGAGACACGCACCTCTTCGCCGCTGCGCATTACCCGCGGTGCCGATTACCAGAGCCTGAATGTCAAAGGGCTGTTCCCGGCCGGCGAAGGCGCCGGGTATGCCGGTGGCATTCTCTCGGCCGGCGTCGATGGCATTCGCATTGCCGAGGCGGTCGCGCGGGATATGCTCGGGCTTTAAGCCTGTAGCGCCGGTACAGACACACGAAACCCCGAACTGGCGAGACCGGTTCGGGGTTTTGTTTATTCAGCTATCAGTGAGAAACGCGGCTGGTACCGTCAACGGTCATGATGCGCACGCGCTCACCCACGCGGAAGATTTCGTTCTCCTGCACGGCCTGCACATAAGCGCGCATGCTGCCATCGTCCTCACGCACGGTGATCTCCACACCTTGGGTGCGGGTAATGCCTTCCTCAGCAGCGGAACCTGCCAGGCCACCGGCCACGGCGCCGATCACGGCCGCAACGATACTGCCGCGGCCGCCACCGACGGCGCTGCCGGCCACACCACCGACGATTGCGCCTGCACCACCGCCAATCGGCGTCTTGGTGCCTTCGATCTTGACTGGGCGCAGCGATTCGATAGTCCCCATGCGTACGGTCTGCACGCGACGGGCTTCATCACGGGAGTAGCTGTCGCCGGTGAGGCTGGAGGCACAGCCGCCCAGCAACAACGACATGGTGGTGAAGGTCGCCACCAGCAAAGCGGATTTACGCATGGGTAAAGTCTCCATAAGTCAGGTGTCCATTAGACGCTGCACCTCGACGGCTGTCACGGCATCGGAGCAATAAAATTATTTCCGTTCAGCTACGGTACAGTCTTCGAGCCAGGCTTGAAGACTTTGACAGAGGATAGTCGGGGATTACTGCATCGGTGTTGAGGCGGGGATGGGGCCGCAGCGCAGCCCCTTGCATTTCAGGGGGCCAGACGCTCGCGCAGCCACTGCCCCTCGACCAATCGATAATTCAGGCGGTCGTGCAGGCGGCTTGCCCGCCCTTGCCAGAACTCGATGCGCTCGGGCAGCAGACGATAGCCGCCCCAATGCTCCGGGCAATGTGGCTGGGTGTCGGAGAACCGAGCCTCGGTGGCTTTCACCAGACCTTCCAGTTCTTCGCGCCCGGCAATCACCCGGCTCTGCGGGGAGGCCCAGGCGCCCAGGCGGCTACCCAGCGGCCGCACCTGGTAATAGTCATCCGACTCCTTGGCCGTGACCTTCTCTACCCGCCCCTCGATCCGCACCTGGCGCTCCAGCGCCGGCCAGAAGAAGGTCATGGCAGCGAAAGGGTTGGCTTGCAATTGCTGCCCTTTGGCGCTGTTGTAGTTGGTGAAAAAGGTGAAGCCTCGCTCATCGAGCCCCTTGAGCAGCAACACGCGGCAATGCGGACGGCCTTCACCATCAACCGTGGCGATGGTCATGGCATTGGCTTCCACTGGGGGCTGCTCGGTCTTTACCGCATCGGCGAACCACTGGTGAAACAGCGCGAACGGCTCGCCCGGAGCCTGGGCTTCCGCCAGGCCATCACGGGTGTAGTCGCGGCGCATATCGGCCAGGGATTGGGTCATGGCTGCGTTTCCTTGACGATCAGTTGGTCTTCGCAGGGGTGTTGACAGCTACTTTCTTGTCAGCCGTAGCTTTCTTGGCGGCAGGCTTGGCCGGCGCGGCCTTTTTCTTCGCAGCAGTCTTGGCCGGCGCCTTGGCCTTGGCGGCTGGTTTTTTCGCAGCGGGTTTGGCGGCGGCCTTGGCGGCTGGCTTGCTCTCGGCGGCCTTGGCAGCAGGCGCCTTGGCATCCTGGACAGCGACCATCGAAGCCGGGGTCGGTGCCGGAGCGGCCTTCTGGTATTTGGCCATCAATGCCAGCATGGTGTTCTGCGGCGTCAGCAGCATTTCCACCCGGCGGTTCAGGGAACGGCCTTCGGCGCTGTCGTTGGCGGCGCGTGGCATTTCCGAGCCCATGCCCTTGAGCGACAGGCGGTCACGCTGCAGGCCGCTCAAGCGGAAGATCGCCGACACCGAGGCGGCGCGCTCCAGGCTGAGCTTCTGGTTGACAGCGGCTGCACCGCTGGTGTCGGCGTGGCCCAGTACCAGCACGGCCGTCTTGGTATCGCCCTCGACGGCCTTGGCCACGCGGGTGATCGGGCCGAGGGTCATCGGCAGCAGCATGTTCGGACGGTCCGGGTTGTAGGAACTGTCGGCTGGAATGGTGACCACCAGGACGTTCTCACGGCGCTCGAGCTCAAGCTTGCTGTCCTTGATCGCCTCGCGCAGTTTGGGCTCGTACTGGTCCAGCCAGGCCTGGGTGGCCTTTTCGTCGATTTTCGGTACGACCGGGCCCTTGGCCTGCTTGTCGTCACCACCGAATGGCCACCACCAGCGGCTGGCGCTCTCGGATTTGGCGTCGGCCTTGGCGACTTTCTCGGTGACGGCCTGCTTCACTTCCTGCTCGGCAACCTTGTCCGAACCGAACGGCCACCAACTGCTGCTGGCACCCTTCGAAGCGTCCTGAGAATGGCTGGCGCAGCCGGTCACGGCGGTCAGGCACAGGGCCAGAGCTAAGGTTTTATGTGAAGACATCAGCGATACACCATGAAATAGAAAGGAATTTTGCCAACACATGTGAGGCGTTGGCATTGAGGATAGTCAAAGGGGTCGCGCAATACCCGCATTACCCGATCAAAGGCAAGTGCCAAGCACCCGCACCAGTTGCTGGGCTCTTGGGTCCATGAGCACGTAAGGGCCGAGGGTATTGACCACGAAACCGAAGGCGACGTCGTGCTCGGGGTCGGCGAAACCGACCGAGCCACCCGCCCCGGGATGCCCGAAGGCGCGAGCGCCAAGGCCAAAGGTGGCGTTGGCCACGGTGGGCTGGTCAAGCATGCAACCCAGGCCGAAGCGGGTCTGGGTCAGCAGGGTACGGTCCTGGCCAAGGCTGTGCTCACGCGTCAGCTCGTCGAGCAGTTCGGATTCGAGCAGGCTGCCGTCGAGCAAGCCGGCGTAGAAACCCGCCAGGCTGCGGGCGTTGCCATGGCCGTTGGCCGCCGGCTGCTGCATGCGCCGCCATTCGGGCTTGTTGGTGCTGGTGAGAATCGCCGGTGGGTTGGTGAACGCACGGGTCGACAGCGCCTCTGGCTCACGCATGGTCACCTGCAGCAGGCGCTGGGCAGCGGCATCGCCAGCATTGCCCTTGCCGCGTGCGATATGCGCCACGCGATCGAATTCTTGGTCAGCCAGGCCGACATGGAAGTCCAGCCCCAGTGGCCGTGCCGTGCGCGCAACGATCGACTCGCCCGGGCCACGGCCATCGGCGCGACGGATCAGCTCACCGATGAGCCAGCCATAGGTGATGGCGGCGTAGCCGTGCTCGGTGCCCGGCGCCCACCACGGCGTCTCGGCAGCCAGGGCATCGACCATGGTTTGCCAGTCATACAGGGCCTCTGCAGGCAACAGCTCGCGGATGGCCGGCAAACCGGCGCGGTGGCTAAGCAGCTGGCGCAGGGTGACGGCCTCTTTGCCTGCCTGGGCAAACTCGGGCCAGTAGCGCGCCACCGGCGCGTCCAGGGCCAGCTTGCCCTCGCCCACCAGCTGCAGCGCGGTGACTGCGGTGAACGTCTTGGTGCAGGAGAACAGGTTGGCGATGGTATCGCTGTGCCAGGCCTGCTGGCCGTCCTTGTCGGCACTGCCCGCCCACAGGTCGATCACGGTCTCGCCACCCACCTGGATGCACAGCGCTGCGCCACGCTCCTGGGGATCATCGAACAATGCCGCGAACGCTTCGCGCACCGCCTCGAACTTCAGCTCATAGTGACCCTGGATCTGCACCCGCTGTTCTCCGTACGACCTTGCCGAAAATGGCGTGCATTGTTTCAGTAGTTGGCGGTTTTGCCTACTGGGCGAGGCCGTCTGGAGATGAAGAAAGGCACCTTTTTCAGGGCGCCTCACGGGTCGCAGAGCCCGGGGTAGACGACCCTTTGTGCAACAAACCACTCAACTGACCAACGGCCTGCTGGTTGCTCTTGCGTACCGCTTCGACAAACCCCGGGTACGCCACATCGGTGATCGCCACCAAGCCCAGATGCCCGTTTTCGCCGTCGAGCAAGCGCCCGCTGGCCGGTTGATCGAGGTACTGGAACCAGTGCGCCCCAACGATCATGGGCTGCGCCAATGCAGCCTTGAGGAAGTTACCGTAGGCCGGCCCACGATCTTCTTCCCGTGCCACCTCCACCGGGCCTGGCCAGAACGGCCCGCTGTCACGGGAGCCGAACTGGAACTCGGACACCAGCACCGGCTTGTCCAGCTCGGCCAGGCGGGTGAAGTCGTAGCCGTCTTCAGGCTTGAGGGTATAGAAGTTGAAACTCAGCACATCGCAGAACTCAGCGCAGGCCTTGACCGCTTCTGGCGTGCTCACGGCAAAGCGACCGCCCAGCAGCAGGTGGTTGGGCGCATGCCATTTCAGCGAGTCGGCAATGGTCTTGAAGTAGGTCTCGGCGAACACCTGCTGGAAATACTGGTAATCACGCTCGATCTCCGGGTGCTCGGGGTTGGGCAACGGCGCCTCGAAGCCTGGGTCTTCCATCAGCTCCCACGCCTGCAAGTCGATGCCCCAAGCCTTGGACAGCCCCTCCTGGTTACGGTACTTGTCACGCAACTGCTTGAGGAAGGCGCGCTTGGCCGGCACATCGGTGGTCAGGCGAAGGGTGCCATAGGCCAGGCCGTAACGGGCCTTGGGGTCGCTGCCCGGTGCGCTCCAGGCCAGTTCGTTGTCGGCGAAATAACCCATCAGCCAAGGGTCATCACGGTGATCGCGGGCAGCGATGGCTACGGCGCGCTCGGTGGCCATGGCGAAACGCGGGTCGAACGGGTCGGGCATGCGGCCCCACCAATCCATGCCCGTGCTGATGCTGGCGTAGTCACCCACGATCGACAGTGGCAGCGTGTACGGCATGCGCTTGGCCTCGGCCAGGCCGGGATCGCTCCAGTTACCCAAGGTGTTGAAACCCCACGCCTGCAGACGGTCCAGCGTGTGCGCCTGCCAGCGGGCGGCATCCAGCACCAGCGGCGGGCACTGAGGTGCAGGCTGGCCTTCGACGGCAGCAGGGCACGGCTTGCCATAGGTGCGCTGAATGTTCGCAGCGTAGAAGTCGAACCAACGGCCTTTCTTGAAGCTGCGCCCTTGCGACGAAGCATTGCCGTCGTCGTTATTGCCTTCGCCGTAGAATGCCGTCAGTGCGTCACCTTCACCCGGCAGCTTGCTGAACATGCCCTCGCGGCCGGCGACATAGGTGCGCCCACCATCGGCGGCCACGGCATTCACGCCCAGCGAGTAGAACGGATGGCCGTCCGGGGTTACCAGGTACCAGCGGCCGTCGCGTTTCTCGGTGCGGAAAAAGCCTTTGGCCTCGAACGCCGGGCCTGCCAGCAGGCCACCGTAGCTGTCCAGCGGCTGCTTGCCGCGTTCGGCCAGCCAGGCCTTGAGCTGTTGCTGCTCGCGGCTATCGGCGGCCTTGAGCTGCTCGTCGTTGACGATCTTCTCGGGCCAGCGGCCACGGCTGAACTGGCCGTAGCCGTCGATCAATTGCTGATAGGCCGCCTGGTAGGCGAGGTTGTCATCCTGAATGCCTACCTTTTCGATGAGCAGGTTCTGCGCCACCTTGGGGCTGGGAATGCTCAGGCTGATCGAAGCCACCTGCTTGAGGTCGACCTCCCCGGCGCTGTTGCTCAAGAGCACGCGCTGGCCTTCATGAACCCAAGGCATCGGAGGGCCGGCGCGCATCCCCTGGCTCAGCGGCGAGCTGGCCTTGAGCGGCACCATCACCGTCTGTGCAGGCCCCGCCGGCAGGTCGATGCGGCTGGTCAGGGTGCGGCCGTCACTGCTCTGCACCGTGACATCCACGGTCAGCGCCCAGTCCATGGCACTTTGCAGGCGCAAGGTCAGGAACTGCCCGGCGGACCAGTCCCAGCCACCGCTCTGTGGGCTCAGGCGCAAGGTCGGTCGCTCGACCGGGTTGAACACCACCCGCCGCAACACCTCACCTTCGGTGGTCTGTTCTGCGTTGTACTGCGGCATGCCGGTGCCCTCGGTGGCCACATTGACGACCGAGGCAGGGCGCACGAAGCTGAACAGCGTCTGCTGCCCAGCCAGCAAGGGTGTGCTCAGCAACAGAGTGAGAACAGCGGGCAAGGTGCGGCGGATCATAGGGTTCAGGCTCTCCTTCCAGGCCCTCATGAGCCCGCGACAGAGTGATGGACAACGGGCCGGCGCTTCGTGCTCCGGCCGTCAGGAAATCTCCCGCCGGAAGGGCGGCAGCGCATTGAGAATAGCCTTGCCGTAGCGCTGGGTGACCAGACGCCGATCAAGCAAGGTGATGACACCACGGTCCTGCTCGGTACGCAGCAGGCGACCGCAGGCCTGAATCAGTTTCAACGAGGCATCGGGCACGGCAATTTCCATGAACGGGTTACCGCCACGGGCTTCGATCCACTCGGCCAGGGCCGCCTCGACCGGGTCGTCCGGCACAGAGAAGGGGATCTTGGCGATCACCACGTGTTCGCAGTAGGCGCCCGGCAGGTCGACACCCTCGGCGAAACTGGCCAGGCCGAACAGCACGCTGTGCTGGCCATCGTCGACCCGCGCCTTGTGCTTGTTCAGGGTTTCCTGCTTGGACAGGTTGCCCTGGATCAGTACCAGCTTGCGCCAGTCACGGTCCAGGCCGTCGAACACTTCCTGCATCTGCTTGCGCGAGGAAAACAGCACCAGCGCACCGCGGGCGTCCTCGACGATGTTCGGCAGCTCGCGGATGATCGCCGCAGTATGCGCCGCCGCATCACGCGGGTCGGCCTTGAGGTCGGGGACGCGCAGCAGGCCGGCATCACCATGCACGAACGGGCTGGGAACCACACAGGTTACCGCGTCGCGGGGCAGGCCCGAACGCATGCGGAAACGGTCGAACTTGCCCAGCGCGGTGAGCGTTGCCGACGTCACCAGCGCGCCATGGGCAACGCTCCACAGGCTACGGCGCAGCATCTCGGCTGCCAGAATCGGGCTGGCGTTGACCTCGATATCGAACAGCGCACCGCTTTCAGCCAGGGTCAGCCAGCGGGCCATGGGCGGGCTGTCTTCCGGGTCTTCGGCAGTAAAGGCGGTCCACAGCTCCCAGTTACCCTGAGCACGGGTCACCAGGCTGCCGAACAAGGGGTACCACTCTTCGGCCTGATGGCTGGCGATACCGATGTTGACCTCACCGTCCATACCTTCCTTGAGCAGGTCGGCCAGGCGGGTAAACAGGTCGTTGAGGCGAGAAAACCCCTTTTTCAGCTCGATGCCGACTTCGCGGATCTGCTCGGGCACCACGCCGCCCTCGAAGCGGTAGCGCGGGCGCTCCCGGCCTTCGACGTCTTCGCTGGGGCGGAAGTCGGCGACTTGTTCGCACAAGGTGAACATGAACTGTTGCTGGGTGCGGATTTCCCGCGCCAGCTCCGGCACCTGCTCGATCAGCTTGCCAAGGTCACCCGGCAACGGATGCTGGGCCAGCAGCTTGGTCAGGTTCTTGGCAGTCTGCTCCAGCCAGTCGGCAGTAGAGCGCAGGCGTGAATAGTGGGCGAAGTGGCCGATGGCCTTGTCTGGCAGGTGGTGGCCTTCGTCGAACACGTACATGGTGTCGCGCGGGTCGGGCAGCACTGCACCGCCGCCCAGTGCAAGGTCAGCCAGGACCATGTCGTGGTTGGTGACGATGACATCGACCTTGCCCATGCCTTCACGGGCCTTGTAGAACACGCACTGCTGGAAGTTCGGGCAGTGCCGGCCGGTGCATTGGCTGTGGTCGGTGGTCAGGCGCGCCCAGTCCTGGTCTTCAAGGGTTTCTGACCAGCTGTCACGGTCGCCGTCCCAACGGTTGCCGGCGAGCTTCTCGATCATGCTGTTGAACAGCTTCTGGCTGCGTTCGTCGACCTCGATGTGGAAGCCCTCTTCCTCGAACAGCTGGGCAGTGGCCGATTGTGCGTGGCCCTCCTGCAGCAGGACGTCGAGCTTGGACAGACACAGGTAGCGGCCGCGCCCCTTGGCCAGGGCGAAGCTGAAGTTCAGGCCGCTGTTGCGCATGAGGTCGGGCAGGTCCTTGAAGACGATCTGCTCCTGCAGCGCCACGGTGGCGGTGGCGATCACCAGGCGCTTGCCGGCAGCCTTGGCAGCCGGGATCGCGGCCAGGCTGTAGGCGACCGTCTTGCCGGTACCGGTACCCGCCTCCACGGCCACCACGGCAGGCTCGCCGGCGCGGCGGCCTTCATCGTCGCAGGCGATGTCGCCGAGCACTTTGGCCACTTCGGCGATCATCAGGCGCTGGCCATAGCGCGGCTTGAGGCTCTTGGCTTCGAGAAAACGCGAGTAGGCGCCCTGGATGGTGGCTTTGAGTTCGTTGCTGATCATGGTCTGCAGGCGCCCGAAGGGCTGGATATATTTTCAGTGTTTCGCATGGGGCGGCTATCATACCCCGCTATTGCCCTTTGTGCCGCATGGAGATCCGGATGCTTGCCTTTGCCCTGCCCTACACACTGCATGTTCTTGCCGCCCTGGTCTGGGTGGGTGGCATGTTCTTCGCCTGGCTGGTGCTGCGCCCGGCAACGGTTGCGGCCCTTGAAGGGCCTGCCCGGCTGCGGCTGTGGGTGGAAGTTTTCCGACGCTTCTTCGTCTGGGTCTGGCTGGCGGTGGCGATCTTGGCGATAAGTGGTATCGGCATGTTGCACATGCGATTCAGTGGCTTCGAGACCGCCCCCCGCTATGTGCAGGTGATGATGGGAGGCGGCATCGCGATGTTCGCGCTGTTCATGCGCATCCAGGCGCTGTTGCTGCCAGAACTCAAGGCAGCGGTGCAGGCCGAGGACTGGCCGGCAGGCGCTGCCGCGCTGGGGCGGATCCGGCGCATGGTCGGCGTCAACCTCCTGCTGGGCTTGGCGGTGGTGGCAGTGGCCAGCTTGCGCTTACCGCTCTAGGCTGGCCACACCGGTGTCAGCGCCGCGACAGCTCAGGCTGCCGCGGTATGGACATGACATGGAATATCCCCGTCAGCAGGATCTGCAGGCGGTCAAACCAACGGTGGCTGCGCCCACGCAAACTGCCGTTGAAAAACAGCACTTCAAGCACGTGCAGCCCCAGCAGCGCAATGCCCGCCGCATTGATCAGCAGGTTGAAGGGCAGCGGCTGCGGCATCAGCTGGTTGAACAGCACCACGCCCCAGAAAGCGATGGTCAAGCACTTGCCCAGGCCCAGAATGAACTTCATCAGCCACTCCTGTTGCGTCGTCAATTGAGGTGCAGGTCTACCCGCCGGTTATGCGCGCGGCCCTCTTCGGTGTCGTTTTCCGCTACCGGCTCGCTTGCACCCCGGCCTTCGCTGGTGACCTTCTGCGGTGCCAGGCCCTGGCTGATCAGGTATTCGGCGACACTGGCGGCACGCCGCTCGGAGAGTGCCTGGTTGTAACTGGCCGAGCCGACGTTGTCGGTGTGGCCTACCACCTTGATGCGCGACACCCCTAACTCGTTCAGCCTCGGCAGCAGGCTTTGCAGCCGTTGCTGGCTGCCCGTCGTCAGGTCGGCAGAATTGAAGGCGAACATCACCTGGCCCTGATCGTCGAGGGAGATCACTTCGGGCTGAGGCTCGGGTGCAGGCTGGCTGGGCGGGTACTGTGGCAGCGGGCAACCCATGTGGTTGACGGCTGTGCCGGCTGGCGTATCGGGGCAGCGGTCTCGGCGGTCGAAGACGCCATCATCATCTTCGTCACCGTCCTGGGCGTAGCAGATCAACCCCCCGGCGATCGCACCCAGGGCGCCGCCTCCAGCAGCCCAGCTCGAGCTTTCGATGGCGCCCAGGCCACCGCCCGCCAGGCCGCCCAGCAGGCTGCAGATGGGCCAAGTCCTTTGATTGAGGGGCGCACTGCCGTCACTGTGGGTGGCGCAGCCTGCAAGCAGGCTGGAAACCACCAGCAACGGCAGCGCCGCCTTTGACATGACACTCATGATGAATGCTCCTGTGTCGTTGGCCGCAACCGGCCTACAGGAGTAAAGACGCGCCCGCGCCACTTCTCAAGGTGCGGGCGCAAGCCGTCAGCGCTGGATCTTGATCTCGGTGCGACGGTTCATCGAACGCCCATCGGCTGTGGCGTTGTCTGCCACCGGCTGGGTTTCACCGGCGCCGACCACCGATACGAAGCTGGCGCGCGGCACACCGCTCTGGACCAGGTAATCGGTTACCGAGTGGGCACGGCGCTCGGACAGTTTCTGGTTATAGCTGTCGGAGCCAACGCTGTCGGTGTGGCCCGTAACGCTCAGGCGGGCGCTCGGTGCTTCCTGTTTGAGGCGCGTGGCGATGGTGTTCAGGCGTTCCTTGTCGGCTGCCGTCAGCCGTGCCGAGTCGAATTCGAAGTGCACGTCACGGATGACGATGACTTCTTCCTTCTGTACCACCACTTCCTCGACCACTGGCGCCGGCGCCGGCTCAGGCGGGCAACCATTGGCATCGACCTGCACGCCACGTGGCGTACCCGGGCACTTGTCACGGCTGTCCGGCACGCCATCGCCATCTTCATCACCGTCGCCATGCGCCCAGCAATAGCCCGCAGCCAGGCCACCGCCAAGCAACGCGCCCCAACCGGCCCAACTGGAACTTTCGATGGCGCCCAACGCGGCACCGCCCACACCCCCGACGGCAGCACACTTCGGCCAGTCGGTTTTTTGCAAACCTGCACAACCAGTCAACACACTGGTGAGCAGTACCAGGGGTAACGCTGTGCGTACTATGCTCATTTTGTAGCTTCTCCTAGGGGGAATCGGCATAAGGCCGATCTCTGGGAGTAAAGACCGTGCCTTTCATCCCTGCCAGCAATAAGCCACAGCGTGGTCACATGCCGCTTTGCCCGCGACCAACAGCCCGTTAGTCTTGAGATACCTGAACGAGGAATGGCAATGACCGACGGTTTTTCCCAACGCACACCGCAGCAGGCCCTGGCGGCCCTGCTCGAGCGCTTCACCCCGCAACGCCTGCTGCTGGTAGGCACCCGCTTCCCGGCCTTGGACGCATTTGCCCAGGCCCATCCGCAGGTAACCATCGAGGTCTGCTCGCCTGGTGCTCTGCCGGCGCACATTGCCGCACAGCGCTTCGACCTGGCCGTGCTGGTGGACTGCCTGGAACACCTGCCCAAACGGGCTGGCCTGGAACTGCTGGGCGGCATCCGCAACCTCAACGCCAGCCGCGTCGCGGTGCTTGCCGACCTGCGTGCCAGTGGCTGGCAGGACACCGATTTTTTTGCCCTGGCCCTGTCGGCCAGCGAGAAATTCCGCCGCGACGAGCAGGTGCTCAGCTTGTTCACCTATGATCTACATGATTACAAGCAGGTCCCGGACTGGTTGAACGCCAGGTTCTGGGCCAACCCTGAAAACTTCGGCAAGTACTGGTGGTGATGATGAGTGTCTCGGTTTGCCCTTGTGGCAGCGGTAACCTGCTGGACGCCTGTTGCGGGCACTACCACGCCGGAACCCCGGCACCGGATGCGCAGACATTGATGCGTTCGCGCTACAGCGCTTACGTGCTGGGCCTTATCGATTATCTGGTCGCCACCACCCTGCCGGCCCAACAGGCCGGGCTGGACCGCGCCGCCATGGCCGCCTGGAGCGCGCAAAGCACCTGGTTGGGGTTGGAAGTGGAGAACGCCGAGGTACTCGGAGGCCAACCCGAGCATGCTTTCGTCACCTTCATTGCGCGCTGGCATGACCAGGAGGGCGACCACCAGCACCGCGAGCGGTCCGCCTTCGTGCAGCACGAGAGGCGCTGGTTCTTCATCGACCCGACGGTCGAGCTCAAGGCGGGCCGCAACGACCCCTGCCCCTGCAGCAGCGGGCAGAAGTTCAAGAAATGCTGCGCCAGCTACGTCGGTAACTGACCATGATCGCCCTGGCCCGCACGCTCATGCTTGGCACCCTGCTGGCACTGCAGACGGGCTGTGCACTATGGGGTGGCGACGACTGGCGTGCGCCCCAGGTGCATCTGGTCGAGGTCGAGACGGTCAAGGCGCGCTTGCTTGAGCAGGAATTCGTGTTGCACGTGCGTATCGAAAACCCTGACGACAGCCGTCTGTTCATTCGCAACTTGAGCTATTCGATCTGGCTCAACGACCTGCTCCTGGCAGAAGACCAGGCCAGCATCTGGCGCAGCGTCGGTGGCCACGCCCGGCGCACCTTCAAGATCACCGCGCGGACCAACCTGTGGAAACAGCTCAAGCCGTTGGCCAAGTTGCTCAAAAGCGAGCAAACGCTGCACTACCGCTTGCAGGGTGAACTGGCGACCGGCCTGCTCATCCACCGGGACCTGCACATATCGCGCAGTGGTGAGATAATGCCCGGCGATTTCATACCGGAGTAACCCTGCAATGACCCAACAACCCCACGTTCATGGCCCTGACTGCAACCACGGTCACGATCATCACCACGATCACGACCACGGCCATGTGCACGGCCCGCATTGCAACCACGGCCACCAGGAGCCGGTTCGCAACGCCCTGAAGGACGTCGGCCGCAACGACCCATGCCCGTGTGGCAGCGAGAAGAAATTCAAGAAGTGCCACGGGGCTTGATACGGCTTGAATGCTGCGGTGCGGCGTAAATCGAGCGCCGCCCGCGCGGCGCTCGATCTCATGTACAAAAAACAACCGAGGACTAGCACCAAAGCCCCAATCCCCAGGCGCCGAAAACCCATCGGCATGCTAACTTAGCGCCAATCAAAACCCCCGCCTCGCCTTGCAGGAGCCCTTGTCATGGCCGCCCCCGTCCTTCCTCCCTTCCGCCCGCGGTTCGCCACCGCTGCCACGCTGCTTGGCATGCTCGGGCTTGCCGGTTGCCAGATGGGCGGCTACCAGGACAGTGTGCCACCGACAACCGGCGTGCAGCCGCTCAAAGGGCTGGCGCAAAACGTTTCGGTTCGCCGCAACGCCATGGGCGCGCCGCTGATCGAAACCAGCAACTTCCACGACGCCCTGTTCAGCCTGGGTTACGTGCATGCCGGTGACCGCATCGAGCAGATGCTCGCCATGCGCCTGCTCGCCCAAGGCCGCCTGGCAGAAATGTCGGGCAGCGACGCACTGGACATCGACCGCCTGATGCGCGCCGCCAATCTCAAACAGAATGCTACCCAGCTGTATGCGGACGCCTCGCCACGGCTCAAGCGCTTCTTCGAAGTCTATGCCCGGGGCGTCAACGCCTACCTGTTCCGCTATCGCGACAAGTTGCCGGCCAACCTCGCCAGCAGCGGCTACCGCCCGGAATACTGGAAGCCCGAAGACTCGGCATTGATCTTCAGCCTGTATGCCTTCAGCCAGTCGGTGAACCTGCAGGAAGAGCTCAGTGCCCTGACCTTGGCGCAAAAGGTGGGCAGCGACAAATTACCCTGGTTGCTGCCCGGCGCACCGGATGAACCGCTTGCCGACGCCGAGGTGGAAAAACTCAAAGGCCTGAACCTGGCTAGCCAGCTGCCGGGCTTGGCTACGCTCGCTGCGGCTAGCCAGAAGCTCGCCGACCTTGACCTGCTCGGCAGCCCCGGCTCGGCCAACCTGGCACTGGGCCCGCAACGCAGCCGCAGCGGCAAGAGCCTGCTGGCCAGCGACAGCCGGGCAGCCTGGGCCTTGAGCCCGGTACAGATCCACACCAGCAAGTATCAGGTGGCGGGGCTGTCACTGCCGGGGCTGCCCATCGTCCTGGCAGGTTACAACGGCAAACTGGCCTGGAGCAGCAGTGCGGTGATGGCCGACAACCAGGACCTGTACCTGGAACAACTGCGCCATCAGGGCAGCCAGCTCAGCTACCTGGCCGATGGCAAATGGCTGCCCGCCCGCGCGCGCACCGAAACCTTTTTCGTCCGCGGCCAACGCCCGCAGCGCGAAGTGATGTACGACACCCGCCACGGCACCCTGCTCTCGCAGCCGGGCAATGCCAGCCTGGGCCTGGCGCTGAACCTGCCGCAGCTCAAGGGCGACCGAAGCCTTGATGCGCTGTTCGACCTGACCCGGGCAAAAAACGTCGAGCGCGCGTTCGACAGCACGCGCGAGATCGGTGCTGCCGCGCTCAACTTCGTGTTCGCCGAACCTGAACACATTGGCTGGCAGGTCAGCGGCCGCTACCCGAACCGCCGCGAAGGCCAGGGCCTGCTGCCATCGCCTGGCTGGGACGGGCGTTTTGACTGGGACGGCTATGCCGACCCGATGCTGCACCCCTATGACCAGGACCCGCCAGCCGGCTGGATCGGCCACGCCAATCAGCGCAGCCTGCCGCGTGGCTACGGCATGCAACTGTCCAACACCTGGTACTACCCGGAGCGCGCCGAACGTCTGGGCCAACTGGCCGGCAATGGCCGCCACGACAGCCGCAGCCTGAAGGCCCTGCAGAACGACCAGGTGACGCTGCTGGCCGACAAGCTCAAGCAGATGTTCGATGCGCCCGGCATGGCCCAGCCGCTCAAACAGGCCATCGACGCCCTGCCTGGTGCCCAGCGCGACAAGGCCCGCGATGCGCTGGCCCGATTGAAAGCGTTCGACGGCCGCCTGAGCCCGGTCTCGGCAGATGCGGCGCTGTATGAACTGTTCCTGCAGGAGGTCGCGCGGCAGACTTTCCTCGATGACCTCGGCCCGGAATCCAGCCCAGCCTGGCAGGCGTTCGTCAGCAACGCCCGGCTGTCCTATTCGGCCCAGGCCGACCACTTGCTTGGCCGCGAGGACAGCCCGTTCTGGGATGACCGCAACACGCCGCAGAAGGAAGACAAACCGGCCATTCTCGCCCGTAGCCTGGCGGCGGCGGTGGATGCAGGTACCGCCCAACTGGGCAGCGACCGCCGCGCCTGGCAATGGGGCAAGCTGCACCAGTACCGCTGGCCAGCCCCGGCCTACCACGGCCTGGGCGATGCCCTCAGCCGCTCGGCGCTGGCGGCCGGCGGTGATTTCAGCACCCTGGCCCTGACGCCTTATGCCTGGGGCAGCGATTTCGACACCCGCCTGCCGGCGTCGGCACGCATGATCGTCGACTTCGGCCAGGCCGAACCGCTGCAGGTGCTGACCAGCAATGGCCAGTCAGGCAACCCGGCCAGCGGGCATTACAGTGATGGGCTGGATGCCTGGTTCAAAGGGCGGTTCATGAGCCTGCCGTTGCAGCCGCAGAATTTTGCGCGGGCTTATGGGAGCCAGCGGTTGACGTTGGTGCCTGGTAGGTAACTGGGAATAATGGCGGCAGGGCTGTGATGTGCTCGCCTTTGGCCTTCCAGGGGGTTTGAGATCGAGCGCCGCCCGCGCGGCGCTCGATCGCAAGAGCGCCACCGCACTCGCGACAGGCACCTTAACCTCAAACTCAAACCTCTGCGAACTTCCCAACCCTGGCACCGCTCCTAACTGGTAACCCCAACCACCAGTGCCTACGCCATGGACCTCGTCATCGCCCGCCCCGAAGGCCTGTACTGCCCGCCCGGTGATTTCTACATCGACCCGTGGCGGCCGGTGGCGCGTGCCATCATCACTCATGGCCATGGCGACCATGCCCGTCGCGGCAACGCGCATTACCTGACCGCCACCCCTGGCGCCGGTATCCTGCGCAGCCGCCTTGGCCAGGACATCGACTTGCAGACGCTGACCTACGGCGAACGCATCCGTCACCACGGCGTCACCATCAGCCTGCACCCGGCCGGGCATGTGCTGGGCTCGGCCCAGGTGCGCCTGGAACATGAGGGCGAGGTCTGGGTGGCCTCCGGTGACTACAAGGTCGAGCCCGACGGCACCTGCGCCCCGTTCGAGCCGGTGCGCTGCCACACCTTCATCACCGAATCGACCTTCGGCTTGCCCATCTACCGCTGGCCAAGCCAGGCCGAGGTGTTTGCCGGGGTGAATGCCTGGTGGCGGGCCAACCGGGATCAGGGCAAGGCCAGCGTGTTGTTCTGCTATGCCTTCGGCAAGGCTCAGCGCATTCTGCACGGCCTGGATAGCAGCATCGGGCCGATTCTGGTGCACGGTGCGGTGGAGCCCCTCAACCAGGTATACCGCGAGGCGGGTGTGTACCTGCCGCAAACCCTCTATGCGGGTGATGTGCCCCGAAACGACCCGCTCATGCGCCAAGCCATCGTTCTGGCGCCCCCCTCTGCCGCAGGCAGCAGCTGGATGCGCCGCTTCGGCGATTACAGCGATGCCTTCGCCAGTGGCTGGATGCTGCTGCGCGGCACGCGGCGCCGGCGCGGCGTGGACCGTGGCTTCGTGTTGTCCGACCATGCTGACTGGCCAGGCCTGCTTTGGGCCATCGAGCAGACCGGTGCCGAACGGGTGATGGTCACCCATGGCTCGGTCAATGTGCTGGTGCGCTTGCTCAATGAAAAGGGCCTCGATGCCCGCGCCTTCGTGACCGAGTATGGCGAGGAAGATGACGCCCCTGCGACGGAAGCCGGAGCATGAGAGCCTTCGCCCAACTCTACCTGCGGCTGGATGCCACGACGTCCAGCAATGCCAAGCTCGAAGCGCTGCGCGACTATTTTGCCGCCGCCCCTGCCGAAGATGCGGCCTGGGCCGTGTATTTCCTGTCGGGTGGCCGGCCGCGCCAGCTGGTGCCTACCCGCGTACTGCGCGAACTGGCGACGGCACTGGCCGGCCTGCCCGATTGGTTGTTCGAAGAAAGCTACCAGGCGGTGGGCGATCTGGCGGAAACCATATCGCTGCTGCTGCCTGAAAATCACCACGGCAGCGACGACGGCCTGGCCCATTGGGTTGAAGGCCACCTGCTCCCCCTTCGCGGGCTGCCCGCCGAAGAAGTGCAGCAGCGCCTGCCTCCCCTGTGGGCACAACTGGACCGCCCCAGCCTGATGCTGTGCCTGAAGCTGATCACCGGCAGCTTTCGCGTCGGCGTGTCCAAATTGTTGGTCACCCGCGCCCTGGCACAGCTGGCCGGGCTGGATGCCAAGCGCGTGGCGCAGCGCCTGGTTGGCTACACCGACATCAGCCATCGCCCTACTGCCGACAGCTACCAGAAGCTGATCGCCGCCGAATCGGCTGATGAACACAGCCAGCGCGGCGGCCAGCCTTACCCGTTCTTTCTGGCACATGCCCTCCAGGCCCCTACCGAGCAGTTCGACGACCTGCTTGGCCCCCCCAGCGCCTGGCAGATCGAATGGAAGTGGGATGGCATACGCGCCCAGGTGGTCAAGCGCGATGGCCAGGTGTGGGTGTGGTCGCGTGGCGAAGAGCTGATCACCGACCGTTTCCCGGAGCTGCACAGCCTGGCGCAGAGCCTGCCGGACGGCGTCGTCCTCGACGGCGAGATCCTGGTCTGGAAACCCGGCGCCACCGCCGAAGCGCTGGCCGTGCAACCGTTCGCCCTGCTGCAGCAACGCATTGGCCGCAAGACCCTGGGCAAGAAGCTGCTGACCGACACGCCCGTGGTACTGCAGGCGTACGATTTGCTGGAGTGGCAAGGCGAGGACTGGCGTAACCGGCCACAACATGAACGCCGTCAGCAATTGCAGCGCCTGGTCACCGACTACCCACTGGCCCCCGTGCTGCTTTCGCCGCTGCTGGAGGGGCAGGACTGGCAGGACCTCGCCGTTCAGCGCGAACAGTCGCGCAGCCTGGGGGTCGAGGGCCTCATGCTCAAGCAGCGTGACGCCTTGTACGGTGTGGGCCGAACCAAGGACATGGGGGTGTGGTGGAAATGGAAGATCGACCCGTTCAGCGTCGATGCGGTGCTGATTTACGCCCAACGCGGCCATGGCCGCCGCGCCAGCCTGTACAGCGACTACACCTTCGCCGTCTGGAACGCGCCATCCGGTAGCCCGGAGCGTGCGTTGGTCCCGTTCGCCAAGGCCTACTCGGGCCTCAGCGATGAAGAAATGCGCAAGGTGGATGCCATCATCCGCAAGACCACGGTAGAAACCTTTGGCCCGGTGCGCAGCGTGACCCCGACGCTGGTGTTCGAGCTGGGCTTCGAGGGTATCGCACTGTCCAAGCGGCACAAGAGCGGCATCGCCGTGCGCTTCCCACGCATGTTGCGCTGGCGCCAGGACAAACCGGTCGCCGAGGCGGACGACCTGGCGACCTTGCAAGCACTGCTAACCTGACCGCACACCGTGGCAAGACGCGCAGAGAGGCACAGCCGGCAAAATTATGCTTAGCTTTGTGCCGACCCGTGTCGCAGACCGTTTTCGCCACGTAATCAGGACCACCATGCACCATTCGACCCACGACTTGCTGTCCCCCGTACCCGGCATCACTCGCCAACTGCACAGTTTCCACTTCGGCCCGCGCGGTGGCGCCAAGGTGTATATCCAGGCCTCACTGCATGCCGACGAACTGCCGGGCATGCTGGTGGCCTGGCACCTCAAGCGCCGCCTGGGCGAGCTGGAACAGCAAGGGCGCCTGCGCCGCGAAATCATCCTGGTGCCCGTGGCCAACCCGGTGGGCCTGGAGCAGGTGATGCTGGATGCGCCGCTGGGCCGTTTCGAGCTGCAAAGTGGCGAGAACTTCAACCGCAATTTCGTCGACCTTTCCGACAGCATCGGCGACCAGATCGAGGGGCATCTGACCCAGGACCCCGCGCACAACCTCGCGCTGATCCGCGAGTACCTGCGCCGCGGCCTGGACGCCCACCCGGCGCTTACGCCGCTGCAGTCTCAGCGCCTGATCCTGCAGCGGCTGGCCTGCGATGCAGACCTGGTCCTCGACCTGCACTGCGACTTCGAGGCGGTCGAACACCTCTATACCACCCCGGAAGCCTGGCCTCAGGTCGAGCCCCTGGCCCGCTACCTGGGGGCCCAGGCCAGCCTGTTGGCCACCGATTCCGGCGGGCAGTCGTTCGATGAGTGTTTCAGCCTGGTCTGGTGGCAGTTGCAGCAACGCTTCGGCAAGCGCTTCCCGATCCCGTTGGGCAGCGTAGCGGTGACCGTCGAACTGCGTGGCCAGGCCGACGTCAGCCATGACCTGGCGAGCAAGGATTGCCAGGCGATCCTTGACTACCTCACCCACGCGGGCGTCCTAGCGGGTACACCCGCGCCCTTGCCGGCACTGCCCAGCCCCGCTACCCCGCTGGCCGCTGTCGAACCGGTATCGGCCCCTCTCGGTGGGCTTCTGGTGTATCACGCCCGGCCTGGCCAGCAGCTTGAGGCTGGCCAACTTATCGCCGAAGTCATCGACCCGCTCAGCGACCGGGTGACCGCCGTGCGCAACAGCCAGCCCGGCCTGCTGTATGCCCGTAGCGTGCGGCGCATGGCCACGGCTGGAATGGTCATTGCCCACGTAGCAGGTCAACAGGTGTGCCGCAGCGGCTATCTGCTGGCGAACTGACTCGGTAAAACCAATGCACCGGGCGGGTGGTCCTTATAAGCACAGCCTTCGAAGGACACCGCGCCCGCATGCCCGCCCAAACCGACCTAGCCAATGCCTGGTTCACCGCACGCGGCTGGAAGCCCTTTGCCTTCCAGCGGCAAGTCTGGGCGGCGGTCGGCCGCGGCGAATCGGGGTTGCTGCATGCCAGCACTGGGGCCGGCAAGACTTACGCGGTATGGCTTGCGGCGCTGCGCGCCTTTGCCCAGCCTGCCCCAGGGCGCCAGCCCGCGCCGTTGCAAGTGCTGTGGATCACCCCCATGCGCGCGCTGGCCGCAGATACCGCCCGGGCCTTGCAAGCACCGCTGGATGAGCTCGGCCTGAACTGGAGCGTCGGTGTGCGCAGCGGTGACACCGGCAGCGCCGAGCGCGCCCGGCAAGCCAGGCGCCTGCCGAGCACGTTGATCACCACCCCCGAAAGCCTGACCCTGCTGCTGACCCGGGCACAAGCCTGCGAGGACTTCGCCCACCTGCGCCTGGTGGTGGTGGACGAATGGCACGAACTGCTGGGCAACAAGCGCGGCGTGCAACTGCAACTGGCCCTTGCCCGCCTGCGCCGCTGGCACCCGCGCCTGGTGACCTGGGGGCTCTCGGCCACCCTGGGCAACCTGCCCCATGCGCTCGAGGTGCTGTTGCCCGAGGGCGGCCAGTTGGTGCGGGGCCGCCAGGACAAACGCCTGATTGTCGACACCCTGCTGCCCGAGGCCATCGAACGCTTCCCTTGGGCCGGCCACATGGGCCTGAAAATGCTCGAGCCGGTCGCCCGTGAGCTCGACGGCAGTGCCAGCAGCCTGGTGTTCACCAATACCCGCGCCCAGGCCGAGCTGTGGTACCAGGCCTTGCTCGACGCCCGCCCCGACTGGGCCGGGCAGATCGCCCTGCACCATGCCTCATTGGCCCGCGCGACCCGCGACTGGGTGGAACTCAGCCTCAAACAGGGTGCGCTCAAGGCCGTGATCTGCACGTCCAGCCTGGACTTGGGGGTGGATTTCCTGCCAGTGGAGCGGGTCATGCAAATTGGCTCGGCCAAAGGTATCGCTCGCCTGATGCAGCGCGCCGGGCGTTCCGGGCATGCGCCGGGGCGTCAGTCGCGGATCACCCTGGTGCCCACCCACAGCCTGGAACTGGTGGAAGCCGCAGCGGCGCGCAGCGCCTTGGCTGCGGGGCATATCGAAGCACGCCGCTCGCCACGCCTGTGCATGGATGTGCTGGTCCAGCACCTGGTCTCTATGGCACTGGGCAGTGGGTTTCGCCCAGCCGAACTGCTTGCTGAAGTGCGCAGCACCTGGGCATTTCGCGAGCTGCGTGACAGCCAATGGCAGTGGGCGCTGGACTTCGTCAGCCATGGCGGCAGCTCACTCAGCGCCTACCCTGACTACCAACGCGTCGAAGCCCACGCCGATGGTGTCTGGCGGGTCGCCAGCGAGCGTCTGGCGCGGCGCCATCGCATGGGCATCGGCACCATCGTCAGCGACGCCAGCCTGCAGCTCAAATACTGGAGCAAAGGTGGCGGCGGCAAACACCTGGGCAGTGTCGAAGAAGCGTTCATCGCCCGCCTGCGCCCAGGCGACACCCTGGTCTTTGCCGGGCGTGTACTGGAGCTGGTGCGCGTAGAGAACATGACTGCCTACGTGCGCCGCAGCACTGCCCGCAAAGCCGCCATCGCCCGCTGGAATGGCGGGCGAATGCCGCTTTCCAGCGAACTGGCCGATGCCTTGGTGGAAAAGCTCGATGCCGCCGCCCACGGCCATTTCGACGACCCGGAGATGCGCGCGGTGCGCCCATTGCTCACGCTTCAGGGGCAGTGGTCGGCCTTGCCCAGCACACAGACGCTATTGGCCGAAACGCTTGCCACACGCCAAGGCTCACACCTGTTTCTGTACCCCTTTGCTGGGCGCATGGCCAACCTGGGCCTGGCCAACCTGATCGCCTGGCGGATCAGCCGCCAGCAACCGCTGTCGGTGTCCATTGCCGTCAGTGACTATGGCTTCGAGCTGCTCAGCCCTAGCCCCGTGGACTGGGCCACCCACCTGCCTGCGGCGTTGTCCGGCGAGGGTCTGCTGGATGATGTGCTGGCCAGCCTGAACGCCAGTGAAATGGCCTTGCGACGCTTTCGTGAAATCGCCCAGATTTCCGGGCTGGTGTTTGGCGGATACCCGGCGGCGCAAAAGAGCACCCGGCAGATCCAGGCGTCGAGCGGGCTGTTCTTCGAGGTCTTTCGCAAGCATGATGCCGGCAACCTGCTGCTGGGCCAGGCACGGGACGAAGTGCTGCGAGAGGAACTGGAAATCGAACGATTGCAGAGTCAATTGGCCAAAATGAGCCAGCTGCGCCTGGACGTGCGCGAACTGCGACGGCCCGGGCCACTGGCGTTCACGCTGCTGGTGGAAGGCATGCGAGAAACCCTGAGCACAGAGAAGCTGGCGGATCGCATTGCGCGGATGGTCGCCGACCTTGAAAAAGCCGCGAGCAGAACGACGTGAGTGAACACCTGGCCATCGAACATTGCGGGCAAACACTGTGGTTGATGCCTGATCGTGCGCTTTACTGGCCAGCCCGTCGTGCACTGCTGGTAGCCGACGTGCATATCGGCAAGGCTGCCAGTTACCGCGCACTGCACCAACCCGTACCACGCGGCACCACCGAAGCCACGCTCCAGCGCCTGGATGCACTGCTTGCAGCCTGTGAGTGCGAGATGTTGATCGTGCTGGGCGACTTCCTGCATGCGCGAACGGGCCGCACTGCGGCAACGATGGCCAAGCTACAGGCCTGGCGGGCGCGCCATGCAGGGTTGCGCATCGTGCTGGTGCGTGGCAACCACGATCGCCATGCAGGTGATCCACCTGCACAGCTTGGCATCGAGGTTCAGGATGAACCTTGGGTACTGCCGCCGTTCGCGCTGCAACACGAACCTGAAACACACCCGGACCACCCGGTGCTGTCAGGCCATGTACACCCGGTATACGTCCTGCGTGGTCGCGCCCGCCAGCGGCTGAGGCTGCCCTGTTTCGTCATGGGTCAGGTCAGCCTGTTACCGGCGTTTGGTGAATTCACTGGCGGCTGGAATGTCGAGCAGAACCCGAGCAACCGGATCTACCTTGCCGGCGCGGACCAGGTCTGGCCCTTGCAGCTCTGACCGACCGGGCCGTTCAGGCCACAGGGGCAGGAGGCGGTTCATCGGGCAGGGTTGGCTCGCCCGGTTCCATGGGTGGGGTATCCCCAGGCTGGGCGGGTTGCGGGGTATCCGGGCCAGGCTGACCGGGTACGCCGCCAAGGTGCATCGGCGCAGGATGGGCCAGCAGCGACCACGCCAGCATGCCGATATGGTTGGGCTGCAGCACAGCCAGCTTTGCACTGATTGCGGGATCGAGTTTCATGGGTAACTCCTGACTAGGGCCGCCACGCATCATGCATGGCAGCACTGTTCAGTAACTTGGAGTGCCCAAGCGAGAACTAATTCCCCGCGCTCGTCGGCTCAGGTGCGTGGCAGGGTGACGCCGCGCTGGCCCTGATACTTGCCGCCACGGTCCTTGTACGACACTTCGCACTCTTCATCGGATTCGAGGAAGAGCATCTGCGCTACGCCTTCATTGGCGTAGATCTTCGCCGGCAGTGTGGTGGTGTTGGAGAATTCCAGGGTCACGTGGCCTTCCCACTCCGGCTCGAGTGGCGTGACGTTGACGATGATGCCGCAACGCGCATAGGTGCTCTTGCCAAGGCAGATGGTCAGCACGTTGCGCGGGATGCGGAAGTACTCGACGGTACGGGCCAGGGCGAAGGAGTTCGGCGGGATGATGCAGACATCGCTCTTGACGTCAACGAAGCTACCGGCGTCGAAGTTCTTCGGGTCGACGGTGGCCGAGTTGATGTTGGTGAACACCTTGAATTCGTCGGCGCAACGCACGTCGTAACCGTAGCTCGAAACGCCGAACGAGATCACCCGGCTGTCGTGCTCGCCGCGCACCTGGCGCTCGACGAACGGTTCGATCATGCCGTGTTCCTGCGCCATGCGGCGAATCCACTTGTCCGATTTGATGCTCATGGCGGGGGTGTCCTGAGAGTTGCGAGGTGAAAAAACGAAAGGCGCATCTTACCGGTCCCCGCGCTCAGGTTAAAGTTCCATCCCGCATCCCGCGCCAGACGGGGCTTGCGGCCGCCGCCGATCCGAATTTCATCAAAGGCTATTTTGGAGATTGGCAGCTCGTGGAAAGTGGGTTAAGGTGACGCCACTGTGCTGCACGTGACACCGAGAATCTCTAGTTTGATGCACGATCCTGATCGCACCATCGCTGAATTTTCTGCTCTCTTTGCACTCAGTCCCGGCCAGGGTTTTTCCTGACCGTTATCTACTTTGTCCAAGGAGACAGAAAAATGTCCAACCGTCAATCCGGTACCGTTAAGTGGTTCAACGATGAGAAAGGCTACGGCTTCATCACCCCTCAGTCGGGCGACGATCTGTTCGTGCACTTCAAAGCCATCCAAGCTGACGGCTTCAAAACCCTGAAAGAAGGCCAGGCTGTTACTTTCGTCGCTACCCGCGGCCAGAAAGGCATGCAGGCTGAAGAAGTTCAAATCGCCTAAGCGATTTAGCTTCCTAGCTTTCAAAAAAACCCGCCTCTGGCGGGTTTTTTTATGCCTGTCCAGAAGCGGCCTTGCCGGCGCACCGGACCGGTCGGAAAGGGGTGCGAAGCGCCCCCAAGCGATGTGATCCAACCACATAGTGCTGGGGCCGCTTTGCGGCCCTTTCGCGGCACAAGGCCGCTCCCACAAAAAATGCGTCAGTCTTCGCTGATGGTAATGCTCGGCATAGCGGGTGCCGCCGCTTCTTGCAAGACGATCCGTGCACCCACCTGGCGGGCGAGTTCCTGGTAGACCATGGCAATCTGGCTTTCCGGCTCGGCAATCGCCGTGGGCTTGCCGCTGTCGGCCTGCTCGCGGATCAGCATCGACAACGGCAACGATGCCAGCAAGTCGACGCCATACTGACTCGCCAGCTTCTCGCCGCCACCTTCACCGAACAGGTGCTCGGCATGGCCGCAGTTGGAGCAGATGTGCACCGCCATGTTCTCGACCACGCCCAGCACCGGGATGTTGACCTTGCGGAACATCTCCACGCCTTTCTTCGCATCCAGCAGCGCCAGGTCCTGCGGCGTGGTCACGATCACCGAACCCGCCACCGGGACCTTCTGCGCCAGCGTCAGCTGGATATCGCCGGTACCCGGCGGCATGTCGATAACCAGGTAATCGAGGTCGTCCCAAGCCGTCTGGGTGACCAATTGCAGCAGCGCACCAGACACCATCGGGCCACGCCATACCATCGGCGTGTTGTCATCGGTGAGAAATGCCATCGACATGACCTCGACACCATGCGCCTTGATCGGCACGAACCACTTCTGCTCGCGAATCTGCGGCCGGGTGCCTTCGGCGATACCAAACATCACACCCTGGCTGGGGCCGTAGATATCGGCGTCGAGGATGCCCACCCGGGCCCCTTCGCGGGCCAGGGCCAAGGCCAGGTTGGCGGCCGTGGTCGATTTGCCGACACCGCCCTTGCCCGAGGCCACGGCGACGATGTTCTTGACGTTGGCCATGGCCGGCACCTGGGCCTGGGC
Organism: Pseudomonas sp. LFS044; assembly: GCF_047978245.1. Classification (NCBI taxonomy): domain Bacteria; kingdom Pseudomonadati; phylum Pseudomonadota; class Gammaproteobacteria; order Pseudomonadales; family Pseudomonadaceae; genus Pseudomonas; species Pseudomonas sp. LFS044. Next base: position 49,930 of record NZ_JBFPFX010000036.1, read on the forward strand.
CTTGTGCGCGGCGACCACGCAGTCGATCGATACCTGGGCCGAACTGACACCGTCGAGGTTCTCGATCGCGGTCTGCAACACCTGGGCCCAGCCGTTCTTGAACAGACCAGCGGCATACCCCAGTTGCAACTGCACAGCGACCTGCCCGCCCTGGATATCGATGGCGCGCACACAGCCGGCGCTGACCGGGTCCTGGTTCAGATAAGGGTCGGTGTACTGGCGAAGCACGCCTTCGACGGCGGCACGGGTGACGGCACTCATGGAGGCTCCCATTGGCAAACGGATAGTCAAACAGACGCCTATCCTAACCCGTCAATCGTCAGCAGTTGCGTCCATGGGGTGAAATATATTCGCCGGCCCTTTATAGTGGCCGATCACCCTCATTTTTACCCGAGCCATATAAGTAGCCGAGCCACCATGTCCGAGCCACGCCAGATTCTCGTCACCAGCGCCCTGCCCTATGCCAATGGGTCCATCCACCTTGGCCATATGCTTGAGTACATTCAGACGGACATGTGGGTTCGCTTCCAGAAAATGCGCGGCAACCAGTGCATCTATGTCTGCGCCGACGACGCCCACGGTTCGGCCATCATGCTGCGCGCCGAAAAGGAAGGCATCACCCCGGAGCAGCTGATCGCCAACGTCCAGGCCGAGCACAGCAGCGACTTCGCCGACTTCCTGGTGGATTTCGACAATTTCCACTCCACCCACAGCGACGAAAACCGCGAACTGTCGGGCATGATCTACTCGCGTCTGCGCGACGCCGGGCACATCGCCACCCGTTCGGTCACCCAGTACTTCGACCCTGAGAAGGGCATGTTCCTGGCCGACCGCTTCATCAAGGGCACCTGCCCCAAGTGCGCGGCCGAAGACCAGTACGGCGACAACTGCGAAAAATGCGGTGCCACCTACGCGCCGACCGAGCTGAAGAACCCCAAGTCGGCAATCTCCGGCGCCACGCCGGTGCTGCGCGACTCGCAGCACTTCTTCTTCAAGCTGCCGGACTTCCAGGCCATGCTGCAGCAGTGGACCCGCAGCGGCACGCTGCAGGACGCCGTGGCCAACAAGCTGGCCGAATGGCTGGACGCCGGCCTGCAGGAATGGGACATCTCGCGTGACGCGCCGTACTTCGGCTTCGAGATCCCGGGCGAGCCTGGCAAGTACTTCTACGTGTGGCTGGATGCCCCGATCGGCTACATGGCCAGCTTCAAGAACCTGTGCGCACGCCGCCCTGAGCTGGACTTCGATGCGTTCTGGAACGAAGGCTCGAAAGCCGAGCTGTACCACTTCATCGGCAAGGACATCGTCAACTTCCACGCCCTGTTCTGGCCAGCCATGCTCGAAGGCGCAGGGTTCCGCAAGCCGACCGCGGTCAACGTGCACGGTTACCTGACCGTCAACGGCGCCAAGATGTCCAAGTCGCGCGGCACCTTCATCAAGGCCCGCACCTACCTGGACCACCTGCAGCCTGAATACCTGCGTTACTACTACGCCGCCAAGCTCGGCCGTGGCGTCGATGACCTGGACCTGAACCTCGAAGACTTCGTGCAGAAGGTCAACTCGGATCTGGTTGGCAAGGTGGTAAACATCGCCAGCCGCTGCGCCGGCTTCATTCACAAGGGCAATGACGGCGTGATGGTTGCCGGCGACGCTGCGCCAGAGCTGAGCGAAGCGTTCCTCGCTGCGGCCCCGTCCATCGCCGAAGCCTACGAGGCCCGTGACTTTGGCCGTGCCATGCGCGAAATCATGGCCCTGGCTGACCGTGCCAATGCCTGGATCGCCGACAAGGCTCCGTGGTCGCTGGCCAAGCAGGAAGGCAAGCAGGACGAAGTCCAGGCAATCTGCGCTCAGGGCATCAACCTGTTCCGCCAACTGGTGATTTTCCTCAAGCCGGTCCTGCCGGTACTGGCCGCCGACGCCGAGGCGTTCCTCAATGTCGCGCCGCTGCACTGGAACGACCACCAGTCGCGCCTGGAAAACCACACGCTCAACCCGTTCAAGGCACTGATGAGCCGCATCGAACCGGCCAAGGTCGAAGCCATGATCGCCGCCAGCAAGGAAGACTTGCTGGCAGCTGGCGGCCAGGCCCAGGCACCCGCCGGCAACGGCGAACTGGCCAAGGACCCGCTGTCGGCGGAAATTGAATTCGACACCTTCGCCGCCGTCGACCTGCGCGTAGCGCTGATCGTCAAGGCCGAAGCGGTGCCGGGTGCCGACAAGCTGCTGCAGCTGACCCTGGATATCGGTGACGAACACCGCAACGTGTTCTCGGGCATCAAGTCGGCCTACCCCGACCCATCCAAGCTTGAAGGCCGCCTGACCATGATGGTCGCCAACCTCAAGCCACGCAAAATGCGCTTCGGTGTGTCCGAGGGCATGGTCATGGCGGCAGGACCTGGCGGTGAAGAGATCTACCTGCTCAGCCCGGACAGCGGCGCCAAGCCTGGCCAGCGCATCAAGTAACCTCCCCCGCCCCGGCCTCAGTGCCGGGGCTTTTTCATCCCCTCGCGCATTACCGGACATCGCCAGCGATTCCCGGCTATCGTCATTGGCATGAATGACCATGCCCTGGTTCTGGTCAGCGCAGCGCTGCTCAGCCATCTGCTTTTGCAACAACAGCCGGCCTCACGACTGCGCCTGCACGTGTGCGGCCTGGCGTGCGCCTTGTCGATCGTGTTTGGGGTCACCGGGGGGCAACTGCTCGAGCGTCTGCTCGTGGTGCCTTGGCAATTGCAGAACCTGCGCTTGTTCCTGCTGCTGCCTTGGATGGCACTGCTCGCCTGGGGTGTAACGCGAACACTGGCAAGGTTACGGCCTGATTGGCCAACAGCAGACCTGGCCTGGCCGATAGCAACCAATGCCTTGCTGCTGGGCCTTGCATTGCAGGTCATCGGCGAGCACCGTGGATGGCTTGCCGCGCTGGGTTACGGCTCAGTCGCCGGGATGGGTTTCTGGCTGGCCCTGGTGCTTTTTGCTGACCTGATGCAGCGGTGCGAACACCCTGACGTGCCGAACGCATTGCGCGGCCTGCCTGTCACTTTGCTCTGCGCAGGTGTCATGGCCCTCGCGATCTCGGGCCTCAACGGCTTACTCGGGCAGTGAGACTGGCTCATGACCACACCTGACCCACGGCTGCTGCGCGACGCAATGGGCCTGGTGCTGCTGGCCTGTCTTCCTGGTTTGCTGGCATCGTTCTGGCTGTTGGGGTGGGGCCTGCTGTTCAGCCTGCTGCTGTGCATGCTCGCTGCAGCCTGCTGCGAAGCTGCGTGCCTGACGCTTCGAGGCCGGCCTGTGGCAACGGCACTGAGCGACGGTAGCGCGTTGGTGAGCGCAGTACTGCTGGCGCTCGCCCTGCCCACCCAGGCGCCTTGGTGGTTACCGGTGATTGCCGCCACCATCGCTATTGGCCTGGGTAAGCAAGCCTTCGGCGGCGTGGGACGCAACGCGTTCAACCCGGCGATGGTCGGCTATGCCTTCGTGCTGCTGAGCTTCCCGCTGCAGATGAGCCATTGGCCCGCGCAGTCGCCAGGTTTTTTCGACAGCTTGAACCTGGTGTTTGGCAGTCGCGAACAGATTGATGCATGGGCCGGGCCGACCGTGCTCGATGGCCTTCGCCACAACCTCAGCCTGACCATCGATGAACTGTTCGCCCATCACCCGGGCTTCGGCCATTTCGGCGGCCGCGGCATTGAATGGGTGAACCTGGCGTTTCTTCTGGGCGGGATGTTTCTGATACAGCGCAAGGTCTGCAGCTGGCATGCCCCGGCAGGCCTGCTGGCCGCGTTGTTCGTGTTCAGCTTGCTGGGCTGGAATGGCTCAGGCTCGGACTCCAATGGCTCGCCACTGCTGCACCTGTTCTCGGGCTCGACCATGCTGGCGGCATTTTTCATTGCCACCGAACCGGTGTCCGGCCCCAAGGCCGGTTTGGCAAAGTTGATGTTCGGCGTTGGCGCCGGCGCGCTGATCTACGTGATCCGTACCTGGGGTAGTTACCCGGATGGCACTGCGTTTGCCATTCTGCTGATGAACCTTGCAGCCCCGGCGCTCGACCGGCTTGCCACCCGGCAACAGCAGGCCGCACCATGAACCGCCCTGTGCGCAGCGCATTGTGGGTGTTGCTGGTCGGGGGGCTGGCTTTGCTGGCCACGGTTGCCTGGCAGCAATTTACCCGAAAGCCCATTGCCGATGCCGAACAGCAACTGCAAGCCCGCCAGTTGCTCGCTGTTCTGCCTGGCCAAAGCTACGACAACAGCCCATTGAGCAACCCTCTGCCGCTGTCGGGGGCGCAGCCACCGAAGAGCCGTATATTGGCCGCGTATCGTGCGACCCGTGGCACGGCGGCTACAGCGTTGATCCTGGTGAGCCAGGTACAGGGTTATGCCGGGCCCATACGGCTGAGCATTGCCATCGCTGCGGATGGCCGCCTGATCGGCACCCGAGTGATCGATCAACAGGAGAGCCCCGGCCTGGGTGGGCGCATCAGTGACCCGCAGGTGAATTGGCTGGCGCAGTTCGCCAACCGTCGGCTTGATGCCCGCTGGGCACTCAAGCGCGACCAGGGCGACTTCGATCAATTGGCGGGAGCCACCGTCACCTCGCGCGCGGTCATCGAGGCACAGCACGACGCATTGCGCTACGTTGATCAACATCGCACGCAGCTGCTCGGGGGGCCTGGACATGACTAGGTTCTACTTGCTGGTGGCAAGCCTTGCGCCGCTGCTGGGCGCTACCCGGACATTCATGCAAGCAGCGGTCATCGGCATCAGCATGCTGCTGCTGACAGTGCTGCACCAGACGATGCTGCACCCTCTTCGGCCAAGGCTCGACAGAGCGATGTATGGGCTGGCGAGCCTGCTGATGGTGGCTGCCGTGGCCTGTTGCCTGCAACTGACCCTGCGCGCCTGGGCGCTGCCGCTTGCCTTGGTGCTCGGCGACTTCCCGGCACTGATCTGCCTTCAATGCCTGGCTATGGACCGCCTGCTGCCTGAGCAGGGCCGCTGGCGCCATCTGAGTATGCATCTGGCTGGCTTGCTGGGCCTGTGCCTGTTGCTCGGTGCCAGCCGCCAATGGCTGGAAAATGGCCTGAACCTGCACATCGCCAGCCTGGCGCCTGGCGCGCTACTACTGCTCGGTTTGCTGTTGGCCTTGTACAATCGCCTGCGTCCGGGCCCAGCCCCCTCACGTCGTCAAGGAAAGCGTTGACCCCATGAATGCCGCCAAACGCCTGGAGATCTTTCGCAGGCTGCACGAAGATAACCCCGACCCCAAAACGGAACTGGCTTATACGACGCCTTTCGAGTTGCTGGTCGCCGTTACCCTCTCTGCACAGTCCACCGATGTCGGCGTCAACAAGGCCACCGCCCGCCTGTTCCCGGTTGCCAATACCCCGCAAGCCATCTACGCGCTCGGCGTCGAAGGTTTGAGCGAGTACATCAAGACCATCGGGCTGTATAACAGCAAAGCGAAGAACGTCATTGAAGCTTGCCGCTTGCTGATCGAGCGCCACGACGGTGAAGTGCCGCAGACCCGCGAAGCACTGGAGGCGCTGCCGGGCGTGGGCCGCAAGACCGCCAACGTGGTGCTCAACACCGCATTCCGCCAGCCCACCATGGCAGTCGATACGCATATTTTCAGGGTGAGCAATCGCACAGGTATCGCACCTGGCAAGACGGTCTTGGAGGTCGAGAAGAAATTGCTCAAGTTCGTGCCCAAGGATTACCTGCTCGATGCGCACCACTGGCTCATCCTGCATGGGCGCTACGTGTGTCAGGCGCGCAAGCCCCGCTGCGGCAGTTGCCGCATTGAGGACTTGTGCGAGTACAAGCTGAAAACGTCGGACGATTGACCCGATAGTGAATAGGTAGCGGTTTCGATTGAAAAAATCTTTTTTACCAATGTTCGCTTTCTGGTTATAAGGACGGCCAATGGCCCTTTGGCTTGGAGCGACTCATGAGTACCGATAAAGACGAGCTGTCGATCGAAGATGACTTTGCCACCACTGACGATGATGCCGAGCCCCAGGTAGAACCCGCCAAGACCAACCTGAGCAAGCGCCGGACCATCGACAACCTCCTCGAAGAACGACGCCTGCAGCGGCAACTCGCCGATTTCGACTACGACCTGTAGCCCGGACCAAAAAAAGCCTCCCACGTGGAGGCTTTGCGCTTCTCGGCTGTCAGGTAAGGCCATGCCGCTGAGCAAGCTCGATCAGGTCCACCAGCGAATGCGCGTTGAGCTTGAGCAGCAAACGGGTCTTGTAGGTACTGACTGTCTTGTTGCTGAGGAACATGCTGTCGGCGATGTCCTTGTTGGATTTGCCGCGCGCCAGCTGCTGCAGCACCATCATTTCCCGCGCTGAAAGGCGGCTGACCATCTCGGTCTCACTAACCCCCCCCCACTTGCCCGCGTGACTTGTGCAAAGCCTGGTTGGGGAAATAGCTGTAGCCCGACAACACGGCCTTGATTGCGCTGAGCAGTTCGGTGAGCTCCTGTTGCTTGCACACATAACCTGACGCCCCCGCCTGCATGCAGCGCATCGAGAAATGCCCCGGCGATTGTGAAGTAAGCACCAGCACACGGCTGCACGGGCTGGCCGAAGCCATGCGGGCAATCACCTCGAGCCCGTCAAGTTTGGGAATGCCGATATCAAGCACCACGATATCCGGCAGGTGCTCCCGGGTAAGCTGCAAGGCCGCCACGCCGTTGTCGGTTTCCGCGACCACATCGTAGCCATGCCGCTCCATCAGCATGCGCACTGCCAAGCGTATGACCGGATGATCATCCACGATAAGGACTTTATTCATGCGAGATCCATTCATTCATTATTTTGCGTTGACGTCGGGACACCATAACCGAGCAGGGGGTTCAATGGCGTGTCAATTTCCCGCGCAAACAGACGAATAGATCAACCTTACATCGCTTTCGGAATTTTCCTACAGGATAAAAATTTACCCCCAAGCATAGATGCATATTTTTCCGTTCACTTGAAGCGTCTGAATATCAAACGGCATGACAGGAAAAATCCGTTGCATTGGCGGGTTTAGCCAACCACAAATGGGTCAATCCAGCAGCTCGACGTCGGGATCAATTTCACCGTCCGGAAACAGTCCATCATTTAGTTGATCGCCTCGCTAGGGTATTGATTGAAAAACCGCAGGAGGCCCCCATCATGACTGCAACCCAGCCCGCAGCCCCACTGACGATCATCGCCATCTTCGCCGGGATCATCGAGTCCTCTGCACTGGCAACTCTTCCATTTCTCAGCGAAAAAAGTCAGGGACTCTACACTTGGTTTCTCGTGGGGTTTCCGTTTTTTCTTACCGCGCTTTTTTTCCTGACACTCAACTTCAATTACAAGTCACTCTACAAACCCGAAGAAGCGCGTACCTCAACTGAGCCTGCTACAGCACATGCCACAATTGATGCTCAACCATTGACGACCCAGTCTGATCGACTCAACGAAAACCCTGAACCATCCTCATCCGCAGTACAGCCTGTGACGCTCATGCTGTCCGGCCCCGATGCACAGAAACTGATCCAGGAACATCTACTGCGTGCCGTTTCAGAACCTCAACCCGTGGGCGCCAACTGGATATTTTGCAACTTGGACGATCAACAGTGTTTTCGCCTGTCAATAAGCGAGCTACCGGAAAGTGCGGCTCAGCTGATGAAGTGAATGTACGGCTTTTCGCGCCAAAAAAAACCCCGGCCGGAGCCAGGGTTCTTTCAACAGCCTTAGGCGCTTAGAGCATCCCGCGGCCTTTGTTCGCAGCAATACGCATGCGCAGTGCATTCAGCTTGATGAAGCCAGCAGCATCCGCCTGGTTGTAGGCGCCGCCGTCTTCTTCGAAGGTCGCGATGTTGGCATCGAACAGCGAGTCGTCCGACTTGCGCCCGACAACGGTGACATTGCCTTTGTACAGCTTCAGGCGCACAACGCCGTTCACGTTGACCTGCGAAGCGTCGATCATCTTCTGAAGCATCAGGCGCTCCGGGCTCCACCAGTAGCCGGTGTAGATCAGGCTGGCGTACTTGGGCATCAGCTCATCTTTCAGGTGAGCGACTTCACGGTCCAGGGTGATCGATTCGATGGCGCGGTGAGCCCTGAGCATGATGGTGCCGCCCGGGGTTTCGTAGCAGCCGCGCGACTTCATGCCGACGTAACGGTTTTCCACGATATCCAGGCGGCCAATGCCGTTGGCACCGCCGATGCGGTTCAGGTCGGCAAGGACGGTGGCTGGGCTCTTCTCGACGCCGTCGATGGCGACGATGTCACCATTGCGGTAGGTCAGCTCGATGTAGGTTGCCTGGTCCGGTGCGTTCTCTGGCGAGACGCTCCAGCGCCACATGTCTTCTTCGTGCTCGGTCCAGGTATCTTCCAGGACACCGCCTTCATAGGAGATGTGCAGCAGGTTGGCGTCCATCGAGTACGGCGATTTCTTCTTGCCGTGACGCTCAATCGGGATGCCGTGCTTCTCGGCGTAATCCATCAGCTTTTCGCGGGACAGCAGGTCCCACTCGCGCCATGGGGCGATGACCTTGACGCCTGGCTTGAGCGCATAGGCACCCAGCTCGAAACGTACCTGGTCGTTGCCTTTGCCGGTGGCGCCATGGGAAATGGCGTCAGCGCCGGTTTCGTTGGCGATTTCAATCAGGCGCTTGGCGATCAGCGGGCGGGCGATGGACGTACCCAGCAGGTACTCGCCTTCGTAGACGGTGTTGGCGCGGAACATCGGGAAGACGAAATCACGCACGAATTCTTCGCGCAGGTCGTCGATGTAGATCTCTTTGACGCCCATTGCCTGGGCTTTGGCGCGAGCCGGCTCGACTTCTTCGCCCTGACCCAGGTCAGCGGTGAAGGTCACCACTTCGCAGTCGTAGGTATCCTGCAGCCACTTGAGAATCACCGAAGTATCAAGGCCGCCGGAATACGCCAGTACGACCTTTTTTACGTCCGCCATGCCATCACTCCACGGGGTTGTACGGAAAGGGATCGATTCTACCGGCGTTACGGATAAATTTACAGTGGGGCGACAGCTTGTGACGACAAAGCGACAGGAAGTGTCGAGGGGGCGACGTGGGGGGGTGGTTGGGTTGGTGGGGGTGGGAGGTGTATGGGTGGAGGAGGTGTGGCTAGCGGGTGCATGCCTGGAGGGGGTTGGCGCATGTGAGATCGAGCGCCGCCCGCGCGGCGCATCGCGGGCAAGCCCGCTCCTACATTTGTTGCAACGCGCCGTTCCAGTCAGGCCATGGTTGTTCGCCTTGGCGCATGGCTGAAGACAG
>NZ_JBFPFX010000037.1:0-56723 GCF_047978245.1 Pseudomonas sp. LFS044
CCGCGCCCACGGCCCATCCATGGGCCGAAGCGCTTGACGGGCATCCTGCCCGTCACCTCCCTCCGCAAGACCTCCGCTCGGCCTCCTGAAGTCGCAATCTGTGTCGTCTGGACCTTCGCGTATAGAAAGCAAGATCAAAAGCCACAGCCACAGCCACAGCCACAGCCAAAGCCCAGCCAATGTTTTTGCTCTGCAACTTATTGATTTTACTTGGGCTATCCGCCTACGTGATTGTGTACCCTGCAATGCAGGTATAGACTTTGCACACCGATCACCCTAGGCCCCCTGTGGTCCTCCCGACCGCCCGCGAGCATGAAACCACCGATCCAGTTGCCCCTGGGTGTGCGCCTGCGCGATGACGCCACCTTCATCAACTACTATCCGGGCGCCAATGCTGCGGCATTGGGCTACGTCGAGCGGCTATGCGAAGCCGACGCCGGCTGGACCGAGAGCCTCATCTACCTGTGGGGCAAGCAGGGTGTCGGCCGCAGTCACCTGTTGCAGGCCGCGACGCACCGCTTCCAGCAGCGCGGCGAAGCCGCCGTGTACCTGCCCCTGGCGCAACTGCTTGACCGAGGCGTCGGGCTGCTCGACTACCTGGCGCAGTACGAGCTGGTGTGCATCGACGACTTGCACGTGATCGCCGGCAAGGCCGATTGGGAAGAGGCGATGTTCCACCTGTTCAACCGCCTGCGCGACAGCGGCCGGCGCCTGCTGCTGGCCGCCTCGGCGTCCCCCCGCGAACTGCCCATCAAACTCCCTGACCTCAAATCGCGCCTGACCCTCGCGCTGGTCTTCCAGATGCGCGGCCTGTCCGATGAAGACAAGCTCCGCGCCCTGCAGCTGCGTGCCTCGCGCCGCGGCCTGCACCTGACCGACGAGGTCGGCCACTTCATCCTCACCCGTGGCACCCGCAGCATGAGTGCGCTGTTCGACCTGCTCGAACGCCTCGACCAGGCTTCGTTGCAGGCGCAACGCAAATTGACCATCCCGTTCCTGAAAGAAACACTCGGCTGGTAAGCCCGTAAATACGGGGCTTTGAGCGGCAAAACGAAAAAGTCACATCTTTTTCGATAAAATTTGCAAATGGTCCCGATAGAAGGCATAGTTTCCCCCTTCTAAAGGATTACAGACACGGTCGTGCCCATGCTAAAGCGCTTCGCACCCCTCGTGCCCCTCGCACTCGTGACCCTGTTGATTGGCTGTGCGGCACAAAGCCCGGTTTCCCAGCCCCAGGATCACACCCCGGTTGCCTCGCAATCGGTGACCAAGGCCAAAGCTTCGGCTTCCTCCGTCTTCGGCGAACAGGAAGAACTGGCCACCGAAGATGATCTGCAAGCGTTCTCCAGCGGCAGCAAGCCTTACCAATTGCCAGTGCTGGCAGACAGCATTCTCGAGCGCGGCATGTCGCTGATCGGCACCCGCTACCGCTTCGGTGGTACCTCGGAGGCCTCCGGCTTCGACTGCAGTGGCTTCATCGGTTATCTGTTCCGTGAAGAGGCCGGCATGAACCTGCCGCGTTCGACCCGCGAAATGATCAACGTCGATGCACCCAAGGTAGCCCGCAACAAGCTCAAGCCAGGCGACTTGCTGTTCTTCAGCACCAATGGCCGTGGCCGGGTCAGCCATGCCGGCATCTACCTGGGTGACAATCAGTTCATCCACTCCAGCAGCCGCCGCAGCGGTGGTGTGCGCATCGACAACCTCGGTGACCGCTACTGGAGCAAGACCTTCATTGAAGCCAAGCGTGCCTTGGCCATGGCGCCGACCACCAATATCGCGCGCAACTGATATCAAAATGATGTATCTTGCCGCGGCGGCGATGCTTGATAAAAAAAGCTCGCCGCCGTGCGCATTTACAGAAAGCGTCTAATCTAAATTCTCAACACTTTTCGGCTGCGGCCTGCGGTCTCAGACAGGATGTTCTGGCCATGAAGATGATGGCGCGCTTCGCATTCCTTTCCCTGGTGGCATTGCTTGCCGCCTGCTCCAGCCGTGCGCCTGCACCGGCACCGGTTGTGCAACCCAAGATCACCTACAGCCAGCCCGATGGTTCGCCCATTGCCGACGACGTGCTGATCCGCGCGATCGGCCTGGTCGGTACGCCGTACCGTTGGGGGGGCAACACGCCGGATTCCGGTTTCGATTGCAGCGGCCTGATCGGCTATGTCTATCGCGATGCCGCCGGTATCAGCCTGCCGCGCTCGACGCGGGAGATGATCGTCATGCGTGCACCCACCGTGGATATGAAGGCGCTGCAATCCGGTGACTTGGTGTTCTTTGCCACCAGCGGTGGCTCGCAGGTCAGCCACGCCGGTATCTATGTGGGTGAGGGACGCTTTGTGCATGCGCCATCCACTGGCGGCACGGTGCGCCTGGACTACCTCTCCAACAGCTATTGGTCCAAGGCCTACCTGCAGGCCAAACGGGTTATTCCCCAAGGCCACCTGGCGCAGAACCCCTGATCAAGCCAGGCGCTACGGCGCCTTGCTGACCCGCCACACCACGTTGCCGACATCGTCCGCCACCAGCACGCCGCCGCGCTGGTCGTTGACGACCCCGACCGGTCGCCCCATGGCCCTGCCATCACTGTCGAGAAAGCCTGTGAGCAGGTCGACCGGCTTCGCCGTAGGTTTACCGGCGCTGTCGAACGGTACCAGGATGACCTTGTAGCCGCTGTGCGGTTTGCGGTTCCACGAACCATGCTGGCCGACCAATGCGCCGTGATCAAACGGCGGTGGCAGCACGCCAGGTTGTGCGAACGCCAGCCCCAACGAGGCGGTATGTGGGCCTACTGCATAATCTGGCACCAACGCGCGGGCTACTTTCTGCGGATCCTGCGGTTTGACGCGTTCATCGACATGCTGCCCGTAGTAGCTGTAAGGCCACCCATAGAATCCGCCATCCTTGACCGAGGTGATGTAGTCCGGCACCAGGTCACTGCCAATCTCGTCACGCTCGTTGACCGCCGTCCACAAGGCACCCGTATGCGGCTCCCAGGCCAGGCCGTTGGGGTTGCGCAAGCCTGAGGCAAAAATCCTGTGCGTGCCGCTGGCGGCATCGACTTCCCAGATCGCCGCGCGACCCTGCTCCTGGTCCAGGCCGTTCTCGCCGACATTGCTGTTCGAGCCCACGGTCACATACAGCTTCTTGCCATCAGCGCTGGCAATCACGTTCTTGGTCCAGTGGTGGTTGAGCGTCCCGCCGGGCAAATCGACAACTGCCTTGCCGGGCTCGCGAATCTGCGTGGCCCCTGGCGAGTACTTGAAACGCAGCAGTCGGTCGGTGTCGGCGACATAGAAGTCATTGCCCACCAAAGCCATGCCGAACGGTGAGTTGAGCCCCTCGATAAAGGTCGTGCGCAGTTCGGCAACGCCGTCATGGTCGGCATCCCGCAGCAACGTGATGCGGTTGGCGCTAGGCACCCCGGCGCCTGCGCGCTTCATCGCCTTGCCCATCACCCAGCCGCGGATGCCCTTGCCATCATCGGGCTTGGGCGGGGCGTTGGTCTCGGCAACCAGCACGTCGCCATTGGGCAGCACATACAGCCAGCGCGGATGATCGAGTTTGTCGGCGAAGGCCGCCACTTGCGTGCCCGCTGCAGCCTTGGGCTTGCCGCCGCTAGGCCAGCCGATGGCGGGTGCGATGTTGACGGTCGGGATCAGTGTCGGGTTGGGCGCAGGCAATTGCGGTGCAGGCCCGCTGCCTGCATCGACACCCAGTGATGCGGTGTCACCGCATCCCGCCAGAAAGGCGCCCAGCGCCCAGGGTAAGAGAATGCCGATGCGATTCATGGACGCCGCGCTCCTGAGTAGGTCTCTCAGTATTCAGAGCGCGGCCAGGCATGCCAGTTCATCCAACTTCTTCAAGGTCCAGGTGGTCGATGCGCTCGAAACGCTCGATCAAAAAGTCGATCAGCCTGCGCACCCGCGCCGACAGGTGCAGCTGCTGCGGGTACACCGCGTAGACGTCAGCACGGGTTGGCGTCTGATCTTCCAGCAACAGCCGCAAACGCCCACTACGCACGTAGCGGGCAATGTCCCACTCGGCGCGCAGCAAGATGCCATGGCCCTGCAGCGCCCAGTTCAGTGCCACCTCACCGTCGTTGCAGCTCAGTGCACCCTGCACCTTGATGTTCTGCGTGCGCCCGCCGTTGGTGAAGCTCCACACGCCATAGGGCGATTCATTCTGGCGCAGGAAAATGCAGTTGTGCTGGGCCAGATCCGTCAGTCTCAGCGGTGTGCCGTGCTTTTCCAGGTACAGCGGTGAAGCGCACAGCAGGCGGCGGTTGGACGCGATCTTGCGGGCATGGAAAGAGGCGTCCGGCAGGCTGCCGAAGCGAATCCCCAGGTCGAAGCCGTGGCTGGCCAAGTCCAGCGGGTGGTCGCTGATTTCCAGCTGCACCTCGATGTCCGGGTAGCGCGCGTAGAAGTCGGCCAGGGCCGGGCCGATGTAGCGGCGGCCAAAGCCCAGCGAGGCGTTCACCCGGATCAAGCCCTTGGGCTCGGCGCGGTGGCGGCCGATCAATTGTTCCACTTCATCGACCTGGACGAGGATGCGCGCGGCGTGAGCGAAGTACAGCTCGCCCTCGGCGGTCAGGCTCATGGAGCGGGTGGTGCGGTTGACCAGGCGCACGCCCAGGCGTGCCTCCAGTGCTGCCAGGCGCTTGCTCACCGCCGGCGGCGTGACGCCTAGCTCGCGTGCGGTGGCTGCCAGGCTGCCTTGCTTGGCCAGGAGGTGAAAGAAGCCCAGGTCCTGTGTTGGATTCATCATTAACCCATGGTTACTTAAGAGGTAATTCAGGGTTAACTGCTGCCCTGGGTTCACTACATATACTCGGCTCATACCCGCCAGCACAAGCCCGGCGGGCCACAACAAGCATGGGAGTCGAGGCATGAGCAACTACAAGATCGCGGCAATTCCGGGTGATGGCATTGGTGTCGAGGTGATCGCCGCGGGTGTCGAGGTACTGCAGGCACTGGCTGCCAAGCGCGGCAGTTTCGGCATCGATTTCGAGCATTTCGATTGGGGCTCGGAGCGTTACCTGCGCGAAGGCCAATACATTCCCGAGGGCGGCCTGGAACGGCTGAAAACCTTCGATGCCATCTTCTTCGGCGCCGTGGGCAGCCAGGAAGTACCGGACCATGTGTCGCTGTGGGGCCTGCGCCTGCCGATCTGCCAGGGCTTCGATCAGTTCGCCAATGTACGCCCGGCCCGCGTGTTGCCAGGGGTGACCAGCCCGCTGGCCAAGGGCAAGGCAATTGACTGGGTGATCGTGCGGGAGAACTCCGAAGGGGAATACTCCGGCAGTGGCGGCCGTGTCCACCAGGGCTTGCCGATCGAAGTGGCCACCGAGGTCTCGACCTTCACCCGCGTTGGCGTCGAGCGCATCCACCGCTTCGCTTTCGAGCTGGCCCGCACTCGCCCGGCAAAACACCTGACCCTGGTAACCAAGTCCAACGCGCAGCGCCATGGCATGGTGCTGTGGGACGAGGTGTTCGAGGAGGTGGCCAAGGATTACCCCGATGTGCGCACCACCCGCGAGCTGGTGGACGCCGTGACCACGACCATGGTGCTCAAGCCCGAGCAGCTGGATGTGGTAGTGGCCACCAACCTGCATGCCGACATCCTGTCCGACCTGGCTGCCGCGCTGTCCGGCAGCCTGGGCATCGCGCCCACCGCCAACCTCAACCCCGGCCGTGACTTCCCGTCGATGTTCGAACCCATCCACGGCTCGGCGTTCGATATCACCGGCAAGGGCGTGGCCAACCCCATCGCTACCTTCTGGACCGCGGTGATGATGCTTGAGCATCTGGGCGAACACGCTGCAGCGCGCGAGCTGATGGCCGCGATCGAAGCGGTCACCGAAAGTGGCCTGCACACGCCTGACCTGGGCGGCAAGGCCACCACCCGTGAAGTGACCGATGCAGTGTTGGCGCTGATTCGTCGCTAAAGCTGAAAGCCCATCGTCGGCAACCGGCGATGGGCTTCGTGAAATCACCCCCGTTCGATTGACGCTCCCCATTCAACCCTCTAACCTTCGCGCGTGTTTCAGGTGCCCTGCCAGCCTTGTCTGGGTGGGGTGAAACTGGGAAGCCGGTGGGCGCCATAAAGGGCGCGAGTCCGGCGCTGCCCCCGCAACGGTAGGTGAGTCAAAGGCCGCGCAGGGCCACTGGATGCCAGCATCCGGGAAGGCGCGCAGGCTGGGCCGACGCCCGCTCACAAGCCCGGAGACCGGCCTGTCACTGCCAACGGCATCACGGAGGGTGATGCGCGGTGCACCGTGGCGTCTGGCCACGGCTCCTTCGCGCTCTCCGCCTGCCTGTCTATCGACCTGTCGCCGCTTCTTCGCGTGGCGTCAGCCTGCGGAGTACCCCCCATGAGCGAACTCACCGACCGCGACGAACGCCACCTGGCGCGCATGCAGCGCAAGAAGGCAGTCATCGACGAGCGCATCGCCAATTCCCCTAACGAATGCGGCCTGTTGCTGGTACTTACCGGCAACGGCAAGGGCAAGAGCAGCTCGGCCTTCGGCATGCTCGCGCGCGCTTTGGGCCATGGCATGCAGTGCGGCGTGGTGCAGTTCATCAAGGGCCGCAACAGCACCGGCGAGGAGCTGTTCTTCCGGCGCTTCCCCGAGCAGGTGCGCTACCACGTGATGGGCGAGGGCTTTACCTGGGAAACCCAGGATCGTCAGCGCGACATCGCCGCCGCTGAAGCGGCTTGGGCGGTTTCGCGCCAATTGCTGCAAGACCCGTCCGTGCAGTTTGTGGTGCTCGATGAACTGAACATCGCGCTCAAGCATGGCTACCTCGACCTCGACCAGGTGCTCTGCGACATCCAGGCGCGTCCCCCCATGCAGCATGTGATCGTCACGGGCCGCGCGGCCAAGCCGGAAATGATCGAGCTGGCCGACACGGTCACCGAGATGGGCATGCTCAAGCATGCGTTCCAGGCGGGCATCCGCGCGCAGAAGGGCGTCGAACTGTGAGCCACACGCGACACTGCCCGGCCGTACTGATCGCGGCCCCGGCTTCTGGCCAGGGCAAGACCACCGTGACTGCGGCCCTGGCCCGCCTGCACCGCAACCTCGGGCGTAAAGTCCGGGTGTTCAAGTGCGGGCCTGATTTTCTCGACCCGATGATCCTCGAGCGCGCCAGCGGTGCGCCGGTGTACCAGCTCGACCTGTGGATGATCGGCGCCGAAGAGAGCCGCCGCCTGCTGTGGGAAGCGGCGGGCGAGGCTGACCTGATCCTGATCGAGGGGGTCATGGGGCTGTTCGACGGTACCCCGTCCAGCGCCGACCTGGCCCGCCACTTCGGCGTACCGGTGCTGGCGGTGATCGATGGCACTGCCATGGCCCAGACCTTTGGCGCCCTGGCCTTGGGCCTGGCGCGCTACCAGGCCGACCTGCCGTTCGCCGGTGTGCTGGCCAACCGGGTGGGCAGCCTGCGCCATGCGCAACTGCTTGAAGGCAGCCTTACCGAGGGGCTGCGCTGGTACGGCGGGCTGTCGCGCGAGCGCGGCATCGAGCTGCCCAGCCGCCACCTGGGGTTGGTGCAGGCCAGTGAGCTGAATGACCTGGATGCGCGCCTGGACGCTGCCGCCCAAGCCCTGGGCAGCAGCTGCGATGCAGCATTGCCGCCGCCGGTGGCCTTCGCCGAACCCTCGCCGCAGCCCTGCGCCGCGTCGCTGGCTGGCGTGCGCATCGGCGTGGCGAAGGACGAAGCGTTTGCCTTCACCTATGGCGCCAACCTCGACCTGCTGCGCGATCTGGGCGCCCAGCTGACATTCTTCTCGCCTGTGCACGATCAGGCGCTGCCCGATGTGGACAGTTTGTACCTGCCGGGCGGCTATCCCGAGCTGCATCACCATGCCCTGGCTGCCAACGCGCCGATGACCGAAGCCATCCGTGCCCATCACGCCGCGGGCAAGCCCCTGCTGGCCGAATGCGGCGGCATGCTCTACCTGCTCGATGCCTTGACCGACGTTGCCGGTGAACGTGCTGCGCTGCTCGGCCTGCTGCCGGGCGAGGCGACCATGCAGAAACGCCTGGCAGCGCTTGCCCTGCAGGCCGTCGAGCTGCCCGAGGGTACCCTGCGCGGGCATACCTACCACCACTCGCTGACCAGCACCGCGCTGGAACCGATTGCCCGGGGCCTGAGCCCCAATGGTGGGCGCGGTAACGAAGCGGTCTACCGCCTGGGCCGGCTCACTGCGTCTTACGTGCACTTTTATTTCCCGTCCAACCCCGAGGCGGCGGCGGCGCTGTTGCGGCCATGAGCGAACACGCCTTCAGTGATGCCGAGCGCGCCGCGGTCTACCGGGCCATCGGCGAGCGTCGCGACATGCGCCACTTTGCCGGCGGCACGGTGGCCCCCGAGGTGCTCGGCCGCCTGCTCGGCGCCGCGCATCAGGCCCCCAGCGTTGGCCTGATGCAGCCGTGGCGCTTCGTTCGCATCACGCAGGGCGAACTGCGCGGGCGCATCAAGGCGCTGGTAGAGCAGGAGCGGTTGCGCACGGCCGAGGCCTTGGGCGAGCGTACCGACGCCTTCATGAAGCTCAAGGTCGAAGGCATCAACGATTGCGCCGAACTGTGGGTGGCGGCGTTGATGGACAACCGTGAGCCACACATTTTCGGCCGCCGAACCTTACCGGAAATGGACCTGGCCTCGCTGGCCTGCGCCATTCAGAACCTCTGGCTGGCGGCCCGTGCCGAAGGCCTTGGCATGGGCTGGGTTTCGCTGTTCGAGCCCCAGGCACTGGCCGAGCTGCTGGGCATGCCGGCCGGCGCCAAGCCGGTCGCAGTGCTGTGCCTTGGGCCGGTAACCGAATTTTATCCGGCACCCATGCTGGTGATGGAAAACTGGGCCGAAGAGCGGCCCTTGGGTGACATGCTGTTCGAGAACCAATGGGGAGAGCGCCAATGAGCGTGGCCTTGCTGACCGTGGCCGGTGTGGCCCTGGATGCGTTGCTGGGCGAGCCGCAGCGGCGCCACCCGCTGGTGGCCTTTGGCAACCTGGCATCGGGCCTGGAGCGGCGCCTGAATGCCGGAGGGCGAGGCTGGCGCAGCCATGGCGTGAGTGCCTGGTTCCTGGCCGTGGTGCCCTTGACGCTGGTCGCGCTGATCCTGTCGTGGCTGCCCTATGTGGGCTGGCTGGTGGACGTGCTGGCGCTGTATTGCGCGCTGGGCCTGCGCAGCCTGGGCGAGCACGTGCTGCCAGTTGCCAGTGCCCTGCGCCAGGGCGACCTGGAAGAAGCACGGCGGCGTGTGGGCTACCTGGTCAGCCGCGAAACCCGCGAGCTCGATGAACCCGCTGTGGCCCGAGCCGCCACCGAATCGGTGCTGGAGAACGGCAGCGATGCGGTGTTCGCCGCGCTGTTCTGGTTCATCATCGCCGGTGCGCCGGGCGTGGTGCTGTACCGCCTGAGCAATACCCTGGACGCCATGTGGGGCTATCGCAATGAACGTTTCGAGCGCTTTGGCTGGTGCGCGGCGCGCATCGACGATGTGCTCAACTATATGCCCGCCAGGCTGGTGGCGCTGACCTACGCGCTGCTCGGCAAGGCCCGCCTGGCGTTGGCCTGCTGGCGCAAACAGGCGCCGTTGTGGGACAGCCCTAACGCCGGGCCGGTGATGGCAGCAGGTGCCGGGGCGCTGGGCGTCGAGCTCGGCGGCCCGGCCGTGTACCACGGCGAGTTGCACGAGCGCCCGCGTCTGGGCGAAGGGCCGATGGCCG
Organism: Pseudomonas sp. LFS044; assembly: GCF_047978245.1. Classification (NCBI taxonomy): domain Bacteria; kingdom Pseudomonadati; phylum Pseudomonadota; class Gammaproteobacteria; order Pseudomonadales; family Pseudomonadaceae; genus Pseudomonas; species Pseudomonas sp. LFS044. The sequence continues at coordinate 9,741 of NZ_JBFPFX010000037.1, forward strand.
ACGCCGACGCTATCGAGCGTGGCTGGAGCCTGGTGCAACGTGGCGTGTGGCTGTGGTTGCTGCTGATTTGCCTGGGAGCGTACCTGAATGCTTGAGCACGGAGGCCGCCTGTTGCGGGCGGTACGGCAGTACGGCATTGCCCGTGAGGCCTGGCTCGACCTGTCCAGCGGCATCGCGCCCTGGCCGTACCCGATCCCGCCGATCCCGGTGGATGCCTGGGCCCGCCTGCCGGAAACGGAGGATGGCCTCGAAGCTGCTGCACGCGCTTATTACGGCGCTCGCCAGTTGCTGGCAGTGGCCGGCTCGCAGGCGGCGATCCAGGCCTTGCCGCAGTTGCGCCCGACGGGTCGGGTTGGCGTCATGTCGCCGTGCTACGCGGAGCATCCGCAGGCCTGGCAGCGGGCAGGGCACCGGCTGATCGAGCTGGATGAATCGCAGGTCGAGGGCACACTCGACAGCCTCGATGTGCTGGTGCTGGTCAACCCGAACAACCCCACCGGCCGGCGTACACCCCGCGAGCAGCTGCTTGCCTGGCATGCCCGCCTGGCCGAGCGGGGCGGCTGGCTGGTGGTCGATGAAGCGTTCATGGACAACACCCCCGAACACAGCGTGGTGCAGTGTGCCGAGCGCCCCGGGCTGATCGTGCTGCGTTCGTTCGGCAAATTCTTCGGCCTGGCTGGTGTGCGGCTTGGCTGCGTGGCAGCCGAACTGCCACTGCTGCAGCGCCTCGCCGACCTGCTTGGCCCGTGGACCGTCAGCGGCCCGACCCGAGTCGTGGCCCAGGCCTGTTTCGCCGACCAGGCAGCGCACCCGGCGCAGATCGAACGCTGCGCCCAGGCCAGCCAGCGATTGGCCGTGCTTCTGGAACGCAGCGGCCTTGCGCCTACGGGCAGCTGCGACCTGTTCCAGTACGTGCGTAGCGACCGTGCCGCGCACCTGCATGACTTTCTCGCCCGCCGGGGCATCCTCGTCCGCCTGTTCGAGTACCCGCCAGCCGTGCGCCTGGGCCTGCCCGCCAGCGGGGCCGATGAACAGCGCCTGGCACAAGCCCTGGCCGATTATCAGAAGGAAACGGCATGACCACCCTCATGGTGCAAGGCACCACCTCCGATGCCGGCAAGAGCACGCTGGTCACCGCGCTATGCCGCTGGCTGTTGCGCCAGGGCGTGGCCGTGGTGCCGTTCAAGCCGCAGAACATGGCGCTCAATAGCGCAGTGACCGCCGATGGTGGCGAAATCGGCCGTGCCCAGGCTGTACAGGCCCAGGCCTGCCGGCTGGCGCCGCACACCGACATGAACCCGGTGCTGCTCAAGCCCAACAGCGACACCGGTGCCCAGGTGATCATCCATGGCCGCGCAGTCACCAGCATGAATGCGGTGGCCTATCACGACTACAAAGCCATCGCCATGCAGGCGGTACTGGCGTCACACCAGCGCCTGAGCGCCGAATACCCGGTGGTGATGGTCGAAGGGGCGGGCTCGCCCGCCGAGATCAACCTGCGCGCCGGTGACATCGCCAACATGGGCTTCGCCGAAGCGGTCGACTGCCCGGTAATCCTGGTGGCCGACATCAACCGGGGCGGGGTTTTCGCCCACCTGGTCGGCACCCTCGAACTGCTGTCGCCGAGCGAGCAGGCGCGGGTCAAGGGCTTCGTCATCAACCGCTTCCGTGGCGACATCGCCTTGCTGCAGCCGGGCCTCGACTGGCTGCAGCAGCGCACCGGCAAACCGGTGCTGGGCGTGCTGCCGTATGTCACCGACCTGCACCTGGAGGCCGAAGACGGTATCGATGTGCGCCAGGCGGCCAAGGATGAGCGCGTGCTCAAGGTGATCGTTCCGGTGTTGCCGCGCATCAGCAACCACACCGACTTCGACCCGCTGCGCCTGCACCCGCAGGTGGACCTTCAGTTCATCGGCCCTGGCCAGCCGATTCCGCCGGCCGACCTGATCATCCTGCCGGGCTCCAAGAGCGTGCGCGGCGACCTGGCGCAACTGCGTGCGCGCGGCTGGGACACGGCCATCGCCCGGCACCTGCGCTATGGCGGCAAGCTGATCGGTATTTGCGGTGGGCTGCAGATGCTCGGCCACCACGTGCACGACCCGCTTGGCCTGGAAGGGGCTGCAGGCTCCAGCCCGGGCCTGGGGCTGCTCGATTACACCACGACCCTCGAAGCCGAGAAGCAACTGCGCAACGTGGCCGGGGCGTTGAGCCTTGAGCAAGCAGCCGTGGCAGGGTACGAAATTCATGCCGGTGTCACCCACGGCCCTGCGCTGCAATGCCCGGCCGTGCAGTTGGCCGATGGCCGCAGCGATGGCGCCGTCAGCGCCGACGGGCAGATCCTTGCCACCTACCTGCACGGCCTGTTCGAAGGCAGCCAGTCGTGCGCCGCACTGCTGCGCTGGGCGGGGCTGGAGGGCGTGCAGCAGGTCGACTATGAGGCCCTGCGCGAGCGCGATATCGAGCGCCTGGCCGACCTGGTGGAAAAACACCTGGATACCGCGCACCTGCGCCAGCTCTGTGGGGTCGCCTGACATGCTCAACCTGATCCTTGGCGGCGCCCGCTCGGGCAAAAGCCGCCTGGCTGAACGACTGGCTGCCGACAGCGGCCTGCCGGTGACCTACATCGCCACCAGCCAGCCGCTCGATGGCGAAATGAGCGAACGCGTGCGCCTGCACCGCCAGCGTCGGCCAAGCGACTGGGGGCTGATCGAGGAACCCCTGGCCCTGGCCGCCGTGCTGCGCGCCGAGGCCGCCGAAGGGCGCTGCCTGCTGGTGGACTGCCTGACCCTGTGGCTGACCAACTTGCTGATGCTCGAAGACGAGCAGCGCCTGGCCGAGGAACGCGACGCGCTGCTCGACTGCCTTGTGCAGCTGCCCGGCACGATCCTCCTGGTCAGCAACGAAACCGGCCTGGGCGTGGTGCCCATGGGCGAGCTGACCCGGCGCTATGTCGACCAGGCCGGCTGGCTGCACCAGGCCGTCGCCGAACGCTGCCAGCGGGTGGTACTGACCGTCGCTGGCCTGCCCCTGATGCTCAAAGGACCTGCACTATGAACCCGACCTGGTGGCGTGACGCCTGCCAACCTCTCGACACCGCCGCCATGGACCAGGCCCGCGCCCGTCAGCAGCAGCTGACCAAACCTGCCGGATCGCTCGGCCAGCTGGAAGGCCTGGCCGTGCACCTGGCCGGCCTGCAAGGGCGTGAGCGGCCGACCCTGGACCAGGTCGCCATCACTATTTTCGCCGGTGACCATGGCGTGGTCGAGGAGGGCGTCTCGGCTTACCCGCAAGCGGTGACCGGGCAGATGCTGCGCAACTTCGTCGGCGGCGGCGCGGCGATCAGCGTGCTGGCGCGCCAGCTGCAAGCCAGCCTGGAAGTGGTCGACCTGGGCACCGTCGACCCGGCACTCGAGCTGCCGGGTGTCCGCCATTTGCGCCTGGGCGCGGGTACCGCCAACTTCGCCCGCCAACCCGCGATGACCGACGCGCAACTGCATGCCGCCTTGCAGGCCGGCCGCGACAGCGCCCAGCGCGCCGCGGCTAACGGCGCGCAGCTGTTCATCGGCGGCGAGATGGGCATCGGCAACACCACCGCAGCTGCGGCACTGGCCAGCACGCTGCTGGCCTGCCCGGCGGGTGACCTGAGCGGCCCGGGCACTGGCCTGGACGCTGCCGGCGTGCGCCACAAGGCTGAGGTGATCGAGCGCGCCCTGGTACTGCACGGCCTGCGCGCCGACGACCCGCTGCAGGCGCTGGGCTGTGTCGGCGGCTTCGAGATCGCTGCGCTGGCTGGGGCCTACCTGGCCTGCGCGCAGCAGGGCATTGCCGTGTTGGTTGATGGCTTCATCTGCAGCGTCGCCGCGCTGGTTGCAGTGCGCCTCAACCCGCACTGCCGCGCCTGGCTGCTGTTCGCCCACCAGGGCGCCGAGCCAGGGCACCAGGCCTTGCTTGAAGCGCTGCAGGCCGAGCCGCTGCTGGCCTTGGGCCTGCGCCTGGGTGAGGGCAGTGGTGCCGCCCTGGCCGTGCCGCTGATGCGCCTGGCCTGCGTGCTGCACGGGCAGATGGCGACCTTCGCCGAAGCGGCCGTGGCGGACCGCCCGGCATGATCCTCGACCTGCTGCGCCACGGTGAAACCGAACAGGGCGGCGGCTTGCGTGGCAGCCTTGACGACGCCTTGACCGAACAGGGCTGGGCGCAGATGCGCGATGCTGTACGTGAGGGCGGGCCTTGGCAGGTGCTGGTCAGCTCGCCCTTGCAGCGCTGCGCGCGGTTTGCCGACGAGCTGGGGGCGCGCCTGGGTTTGCCGGTGCAGCGCGAGGCGGGCCTTCAGGAGCTGCATTTCGGTGAGTGGGAAGGGCGCAGCGCCTTGCAGATCATGCAAACCCAGGCCGATGAACTTGGGCGTTTCTGGGCGGACCCCTACGGCTATACGCCGCCTGCCGGCGAGCCTGTGAGTGCGTTCGCCGAGCGCGTGCTCGCTGCGGTTGCTCGGCTGTACCAGCAGCATGCCGGCAAACGGGTACTGCTGGTCACCCACGGCGGCGTCATGCGCTTGCTGTTGGCGCGCGCCCGTGGCCTGCCGAAAGAGCAATTGCTGCAAGTCGAAGTGGGGCACGGCGCGTTGCTGCGCGTGCTGATGAATGAAGACGGGCTGGTGGAAGAGGTGCGCTGAGATGCTGCCGTTCTGGATTGCCCTGCAGTTCCTGAGCAGCCTGCCGGTACGCTTGCCGGGGATGCCCGAGCCGCGCGAAGTGGGGCGCTCGCTGCTGTGCTATCCACTGGTGGGCCTGCTGTTCGGGGTGTTGCTGTGGCTGGCCAGCCACCTGCTGCAAGGCACGCCCGCCCCGTTGCATGCGGCCTTGTTGCTGGCGTTATGGGTACTGCTAAGTGGAGCGCTGCACCTGGACGGCCTGGCCGACAGCGCCGATGCCTGGCTGGGCGGGTTCGGCGACCGGGAGCGTACGCTGCAGATCATGAAGGATCCGCGTAGCGGGCCAATTGCGGTGGTGACCCTGGTGTTGGTGTTGCTGCTGAAGTTCTGTGCGTTGTGGGTGCTGGTCGAGCGCGGTGCAGGGGCGCTATTGGTACTGGCGCCGGTGGTGGGGCGGGCGGCGATGCTGGGGCTGTTCCTCGGGACGCCCTACGTGCGCCCGGGTGGACTGGGGCAGGCACTGGCCGAGCACCTGCCGCGGCGCGCGGCGGGCTGGGTGCTGCTGGGTAGCATGCTGCTGTGCCTGCTACTGGGTGGCCTGCGCGCTGTCTGGCCCATGGTTGTGGCAATCGGTGTGTTCCTCTGGCTGCGCCGGCTGATGTGCCAGCGGCTGGGAGGGGCCACCGGGGATACGGCCGGGGCGCTCCTGGAGTTGCTTGAGCTCGCGGTCGTGTTGGCCCTGGCGTTGGCTTTCTGAGCAGCTGACGGGCGGCGGCAATATCCCGCAAAGCATGGGTAACTGATTCCCGTACAGAAGGGGCGTACGCTCGGCGCTTCGAAAATGCTGACCGGGGTGGCCTTCATGCATTACTGGATCCTTGCCTGTCTGCTCGGGCTGCACTCATTGTCGGCCAGCGCCGCCGACCTTATCGACTTCTGGGGCACGCCGCGCCACGGCGGCAACAGTTTCAACCGGCTACCCCCTGATCAGGCCTACTTCGAGGCCTTGCGCGGTTATGGCGCGACCTGGGTACGGCTTTCCTACGACAAATGGCAGCCGGCGCAACGGGATTTTCTGCTGGGCGATGCCGACCACTATCAGGGCTTGCCCAAGGCAGACCTTGAGCAATTGCGCGCGGTGCTCGACCGCGCTCACCAGGCAGGCCTGAAGGTGGTGATCACGCCCTTGTCCCTGCCAGGCATGCGCTGGTCGCAGAACAACGATGGCCAGTTCGATGACCGTTTGTGGCAGGACAAACGCTACTGGTCGCAGGCTGCGGACTTCTGGCGTGACCTGGCTCGCGAGCTGAAGGGGCACCCGGCCATTGCCGCCTACAACCTGATCAACGAACCGGCACCCGAAATGCAGGGCGGGCTTGCCGAGCATGCGGCTGCCCCTCTGATGCAGCGATGGTATGAGCGTGAGAAGGGCGGTGCACGCGACCTGCCGGGGTTGTATCGCCAGCTGCTTTCGGCGGTTCGTGAAGTGGATGAGGTCACTCCGGTCATGGTCGACGCTGGCTGGTACGCTGCAGCCGATGCATTCAGCTATTGGCCTGAGCCGTTGCAGGACGATCGTGTGCTTTACAGCATCCATATGTACGAGCCCTACGCCGCCACAAGCGCGCCGAACATGACCCGCAAACAGCCGCTGGCCTATCCGGGTACTGTACCTTTCGCCGGGCAGAGCGAGCAGTGGGATGGCCGGCGCGTGGCGCAATACCTGGAGCAGCCGCTGGCGTGGTTGGCGGCCATGAAGGTCCCAAGCACGCGGCTGGTGGTCGGCGAGTTTGGCTGCATGCGTCGGTTGCCAGGTTGTCAGCAATACCTGGAGGACGTGCTCAAGGTGCTTGATCACAATCAGTTGCACTGGGCCTTCTACAGCTTTCGTGAAGACAGCTGGGATGGCATGGATTACGAGTTGGGGTCGGCCAAGGTCCCTTGGCGCTATTGGCAGGCTATTGAGAAGGGCACAGCCGACCCGCTGGCCCGCCAGGCGACGAGCGAATTCGAGCCAATCCGGCGGCGGTTGGTCCAGAGTGCCCAGTGAAACTTCTTGCAACATCCATATCGCGGGTATATACACGTATCCATGTTGACCAGTGAATGCATCTGCACCCATCTGCGTCGCGCCGCCCGTGGGGTGAGCCGGCATTACGACGAAGCCCTGGTCGGCTTCGGCATCAATGTCGCCCAGTTTTCCCTGCTGCGCCATCTGCAGCGGCTCGACCGCCCGAGTATCACCAGCCTGGCTGAAGCCATGGGCCTTGAGCGCAGCACCCTGGGCCGCAACCTGCGGGTGCTCGAGGCCGAGGGCCTGGTGGCGCTGGCCGACGGTGACGATCAACGCAACCGCGTGGTGCTGTTGACGGCGGCTGGGGCAGAACGTCTGCAAGCGGCGTACCCGGCTTGGGAACAGGCCCAGCGCCTGCTGGTAGAGCAACTGGGTGAGGGGCAGCGTGACGAGCTGGTGCGTCTGCTGGGGCAACTGGCGTGATGCTTACGATTATAAGCGGGTATATACCCGTATAACCTTGCGATGTGCTGGAGATAACGACAATGACTTCGGTTTGGCGAACCAGCGGGTGGGTACTGACAGGGGCGGCGCTGATCCTGGCGTTGTCACTCGGTGTTCGGCACGGCTTCGGCCTGTTCCTGGCGCCGATGAGCGCCGATTTCGGTTGGGGGCGCGAGGTGTTCGCCTTCGCCATCGCCCTGCAGAACCTCATCTGGGGCCTGGCGCAGCCGTTTGCCGGCGCGCTGGCCGATCGCCTCGGCGCTGCCAAGGTGGTTGTCATTGGCGGCATTCTGTATGCCGCCGGGTTGCTGCTGATGAGCACCGCCGACTCGGCCTGGTCGCTGTCGCTCAGCGCCGGCCTGCTGACCGGCATCGGCCTGTCCGGCACTTCGTTCTCGGTCATTCTGGGCGTGGTCGGCCGGGCTGTTCCGGCAGAAAAGCGCAGCATGGCCATGGGTATCGCCAGTGCGGCCGGTTCGTTCGGCCAGTTCGCCATGTTGCCCGGCACCCTCGGCCTGATCGAGTGGCTGGGCTGGTCGGCCGCCTTGCTGGTGCTTGGCCTGCTGGTGGCGTTGATCGTGCCTTTTGTCGGTATGCTGCGTGACCGCCCGCTGCCCAGCCACGGTGCCGAGCAGACGCTGGGCCAGGCGCTGCACGAAGCCTGCTCGCACTCCGGGTTCTGGCTGCTGGCCCTGGGCTTTTTCGTCTGCGGCTTTCAGGTGGTGTTCATCGGTGTGCACTTGCCGGCCTACCTGGTCGACCAGCACCTGCCTGCCACTACCGGCACTACCGTGCTGGCGCTGGTCGGGCTGTTCAATATCGTCGGTACCTACACGGCAGGCTGGCTGGGCGGGCGCATGTCCAAGCCGCGCCTGCTGACGGCGTTGTACCTGCTGCGCGCAGTGGTGATCGTGTTGTTCCTCTGGGCGCCGGTCACCCAGTACAGCGCCTACCTGTTCGGTATCGCCATGGGCCTGTTGTGGCTCTCGACCGTGCCGTTGACCAATGGCACCGTGGCCTCCGTGTTCGGTGTGCGCAATCTATCGATGCTGGGCGGCATCGTCTTCCTGTTCCACCAGTTGGGCGCCTTCCTCGGCGGCTGGTTGGGCGGGGTGGTGTATGACCGCACCGGCAACTACGACCTGGTCTGGCAGATCTCGATCCTGCTGAGCCTGTTGGCTGCGGCGCTCAACTGGCCGGTGAGTGAACGCCCGGTCGCCCGCCTGCAGGCCCAGGCCGCATGAAGCGCTACCTGGCCCGCGGCCTGCTGGCCCTCGCCGCCGCCCTGTTGCTGGTGTTGGCGTGGTGGGGCTGGCATCAGGGCGGCATGGCGTTGATGCAGCTGGGCATGGGCGGTTGTTAGGCGCTACCCTGCAAGTTCAAGGAATGTCTTGCAGGAGAACCGAACGATGCGTGCACATGGGTTGATAATGCCGTTGCTGGCCCTCTTCGCCGCCAGCTCTGCCTGGGCTGCGGATTGCCCGGCGTTGTTGCAGGGCAGCTTGCCTGAGTTGCGTGGCAAGGGGCAGGTCGACCTGTGCCAGCGCTTTGCCGGCAAGCCGCTGGTGGTGGTCAACACCGCCAGCTATTGCGGGTTTGCGCCGCAGTTCGAGGGGCTCGAGAGTACCTACAAGGAGTACCACGAGCAGGGGCTGGAAATGCTCGGTGTGCCCTCCAATGATTTCAAGCAGGAAGACGCTGACAGCGAGAAGACAGCCAAAGTCTGTTACGCCAATTATGGTGTGACCTTCACCATGACCAAGACCCAGGCGGTGCGGGGCAAGGATGCGACGCCGCTGTTCGTGGAGTTGGCGCAGCAGAGCAGTGCGCCGAAGTGGAATTTCTACAAGTATGTGGTGGATCGCAAGGGCAAGGTGGTCGGCAATTTCTCCAGCCTGACCAAGCCGGATGATCCGGCGTTCAGGGCGGCGATCGAGAAGGCTATCGCTTCGCAGCCTTGAGAAGCGCCGCTTTGGGGCTTCTCGCCACCGCCGTGCCGCCAGCAACGGCCCATCCATGGGCCTACGCGCTGGAAGGCGCGGCTCTCTTCAGTGTGGGTGCACGGTCAGTGCAACCAGGCGCAACACCACAGGCCTCACCATCAGCACGCACACGAATGCCACGGGCATGGCCAGTTGGTAAGCCTTGAGCACGTTGTTCAGGTACTGCGGGTTGACGCCAGCATTGGCAGCAGTGATCACGAAGCACATCAACAGCGCCATGATTGACGACATGTAGAACGCAAAGACATAGGGCGTGGCACTGGGGCGTAGTTTGCGCCGGCTGCGGGCTTGGGACAGGTTGCTCATGCGAACTCCTGAAAAATGGCTGGAGGCGCAGGTTAGCAATGCAGTGGGCCACGGCTGTAGACCGGCAATGCTGAGTTCTTTATAAAGAGATTCTTACGAATCAAAGGGCTCGGCATGGATTTGCTCAATACCATCCGCAGTTTCATCAAGGTGGTCGAGGCCGGCAGTATTGCCGGCGGGGCGCGGAGCCTGGGGATCAGCCCGGCAGCGGTCAGTCAGAACATCGCCCGCCTCGAAGGCCATCTGCAAGTGCGTCTGCTCAGCCGCACCACTCGCAGCATGGCGTTGACGCCTGCCGGTTCGCTTTATTACGAGCGAGTCAGGTTGGTAGAGCGGGACCTTGCCCAGGCCGAACAGGCTGTCACCACCCCCGACAGCGAGCCCCAGGGGCGGCTGTGCATTGCCTCCACTTCGGCATTCGGGCGCCACGTGCTGGCGCCGCTGATCCCTGCATTCAGCGCACGTTACCCGTTGCTTTCGATAGAGTTGGTAACGACCGACCGACGGGTCAATCACGCCCGTGAGGACATTGACGTCAGCCTGCGCATTGCCCCACAACTGGAGGATCAGTTGCTGGCGCGGCATATCGCGCGTATCCCATTCATCTGCTGCGCGTCCCCCGGCTACCTGGCGAGCGCAGGCTTGCCGGCCACGCCCGAGGCGCTGCGCGAGCATCGCTGCCTGGTGTTCCGCTACCCGGTAGATGGCCGCTTCCTGCGTTGGGGGTTCATGCGTGACGGCCTGCGTTTCGAGGCGGAGTTCGGCTCGGTATTGATCAGTGACGATATCGATGCCCTGACCCAGATGGCGCTCAACGACGGTGGCATCACCCGGCTGGCGGAGTTCATGGTCACACCGCACCTGGCTTGCGGTGCGCTGGTGCCATTGTTCGAATACCGCGACAACCGCCAGGCGTATGCCCAGACCGAGCCGATGGACATCTACCTGTGCCTGGCCGACCGCTTCGCCATGACGCCGAAGGTGCGTGCATTCATGGACTATTTGCGCGATTCGCTGGGTGACAGCTGGCAGGTCCAGGCGTAAAAAAACCGCCACGCGGGCGTAATGCTGGTCACTTGAGAATGGCGGGGCCGCTATGCGGCCCGGGCATTCTCAAGTGAAAAGCACTACCTCGAGGGCGGTTTCTTTCATGCAGCGATACGAATCAGAAGCGGTAGGTGAGGGATGCACCGACACCGTGCGCGCTGTTTTCGTACTTGGCCTGGTAGCTGCCTTTGGTGGCGCTGACCTGGTTGACCTTGGTGTCTTCTTCCCACAGGTAGGAGTAAGCCACGTCGATGGTCATGTCGTCGTTCGGGCTCCAACCTGCACCCAGGCTGAACACCTTGCGATCGCCGGTAGGGATGCGGGGTGAACGGTCGTGGTTGTTGGTTGGCGACTGGTCGACGGTGAAGCCTGTGCGCAGTACCCATTCCTTGTTCACCTTGTAGGACGCGCCAATGGCGTGTGCCCAGGTGTCGTGCCAGTTCTGCTCTTCAGAGATGGTCTGGAACGCCGAGCCAGCCAGCGGTGCCGGTACATCGTTCTGCACGGTGATGTCTTTCAGGCGGCTCCAGCGGGTCCAGGTGCTGCCTGCGTACAGGGTCCACTGGTCATCGAGCTCATGGGTGACCGAAAGGTCAACCGATTCCGGCGTCTTGATCTTCAGGCTGGCATCGAACTTGTTGCCGTTGAATGGCCCGATCAGCGGGGTGCTGACGCGGGTCTTGCCCTCGAGCTTGTAGTCGACCATGGAATGGTAGGTCAGGCCGACACGGGTGCTGTCGGTGGCCTGTACCAGGATACCGATGTTGTAACCAACGGCGGTATCGTCACCCTTGATCTTGACTTCACCATCGTTGCGGCCAGGCGTGAACGGGTTGATCAGGCTCGAACCCAGTTCGCCTTTGATACGGTTGATGGTCGGGCCGAAACCGATCGAAACCTTGTCGTTGAAGGCGTAGCTGATGGTTGGCTGGAAGGTGATCACCTCGACGTGGCTCTTCTTGCCCCAGTAGCGCGCGGCATCGTCGCTACCGTAGTCGGTGACCAGGCCGAAGGGCACGTAGATGCCGAAACCGACACTCCAGTGATCATCGATCGGCTTGACGTAGTAGCCCATCGGTACGCCGACCACAGGCACCATGTCACCGTCGGTTTCCCCCCCGAGGTTGCTGCCAGGGCCTGAGATATCAGACTTGGCGATGACGGCTGCGCCGCCCACGGTGATTTGTTCGCGCTTGAGGCGGGACATGCCTGCTGGGTTGCCAAACACGGTGCTGGCATCTTCGGCAGAAGAAGAACGTCCCGCGAAACCTGTCCCCATGCTGCTGATGCTTTGTTCGTTGAGTGCGAAGCCGGCAGCGAACAGTTGGCTGGAAGCGAAAGCAACGGCTAAGCCGAGGGAGGTTTTGAGCATTACTTTTTTCATTATTAGAAACTCCTTGGGATCTCCGGGGCGAAAAGCTACCAACAAATCACGCGCCGCGCTATAGCCTCAATCACAGGAGATAGAGCGGTTTTGTAGGACAATCCGACCAAAATTCCTTTTTTTCCGGTAAACATGTAGGGCGTTTCTTAAGATGCCTGTGGAAACTTCTGATCAATACACAGATGCCAGGCCTGAGTGAAGTCGCGCAAGCGACCTTGGGGGTGGAAGATTTGCCGCCAGATGCGCGCCTGGCCCAGCAGATCGTCGGCGGCAGGCAAGGGCGTTGATTGCGCCTCGATGAGCATCCAGGCAATGGCGGTGGAGTAGCGCAGGTTGACTGCAAGTTCCAGGTGCGGCCCACCCAGAAACGCGTGCTGGCTCGCCAGGCCGCGTACCAGGCTGGCTAGCTCCGGATCACGGGCGAGGAAATCATCCCAGACGGCTTGATGGCGATGCTCGCCGATGCGGTAGAGGCCGTGGCCACGGCGGTCATGCAGTGCGGAGCCGAGCGCGGATTGGCTGGCTGCGATGCCGAGCAAAAGGGCTTCGGCACTGGCACAGTGACGATCAAGGTAGACCAAGGTTGGTCGAATCACATACTGACACAATTCATTCGCCGCAATACCCATGATGCCCTCGAGCAGTAAGGGACCGACGGGCGCTGGAGCTTGGCAGCTGGTGAGTGTTCAGGCCCGCCGGAAGCGGTAAGCACCGCTCGAGTTGAAGTGTAGTGTGATAATCATGGTGTAAAGGGCTGTTTTTAAATCGATTGCTGCCTGACGTTCTGCGCTATATGCCTTGCGGCACTTAAGCAAAGAACGAACAGGTAGCGTGCGACGCGGTACATTCAGCGCTTGAATGCACCGGTATTCGCCGCTCACGCAGTGAGCGACTGGCGGGTCCGGGCGATGACGGCTTGCAGCGGTTCCGAGCGGCTGTACTGCTCTGGGTACAGGCGTTCGGTGTGACAGGCGATGCCATGCTCGTCCACCAGGGTGAAGCTGAAATTGCCCTTGCGTGGGGCAGTGATCAGGCACTTCAACGGGGAGAAGGCCTGGGAAAGGGTGCCAATGGCAGCCTGAATTTGATGATGAGTATGCATATTGTTGGATGTTCCTGCTTTAAACACGGGAGTTATGATCCGTGCATGATAGAAACGTTCCAGTGACGCCTTTATTAAGGGACGAACGAACCTGACTGGAACAGGGCAGCCAGAGGAGGCGCAATCAAAAGTGGGCGCTTGGGCTGACTGGTAGGTACTTCAGAGGGCAGGCAGCATGCCGGGGCCAAGGTTCTAGGCCATCGGTATGGAATCCTGATCAATCTGTCACGTGATTCGTGCTTGAACAGCGCGGAGCTGGCGAGTGAATCATCGAAAGGGCCGGTCCTGGTTTCAGCAGTGATGCTCTTGGGGGGAGCTCTACTGCAAGGACGCTTCTGGCCAGAATTGACTTTCAGCTTGGTACTAACGAGGGGCACCTTACCGGAACTCGGCGGGCTTTGCAAGCCTTGCGTCACTCCCTCAGGTAGCCGAGCAGTATGGCGCTTCTTTCGCGCCGTGGGAAGAGGGGGCAAGTGGCCTGCAACTGGCCGGATGTACCAATTTCGTGCATTCGAATGCGGGTTTTCGGTGCACTTGTTCACATTCGAGGCGGGGGTTGTAACAGCCCGGCAACAGCCCTGCAGAAGCTCGCCAATGCCTTGACTGGCACCTTAAGTCAATGAAAAAAAACACTAATTTTAGCTGGTGAAAAAATCGACAGTTTGACTGTAAGCCCCATTTCATAGGGGTTTGCGGGGTCAATACGGGGGTTGTCCACCGAGTTATCCACAGGAACTGTGGATTGTCCCGAGCGCTTGCTCTAGGACGGGTGTGCCAGCAAATATCAGAACTGTCCGACAATCATCAGGCACCAGCAGACCGGTTGGTCATCCACTTGGAAACGTCAAGAAAAGATCGGTGAAATTTTTTTTCAACCCTCCAAAAATCGACAGGCCATCCGGCACAAAAAAGAGTAGAGTGGCGCGCCTTTCGAGTTGCCATTCCCTGTTTGTGATGAAATTTCGCGGTAAACACCTCGCCAGCCCCGCTGTGACGCATCCAGTCCCTTCGCCCAAACGCTTTTCTATGAAAGTGGCTTTATGGCTGCTCGATAACCCGCGCCTGGGCGACAAGCCTCAGGTCAAGCATTTGGCCGGGCGGCTGCTCAAGCAGCCAGCGCGCCAAGGGGTGGTGGTGGCCCAGAGCCGGTTAGGGCAGATGCTCTGCCGCGATTGCGGCAATGCCCGCGACCGGCGTATCGGCCAGGACCTGCTGCGCCAGGCTGCGCGGGCCGGTGATCAACGGGCGCAAGTGGAGTATGCGCGGCTGTGCCAGGCCGATGCGCCGGAGCAGGCGCCAGAGCAAGCAGACTGATAAGCTGCAGCTCATTTGCAACGGTTCGTTCGGGGTAAGCATGGCAGTGGATCTGACCAGCATTCTGCTGGGCTTGGTGGCAGGCGCCTTGCCTTGCCTGGGGTGGGTCATGCACGTGCAGCGTCGCCACAGCGCCCGGCAGGGCGAGCAGGCCTTGCTCGAAGAGCGCCTCAATGGCGCCCAGCTGGCGCAGGCTGGCCTGCAGGCGCAGCTGGATGCCAGCCGTGACGAGGTCAGCGACCTCAGTGAAGCCAACGCCGTCAAGCAGGCTCAGCTGGCCGCCCAGGGCCGTGAGCTGGAGTTGTTGCAGGTCGACCGCGACAATGCCCGTGACGCAGCTCACGCCTGGCACCTGGAACGGGCCAGCCGCGAAGCCGAATTGCGCCGCCTGGAGGCTCAGGGCGCGCGGCTGGAGGCTGAATTGCGCGAGCAGCAGGACAGCCACCAGCAACGCCTGGAAGACCTGCAGGAAGCCCGCGATACCCTGCGCGCCCAGTTTGCCGACCTGGCCACGAAAATCTTCGACGAGCGCGAGCAACGCTTTGCCCAGACCAGCCAGCAGCACCTGGGCCAGTTGCTCGACCCGCTCAAGGAACGCATCCACGCCTTTGAAAAGCGCGTCGAGGAAAGCTACCAGCAAGAAGCGCGTGAGCGTTTCTCGCTGGGCAAGGAACTGGAGCGCCTGCAGCAGCTCAACCAGCGCCTGTCCGACGAAGCCACCAACCTCACCCAGGCGCTCAAAGGCCAGAAGACCCAGGGCAACTGGGGCGAACTGATCCTCGAGCGCGTGCTGGAACATGCCGGCCTGGAGAAGGGCCGCGAGTACCAGACCCAGGTCAGCCTGAAGAGCGCCGATGGCGAGCGCTTCCAGCCCGACGTGCTGATCCTGCTGCCGGGCGACAAACAGGTGGTGGTCGACGCCAAGGTCAGCCTGACCGCCTACCAGCAGTATGTCAGCAGCAGCGACGAGAACGCGCTCAAGCAGCACGTGCAGTCGCTGCGCAGCCACGTCAAAGGCTTGTCGAGCAAGGACTACAGCCGCCTCGAAGGGCTGCACAGCCTGGATTTCGTGCTGCTGTTCGTACCCATCGAAGCGGCGTTTTCGGCAGCCTTGCAGGCCGAGCCGAACCTGTTCCAGGAAGCGTTCGACCGGCAGATCGTGATCGTCAGCCCAACCACCTTGCTCGCCACGTTACGGGTGATCGACAGCCTGTGGAAGCAGGAGCGCCAGGGGCAGAACGCCCGCGAGATCGCCGAGCGCGCCGGCTGGCTATACGACAAGTTCGTGCTGTTCATCCAGGACCTGGACGAGCTGGGCAGCCGCCTGCAGCAGGTCGACAAGGCCTACGCTGCGGCGCGCAATAAACTCTGCGAAGGGCGCGGCAACCTGGTCAGCCGCAGCGAACAGCTCAAGCTGCTCGGCGCCCGTGCCAGCAAGAGCCTGCCGGCCGACCTGCTGGAACGGGCACTGACGGATGAAAAACTGCCGGACGAGGCCGTTACTGAACCAGGCTCAGATGGCGATTGAGCAGGGCGCGCAAGGCCGCCGGCTTGACCGGCTTGGCCAGGTAGTCCAGGCCGGCGGCGTGCACCGTGGCCAGGGTTTCCTTGCTGCCGTCGGCACTGATCACCACGCCCGGCACCGGCTCACCCAGGCGGGCACGTAGCCAGCCCATCAGCGCGGTGCCGGTATCGCCGTCATCCAGGTGGTAGTCCACCAGCGCCAGGTGCGGGCGCATGCCCTCGCTCAGCAAGGCCTCGCATTCGGCGCGGTTGCGCGCTGTCCATACCGTGCAGCCCCAGCGGCTGAGCAGGCTGTTCATGCCGATCAGGATGCTGTCTTCATTGTCGATGCACAGCACCTGCAGGCCGCCCAGCGGCTGGCTGGCCTGTTCCACCGGTGCTGTCGGCGCGACTGCGGCCTGGCGGGCGATTGGCACGCTGACGCGGAACACCGTGCCTTTGCCAGGCCATGAGCGCACTTGTAGTGGGTGGCCAAGCACCCGGCACAGGCCGTCGGCAATCGCCAGGCCCAGCCCCAGGCCTTTCTCGGCGCGGGTCTGGTGGCTGTCCAGGCGTTTGAATTCCTGGAAAATCACCTGCAGCTTGTCGTCGGCGATGCCCGGGCCGCGGTCCCATACTTCCAGCCACAGCTGCTCACCCTGGCGGCGTGCACCCAGCAATATCGGGCTCTTGCCATAGCGCAGGGCATTGGTAAGGAAGTTCTGCAGCACCCGGCGCAGCAGTTTCATGTCGCTGTCCACCCGCAACCGGCTGCCGCGCAGGCGGAACTCCAACCCTTTCTCGGCGGCCAGCACCTTGAATTCGGCGCCCAGCGTGTCGAACAGGTCGTTGAGGGCGAACGGCTTGGCGTCCGGGGTGATCTTGCCGTTTTCCAGGCGCGAGATATCCAGCAGGTCGCTGATCAGTTCCTCGGCCGAGCGCAACGAACTGTCCATGTGCTGGACCAGCTGCTGGGCTTCATCGTTCAAACCCTCGGCGTGCTGCGACAGGGCGGCGGAGAACAGCCGTGCGGCATTGAGGGGTTGCATCAGGTCGTGGCTGACCGCTGCCAGGAAGCGGGTCTTGGACTTGCTGACCGCTTCTGCCTGGCTCTTGGCTTCCGACAGGGCCTGGTTGAGCTGCGACAGTTCATGGGTGCGCTCGGCCACGCGCTGCTCCAGCCCCTCGTTGGCGTCGCGCAATGCCTGTTCGGCCTCGCGGAAGGGGGTGATGTCGGTGAAACTCATGACGAAACCACCGCCGGGCATCGGGTTGCCGATCAGCTCGATCACCCGGCCATTGGGGAACAATCGCTCGGACGAATGCGCACGGCCCTGGCGCATCCAGTGCAGGCGCCGGGCTACATGCACCTGTGCCTCGCCGGGGCCGCACAGGCCGCGTTCGGCGTTGTAGCGGATGATGTCGGCAATCGGCCGGCCGACGCTGATCAGCCCGTCGGGGTAGTTGAACAGTTCCAGGTAACGGCGGTTCCAGGCCACCAGGTGAAGGTTCTGGTCGACAACGCTGATGCCCTGATTGATGTTCTCGATGGCGCCTTGCAGCAGAGCGCGGTTGAACTGCAGCACCTCGCTGGCTTCGTCGGCGATACGCACCACATCTTCCAGCTGCATGTCGCGGCCTTCGATGGCCGCTTTGACCACGGCGCGGGTCGAGGAGCTGCCGAGCACGCCGGCGAGCAGGCGTTCGGTGTGTTCGATCCAGTCGCCGTCGGCGTTCTGGTTGGGGTTGAAGCCTTTGCCCTGGCGGTAGGCGAAGCGGATAAAGCTTTGCCGTGCACGTTCCTCGCCGACAAAGCGCGAAGCCAGGGTCAGCAGGTCATCGATCTGCACCGCCAGCAGCGGTTTGCCATTGGGCCGCGCGCTGGTCTGCTGGCCGATGAACCGCCCGGCCTGCCAGTGCTCCGACACGCGGGTGCGTGACAGCATCGAGACCCAGGCGAACAGGGTGAAGTTGCCCGCCAGCGACAGCACCACGCCTTGCGTGAGGGGGGTGATCGGCAGGCTCAGTGGGTTGCCATGCAGCCAGGCAAGGCCTGGGAACAGCTCCAGCGACCAGCCGAGGCTGTGGGCGGTGATCGGCAGTACCAGGGTGTAGAACCATAGGAAAATGCCCGCCGCCAGGCCGGCGAACACGCCGCGGCGGTTGGCCTGCTTCCAGTACAGCGCGCCGAGCATGGCCGGGGTCAGTTGGGTCACGGCGGCGAAGGCAATCTGGCCGATGGTCGCCAGGCTTGCAGTGGAGCCCAGCAGGCGATAGCTGACGTAGGCCAGGAGCAGGATCACCACAATGGTCACCCGGCGCACCGACAGCATCCAGTGGCGGAACACCTCGAACGGCCGTTCGGCGTTGTTGCGGCGCAGCAGCCAAGGCAGGAGCATGTCGTTGGACACCATGGTCGACAGCGCCACAGCCTCGACGATGACCATGCCGGTGGCGGCCGAGGCGCCGCCGATGAAGGCCAGCAAGGCCAGGCTCGGGTGCGCTTCGGCCAGCGGCAGGCTGATCACGAACGAGTCGGATATCACCGTACCGGGCAGCAGCATCTGCCCGGCCAGGGCAATCGGCACCACGAACAGCGCGGCCAGGGCCAGGTACATCGGGAACACCCAGCGCGCCAGGCGCATGTCCTGCGGCTCGATGTTCTCCACGACGGTCACGTGGAACTGCCGCGGCAGGCAGATGATCGCCATCATCGCCACGGCCGTCTGCACCACCATCGACGGCCAGTTGATGGTCTCCTGCCAGTAGCTTTCCAGGTGGATCGACTGGCGAGCCTGGGTGAACAGGTCATCAAAGCCGTCATACAGGTTGAACACCACGAACACGCCGACCGCAAGGAAGGCCAGCAGCTTGATCAGGGACTCGAAGGCAATCGCCAGGACCATGCCGCGGTGGTGTTCGGTGACGTCCAGGCTGCGCGTGCCGAAGACGATGGCGAACAGCGCCAGCACCAGCGACACCACCAGCGCCGTGTCCTGCACCCGGGTGCCGGTGGCATCGGCATTGGCGCCAATCAGCAGGTTCACGCCGAGCACGATGCCCTTGAGCTGCAGGGCGATGTAGGGCAACACGCCCACCAGGCAGATCAGCGCCACCACCACTGCCAGCGTCTGTGACTTGCCATAGCGGGCGGCGATGAAGTCGGCGATCGAGGTGATGTTCTGTTGCTTGCTGATCAGCACCATCTTCTGCAGCACCCAGGGTGCGAACAGCAGCAGCAGGATCGGGCCCAGGTAGATCGGCAGGAACGCCCACAGCTGTTCGGCCGCCTGGCCGACCGCGCCAAAGAACGTCCAGCTGGTGCAGTACACCGCCAGTGACAGGCTGTACACCCAAGCGCGCAGGCGCGGCGGCAGCGGCGTGCTGCGGCGGTCGCCATAGAAGGCGATGGCGAACATGACGGCCATATAGGCCAGGGCGACCACGGCGATCAGCCCGCTGGACAACGACATGAAAACTCCGAAGCAAGAAAGATAACGCGGTCCCGATCAACCAGTTTGGCACGCAGCTGAGCGTTCGTCAGCGCAGACGATGGTTGTAGGCGCACCGGTGCGGCGCTGCGGCTGGCCGGTGAAGAGGCCTGCACAGGCGACCAGCGGAGGATTGACACCCTGCCATCCAGCGGGAATACTCTCGGAAAAATTCATATATATGTTTATATAACAAGACGAGAGCGACCATGCCCCCATTGTCCGGTGATGCTCGACTACCCCGCTACCAGCAACTGCGCGACCACCTGATCGAGCAGATTGCCAATAACCGCTGGCGCCCCGGCGAAGCGATCCCCACCGAAGCGGCACTGGCGACCGAGTTCGACATGTCCGTCGGCACGGTGCGCAAGGCGGTCGACGTGCTGGTGGCCGAAGGGGTGCTGGAACGCCAGCAAGGCCGCGGCACCTTTATCCGCCGCCCGCAGTTCCAGTCTTCGCTGTTCCGCTTCTTCCGGTTCGAAAGCGCCAACGGCGAACGGGTGATGCCGCAAAGCCGCATCCTCTCCATCGAGCCCGTACCGGCACCGTCAGCGGTTGCCGAGGCATTGGGGCTGGCGGCCGAGGCCGAGGTGATTCGTATCGTCCGTACCCGTCTGCTCGGCGCCCAGCCAGTGCTGGCTGAAGAAATCTGGCTGCCGCGCCAGACGTTCCAGCCGCTGCTCGAGGTCGAGCTGCAGAGCAAGGGCCCGCTGCTTTACCCGATCTACGAAGAGCTGTGCGGCCAGGTGGTCGCCTACGCCGAGGAAACCCTGACCGCCGAGGCGGTCGATGCGGTGCATGGGCGCTTGTTGCAACTGCCGGCCGACAGCCCGGTGGTGGTGATCGAGCGTCTGGCCCGTGACTACGCCGGCAAACCGTTGGAATGGCGCCGCTCGCGTGGCCATGCCCAGCACTTCCGGTACCGCATCGACATTCGCTGACCACGGCTGTTTCGCCCTGTTACCCGTCTGCGCCGTTCTGCCACGGCGCGGTGGCTTCGCCTGCCCGGTCGCCAGCGTGCCCAGAGCTTCGGTACGCCCGGCCGTCACACACACGACCAAGAAGGATAAAAATCATGTTCAGCTGGTACCGCCAGATCACCTCAAGGGAACGCAAGACGTTCTGGGCCTGCTTCGGCGGCTGGTCGCTTGATGCGCTGGAAGTGCAGATGTTCGGCCTGGCCATCCCGGCGCTGATTGCCGCGTTCTCCCTGACCAAGGGCGACGCCGGCCTGATCAGCGGCCTCACCCTGGTCACCTCGGCCATCGGTGGCTGGCTCGGCGGCACCCTGTCGGACCGTTATGGCCGCGTGCGCACCCTGCAGTGGATGATCCTCTGGTTCTCCTTCTTTACCTTCCTGTCGGCATTCGTCACCGGCTTCTACCCGCTGCTGTTCGTCAAGGCCATGCAAGGCTTTGGCATCGGTGGTGAGTGGGCAGCGGGGGCGGTGTTGATGGCCGAGACCATCAACCCGAAATACCGCGGCAAGGTCATGGGCACGGTGCAGAGCGCCTGGGCGGTGGGCTGGGGGCTGGCGGTGGCACTGTTCACGCTGATCTACTCGCTGGTGCCGGCGGAATACGCCTGGCGGGTGATGTTCTTCGTCGGCCTGCTGCCGTCGCTGCTGATCATCTGGGTGCGCCGCAACGTGGAAGAGCCAGACAGCTTCCAACGCCTGCAGAAGGAAAAGGCCATTCCGGTCAGCTTCTTCAAATCGATGGCCGGCATCTTCCGCCCCGAGCTGCTGCGCGTGACCCTGCTTGGCGGCCTGTTGGGGCTGGGTGCTCACGGCGGCTATCATGCGGTGATGACCTGGTTGCCCACCTTCCTCAAGACTGAACGCAACCTTTCGGTGCTGAACTCCGGCGGCTACCTGGCGGTGATCATCTTCGCCTTCTGGTGCGGTTGCGTGATCAGCGGCCTGCTGATCGACCGCATCGGCCGACGCAAGAACATCCTGCTGTTCGCCCTGTGCTGCGTGCTGACCGTGCAGGCTTATGTGTTCTTCCCGCTGACCAACACCCAGATGCTGTTCCTGGGCTTCCCGCTGGGCTTCTTCGCCGCCGGTATTCCGGCCAGCCTGGGGTCGTTCTTCAACGAACTGTACCCGGCCGATGTGCGCGGCGCCGGTGTTGGCTTCTGCTACAACTTTGGCCGTGTGCTGTCGGCAGTGTTCCCGTTTCTGGTCGGCCACATGAGCGAGTCCATGTCGCTGGGCAGCGCGATCGGCATCGACGCTGGCATCGCTTACGGCGTTGCCATGATCGCCGCACTGTGCCTGCCGGAAACCCGCGGCCGCAACCTTGAGGCCACCTCCGCGCCACACATTGCCGGCGCTGCCGCCAAGTAACCCTGACCCTTGTCCCGACTGAAAACCATGCCCGACGTTCCAGCTTCATTGATTACCGCCATCGACAGCCATGCCCACGTGTTCAGCCGTGGCCTGAACCTGGCCAGCGAGCGCCGCTACGCGCCGAGTTACGACGCGCCGCTGGGCGATTACCTGGGCCAGTTGCAGGGCCATGGCTTCAGCCATGGCGTGCTGGTGCAGCCCAGTTTCCTGGGCACCGACAACCGTTACCTGCTCAGCGCCCTGCAGACCGTGCCGGGGCAGTTGCGCGGGGTGGTGATGCTGGAGCAGGACGTCGAGCGCGAAACCCTGGAAGAAATGGCCGGCCTTGGGGTCAGGGGCGTGCGCCTGAATCTCATGGGCCAGGCCTTGCCTGATCTGCGTGCCAGGCCATGGCAAACCTTGCTGGAGCGTATCGGCGAGCAGGGCTGGCACGTGGAGCTGCACCGCCATGTGGCGGACATTCCGGCGCTGGTTCGGGCGCTGGAGCCGTATGGCCTGAACCTCGTCGTCGACCATTTTGGCCGGCCCGACGCACGCCTGGGCTTGGGGCAGCCGGGGTTTGCCGAGCTGCTGACACTGGGTGGCAAGGGCAGGGTCTGGGTCAAGGTGTCCGGCATCTATCGCCTGGAGGGTTCGCCGGAGCAGAACCTGGCGTTTGCGCGCCAGGCGCTGGGGGCCCTTGAGGCGCACTATGGTGCCGAGCGTTTGATGTGGGGCAGTGACTGGCCGCACACCCAGCATGAATCGGCGGTGAGCTTTGCCGCGGTGGTCGAGCAGTTCGAGGCGCTGGGGTGTTCGGCCGAACTGCGTCGGGCGCTGTTGGTGGATACGGCGCGGGGGTTGTTCGGGTTCGAGTGATGCAGCGTCAGTGCTGGCCTCATCGCGGGCAAGCCCGCTCCTACAGGTATCGCGCAGCCTGTAGGAGCGGGCTTGCCCGCGATAGGGCCGTTACTGCCCGCCCACTATCAGAACCGGAACCGGCTGATCATCTGCTGCAACTGCCCACCGAGGCGCGCCAGCTCGACACTGGACGCAGAAGTCTGCTGGCTGGCCTCAGCCGTCTGCTCTGAAATATCCCTCACCGTTACCACGCTGCGGCTGATCTCTTCGGCCACCGCACTTTGCTGCTCCGAGGCTGCAGCAATCTGCTGGTTCATCAGCTGGATCCCCGACACCCTTTGGGTAATCCCCTCCAGCGCCACACCCGCTTCACGCACCAGTGCCACGCTGCTCTCGGTCAGGCTCTGGCTCTGTTCCATCAGCTCGCTCACCGAGCGGGTGCCTTGCTCCAGGCTGCCGATCGCCGACTCGATCTCCAGGGTCGACGCCTGGGTGCGCTGGGCCAGGCTGCGCACTTCATCCGCCACTACGGCAAAGCCCCGGCCTGCCTCACCAGCACGGGCCGCCTCGATCGCGGCATTGAGCGCCAGCAGGTTGGTTTGTTCGGCCACGGCCTTGATCACGTCCATCACCTTGCCGATGCGCTGGCTTTCGCTGCGCAGTGCACCCATGGCTTCGCCGGTGGCGTCCACCTGGCTGGCCAGGCGGCCAATCTGCGCGACGGCGCGGTTGACCACGCTGTCGCCTTCGCGGGCTTCTTCATCCGTGGCACTGGCCGCGAGCGAGGCCTCGCCGGCATTGCGCGCCACCTCGTGTACGGTGGCGGCCATTTCCTGCATGGCGGTGGCCACCTGGTCGGTTTCGACCTTCTGGTTGTTGGCCCCGGCGCTGGTCTGCTCGGTGATCGCCGACAGCTCCTCGGTGGCACTGGCAATCTGCGAAATGCCGTCGCGCACCTGGGCGATCAGCTCGCGCAGGTTGCGGGTCATGCCCTGCAAGGCATTCTGCAACTGGCCGACTTCGTCGCGGCGGCGGCTGGCAGGTTGCTCGCTGAGATCACCGGCAGCCACCTGCTGCATGGCGCGCAAGGCTTGCTGCAGCGGGGTGCTGATCTGCCGGGCGATGACCACGGCGGCGAGGATGCCGATCAACAGCGCCAATACCGTGGTGATGATCTGCAGGTTCCTGGCGAACTGGCTGTCGCTGACCACCGACACCGCCTGGGCATCGAGCAGTTGGCCGATCAGGCCGTTAAGCGTGTCGATGCCTGCAGCCATGGCGGCGCGGTACTCGACCAGTTTGCTGACTTCACCCCGAAACGCCTCTACCGCTTCGGCATAAGCACGCACCTGCTGGTTCATCGTGGTGAATTGCTCGGCGAAGCCGCCATTGAACCGCGCCACCAGGCCGGGCAGGTCGTTCACCGTGGTGGCGATCTGCGCGTTCATCAGCTGTTCGGTGTCAGCGTTGGTGTTACCCGTGTAGCCGCGCACGTGGTAGCGCAGCAGGATCAGGTTTTCGCGGATCTGGTTGATCGCTTCGCTGCGCACAAAGCGCTGCTCGGCGTCGGGCAGGGCGCGGACCTGCTTGCGAATCGCCTCGATGCTGGCGAACGCGTTGCTGGCGAGGGTGCCCATTTCCTTCTGCGCTGCGCGCATCTTCTGGTACGACTGGAAGCTGCGTGCCTGGCCGGCGGCATACCCGTTCAGCGTCTGCTCGGCCTTGTCGACCAGCGCGAGGCTTTGTGGCTTTACCAGCGTCCCGCGCAACTGCGCCAGCGGCGCCTGAAACGCTTGCAGTGCCTGTTGCAACGCCTTGCCTTCGTTTTCCCCGCCGTTGGCCATGGCATGGCGCAGGCGGGCTTCGCGCAGGTCACCGAGTGCATCGTTGAGGCGCGAGACGTCGCTGACCACTTCACTGCGCCGCACCAGGCTACCGAGGCCATTCCAACCGATCAGCGACTGGATCAAAGTCAGGCACAGCACCAGGCCGAAACCGAGGAAAAGTTTGTGGGCGATTTTCACGTCGCCGAACCAGGTAAACATATACTGCTGAGCTCCTTTTCTTATGCGTTGGAGGAGACCGTAGGTCCGTTACTTCTGTCAGATATAGTCATCTATATGAATTATCGGCAGATGTAACAAAATCTGTAATCAATTTGGGGGCAATCTGCCATCAGGCCATGCAGGTGTTGGCCCCGGCGCGCACTGCTTGCCAACGCCAGGGTTTCCCGTGCAGATTTGTGGCTTCTTGCGGCCTACGGGCCTCCAATGACTAAAGCCCCTCAGGGAACAAGGACGATGAGTCATTCCTCGCAATTCACCTTGCTCGGCAAACGGCGCTTCCTGCCGTTTTTCATCACCCAGTCACTGGGTGCCTTCAACGACAACCTGTTCAAGCAGTCGCTGATTTTGGCGATCCTGTTCAAGCTCAGCCTTGGCGATGGCGACCGTTCGATCTGGGTCAACCTCTGCGCCTTGCTGTTTATCCTGCCGTTTTTCCTGTTCTCGGCGCTGGGTGGCCAGTTTGGCGAGAAGTTCGCCAAGGACGCGCTGATCCGCGCGATCAAGCTGGCCGAAATCGCCATCATGGCCATCGGCGCGCTGGGCTTTGTCACCAACCACCTGGCGCTGATGCTGGTGGCCCTGTTCGGCATGGGTACCCACTCGGCGTTGTTCGGCCCGGTGAAATACTCGATCCTGCCCCAGGCCCTGCGTGAAGAAGAGCTGGTTGGCGGCAATGGCCTGGTGGAGATGGGTACCTTCCTTGCCATCCTGGCCGGCACCATTGGCGCCGGGGTGATGATGGCCAGCGACAGCTATGCCACGGTGGTGGCGGGCGGGGTGGTCGGCACCGCAGTGCTGGGTTACCTGGCCAGCCGCTGGATCCCCCGCGCCGCAGCGGTATCACCGCAGATGCCGCTGGACTGGAACATCTTCAAGCAGTCCTGGGTGATCCTGCGCATGGGCCTGGGCCAGCCGCCAGCGGTGTCGCGTTCGATCGTCGGCAACTCATGGTTCTGGTTTGTCGGCGCCATCTACCTGACCCAGATCCCAGCCTACGCCAAGGACTGGCTGCACGGTGATGGCACGGTGGTGACACTGGTGCTGACCCTGTTTTCGGTCGGCATCGCCCTGGGCTCGCTGCTGTGCGAACGCCTCAGTGGGCGCAAGGTCGAGATCGGCCTGGTGCCGTTTGGCTCGTTCGGCCTGACCCTGTTCGGCCTGCTCTGGTGGTGGCATTCCGGCGATGTGCCGGCTGCGGCAGTGCCGCACGACTGGTTGCAGTTGCTAGGCATGGGCCAGGCCTGGTGGATCCTCGTGTCGATCGTCGGGTTGGGGGTGTTCGGCGGCTTCTATATCGTGCCGCTGTATGCGCTGATCCAGGCGCGTACCGCCGAAGACCAGCGGGCGCGCGTGATCGCCGCCAACAACATTCTCAATGCCTTGTTCATGGTGGTGTCGGCGGTCCTTACCATCGTGTTGATGGGCCTCGCCGACTTGAGCATCCCGCAGCTGTTCCTGGTGGTGTCGCTGCTCAATATCCTGGTCAACGCCTATATCTTCAGGATCGTGCCCGAATTCACCATGCGCTTCCTGATCTGGCTGCTCAGCCATTCGATGTACCGCGTGGAGCACCGCGACCTCGAGCGCATCCCGGACGAAGGCGCCGCGCTGCTGGTGTGCAACCATGTGTCGTTCGTCGATGCGCTGCTGCTCGGCGGGGCGATCCGTCGGCCGATCCGTTTCGTCATGTACTACAAGATCTACAACCTGCCGGTGCTCAACTTCGTGTTCCGCACCGCAGGCGCCATTCCGATTGCCGGGCGCAATGAGGACCCTGCCATCTATGAACGCGCGTTCGCCCGCATCGCCCACTACCTGGCGGCGGGGGAGGTGGTGTGCATCTTCCCGGAAGGCAAGCTGACCGGCGATGGCGAGATCGATGTATTCAGGGGCGGTGTCAGCCGCATTCTGGAAGAAACCCCTGTGCCGGTGATCCCGTTGGCGCTGCGGGGGCTGTGGGGGAGTTTCTTCAGCCGTGATCCCGGCAAGGGCTTCTTCAAGCGCTTGTGGTCACGCGTGACCATCGTGGCGGGCGCCGCCATCCCGGTGGAGGCTGCGCAGCCAGAGCTGTTGCGTGAGCAAGTCAGCCGCTTGCGCGGCGACCTGCGCTAAGCGGGGGGTGGTCAGCTGGCGCTGACTTTCAGGCCGATCAGGCCGCAGACGATCAGCGCCACACTGACCAGCCGCACCAGGGCCATGGATTCGCCGAACAGGATGATCCCCGCGATCACTGTGCCCACTGCGCCCACGCCGGTCCAGATGGCATAAGCGGTGCCCAGTGGCAGTTCCTTCATTGCAAGGCCCAGCAGGCCCAGGCTGATGACCATGGCGCCGACGGTGAGCACGGTGGGGAGTGGGCGGGTGAAGCCGTCGGTGTATTTGAGGCCGACAGCCCAGCCAACCTCGAACAGGCCGGCGAAGAACAGGATGATCCAGGACATGAGTATGTCTCCATCGTTTGAATGATGGGGCCGTCCCCGGAATGGTCACGCGGTGCGTCGTGAGGCCGTCCTCACAGTGGGCACCAGAGTGCCCATTTGCAGGTGAGATGGCAAGTCAGTGGCGCACAGGCTCGCCGTTTTCAGCTTCAGGTGAAGGCGCCCCCATGCGCCGGAACCAGGTCGACAGCAGTGCCCCGGAAATATTGTGCCAAACGCTGAACAGCGCACTCGGCACTGCCGCCAGCGGCGAGAAGTGCGCCGCTGCCAGCGCCGCCCCCAATCCCGAGTTCTGCATCCCCACCTCCAGTGCCAGCGATTTGCGCTGCGCCAGTGGCAGCTTGCAGAACTTGCCGGTGAGGTAGCCCAGCAGGTAACCAAAGCTGTTGTGCAGCACCACCACCGCCATGATCAGCAGCCCCGATTCGGCGATCTTCGCCTGGCTGGCCGCCACCACCGCGCAGACGATCATGACGATGCTCACCACCGACACCAGCGGCAGCACCTGCACTGCCAGCTGCACCCGCGCACCCAGCAGGCGCTGGGCCAGCACGCCGAGCACGATCGGCAGCATCACCAGCTGCAGGATCGACCAGAACATGTCCATGAAGGACACCGGCAGCCAGGCCGAGGCCAGGAACCAGATCAGCGCCGGGGTCAACAGTGGTGCCAGCAGGGTGGTCACCGCAGCGATCGCCACCGCCAGCGCCAGGTCGCCCTTGGACAGCCACACCATCACGTTCGATGCCGTGCCGCTCGGGCAACAGCCGACCAGGATCACGCCCACGGCGATTTCCGCTGGCAGCTGGAACAACTGGCAGAGCAGCCAGGCCATGCCGGGCATGATCACGAAGTGCGCGACCACCCCGAGCGCCACGCGCCAGGGCTGGCGGGCGAGGGCGGCGAAGTCGTCGAGTTTGAGGGTCAGGCCCATGCCGAACATCACCAGGCCCAGCAGCGGCACGATGGCAACCTTGAGCGCGATGAACCATTGCGGTTGCAGGAAGGCCAGGCAGGCGAACACCAGCACCCACAGGGCGAAGGTGTTGCCGACGAAGCGGCTGAAGGCGGCGAGGGCACGCATGGGCAAGTCCTTGTACTTATAGGTGTGATTTTCGATGGACTCTTCGCAGGCTTGCCCGCGAAAGGCCGGTGCTGGCGCAGCATACTTCAAGGCCAGCACCGGTCGATCATCCTGCTCAGACCCCTTGCGGAATCTCTTCCCCACCCAGTGCTTCGAACAGCACCGGCAGGAATTCGGTGAAAGTCATCATCATCAGCAGGAAGCTGGCATCGAACTGCTGCGCGGCTTCATCACCACCATCCTGTTCGGCCTGCTCCTGCAGCAGTTCCTCGAACTTCAGGCGCTTGATGACCATCTTGTCGTCCAGCACGAACGACAGTTTGTCCTGCCAGGCCAGGGCAAGCTGGGTCACCACCTTGCCGGTGCTCAGGTGCAGCTGGATTTCCTCGCCGGTCAGGTCCTGGCGCTTGCAGCGCACGATGCCGCCGTCTTCTGCGGTGTCGCGCAGTTCGCATTCGTCCAGTACATAGAAGCCTTCGGCGGCCTGTTGCGACTTGACCCAGTCGGTCATGGTCGCGACCGGCGCGATTTTCACGGTGGCCGGGCGCACCGGCAGCGAGCCCATCACTTCGCGCAGGGTCGACAGCAGGTCTTCGGCACGCTTGGCGCTGGCCGAGTTGACCAGGATCATGCCCAGGCGCGGGGCGATGGCCGCGAAGATCATCGAGCGGCGGATGAACGCACGCGGCAAGAACGCCTGGATGATCTCGTCCTTGATCTGGTCGCGTTCCTTTTTATAGACCTTGCGCATCTGCTCGGTCTCGATCTCTTCGACTTTCTCTTTAACCGCATCGTTGACGACGCTGCTTGGCAGGATGCGTTCTTCCTTGCGTGCGGCAATCAGCAGGAATTCGCCGCTGACATGCACCAGGGGAGCGTCTTCGCCTTTGCCGAACGGCGCGACGAAACCATAGGTGGTCAGCTCCTGGCTGGCGCAGGGGCGGGCCGGCTTGCTGGCCAGGGCGGCTTCCAGTGCTTCAGCCTCGAACGGCACTTCCTGGGTGAGGCGGTAGGACAGCAGGTTCTTGAACCACATGAGGGTGAGTCTCTCCTTAATGCATAAGGGGGGCATTATTCTCCGAGCGGCCGTTCCAGGCCAGCCCTGTCACAGGGCCAGCAGTGGTAAAGCGGCAGGAAACGGCCGATTGCGCTAGGTCTTTGAAAGCCCTGGGAATTTTTTTTAGAAAAGTTGAAAAATGTGCTTGCCAGGGTGGCACTCCCTCCGTAGAATGCGCGCCACACCGAGACGAAGGGTGATTAGCTCAGCCGGGAGAGCATCTGCCTTACAAGCAGAGGGTCGGCGGTTCGATCCCGTCATCACCCACCACTCGATGTATAGCGCAGCGGTAGTTCAGTCGGTTAGAATACCGGCCTGTCACGCCGGGGGTCGCGGGTTCGAGTCCCGTCCGCTGCGCCATATTCAACTTCCAGGGCCTACTGAACACCCGGAAGTAACAGAGAAAGCGACCTTAGGGTCGCTTTTTTTGTTTTGCATTTTGTATCTTGCCGGGCTGTGAAAAAAAACCGGCCAAGCACTTGCCAAGGTGTCGGTTCCTCCGTAGAATGCGCGCCTCACCGAGACGAAGGGTGATTAGCTCAGCCGGGAGAGCATCTGCCTTACAAGCAGAGGGTCGGCGGTTCGATCCCGTCATCACCCACCACTCGATGAAATAGCGCAGCGGTAGTTCAGTCGGTTAGAATACCGGCCTGTCACGCCGGGGGTCGCGGGTTCGAGTCCCGTCCGCTGCGCCATATTCAACTTCCAGGGCCCACTGAACACCCGGAAGTTACAAAAAAAGCGACCTTAGGGTCGCTTTTTTTGTTTCTACGCCCGCATCAGCGATTGCGCTCTTCCTGCCGTAACGTCAGCACCTCAACCCCATCTTCTGTCACTGCCACGGTATGCTCCCACTGCGCCGACAACGTGTGGTCGCGGGTAATCACTGTCCAGCCGTCCTTCAACGTCCGCGTGCCTCGCCCACCTTGGTTGATCATCGGCTCGATGGTAAACACCATCCCGGGCTTGAGCTTCATGCCCATGCCGCGCTGGCCGAAATGCAGCACCTCGGGCCCTTCATGCATCTGCTGGCCGATACCATGCCCACAGTACTCGCGTACCACGCTGTAGCCGGCAGCCTCGGCGTGTAGCTGGATGGCATGGCCGATGTCGCCAAGCGTTGCCCCTGGGCGCACCTGTTCGATGCCTTTCCACAGCGCATCGTAGGTGGTCTCGACCAACCTGCGGGCATTGTCGCTCACCTCACCGACGCTGTACATCTTCGACGAGTCGGCGATGTAGCCGCCTTGTTCCAGGGTGATG
Organism: Pseudomonas sp. LFS044; assembly: GCF_047978245.1. Classification (NCBI taxonomy): domain Bacteria; kingdom Pseudomonadati; phylum Pseudomonadota; class Gammaproteobacteria; order Pseudomonadales; family Pseudomonadaceae; genus Pseudomonas; species Pseudomonas sp. LFS044. The sequence continues at coordinate 40,161 of NZ_JBFPFX010000037.1, forward strand.
TCGACATTGATGATCGACCCTTCCTTTAGCACTTCATCCGCCTTGGGCATGCCGTGGCAGACCACATGGTCCACCGAGGTATTGAGCGCGTAGGGGAACCCGTACTGGCCCTTGCTCGCCGGGCGTGCCTTGAGGGTGCTGACGATGAACGCCTCGGCGCGGTCGTTGATCTGCATCGTGGTCACGCCGGGGCGGATGAAACTGTCGAGGTCGGCGAACACCTGGGCCAGTAAACGGCCGGCGTTGCGCATCAGGTCGAGTTGAGCGGGGGTCTTGAGGATCACCTGGGACATAGTGGGGGCGAAGTAGCTCTGCGGCGGAAAGCTTTCAGCATAGCGCCATGAGCGTCATGGCTGCCACCTGATGGTGCGTTGGTCACCGTTTTGGGGCTGCTGCGCGGCCTGTTCCTGATACACCTCGGCCCTGCAGCAACGACAGAGGCCCTGAAGGTGCGGCCTTGCGCCCCTCAGGACTGCAGCTGGCCCAACAATTGCTGACTGACCTTTACCAAGGCCGTCAACGTCGACCGCCTTCAACCCTTCACGACAAAGGCGCCGTGTTGCCCCCGCTTGCCAAGCAAGCCGGGGCAGCCGGCGCCTTTTGCGTTTGCTCCAGGAGACCCGCCCATGACCCGTACTGAAGTCCGCAGCGTCTGCCCCTATTGCGGCGTCGGCTGTGGCATCGTCATGAGCGTGGCCGACGGCAAGGTCAGCAAGGTCAGCGGCGACAAGCAGCACCCGAGCAACTTCGGCCGGCTGTGCACCAAGGGCCTTACCGCACACATTCCGCTGACCGCCGCCGGGCGTATGGAACGTGCATTTGTGCGCCAGCAACGCGACCACGAACCGGCACGCAGCAGCCTGGACCAGGCTATCGCCCAAGCCGCCGAGCGGCTGCGCGGCATCATCGACCAGCATGGCCCGGATGCCGTGGCACTGTATGTCTCGGGGCAGATGTCGCTGGAAGCCCAATACCTGGCCAACAAGCTGGCCAAAGGCTTTATTCGTACCCGCCATATCGAATCCAACTCGCGCCTGTGCATGGCCAGTGCTGGCAGCGGCTACAAACTGTCCCTCGGCGCCGACGGCCCGCCTGGCAGCTACCAGGACTTCGAGCGCGCGGACCTATTCCTGGTGATCGGTGCGAACATGGCCGACTGCCACCCGATCCTCTTCCTGCGCCTGCTGGACCGCGTCAAAGCCGGGGCAAAGTTGATCGTCGTCGACCCGCGCCGCACCGCCACCGCCGACAAGGCCGACCTGTTCCTGCAGGTGCGCCCCGGCAGCGACCTGGCCCTGCTCAACGGCCTGCTGCACCTGCTGCACCGCAACGGCCAGACCAACCGCGAATTCATCGCCCGCCACACCGAGGGCTGGGATGAGCTGCCCACGTTCCTCGACGACTACACGCCGGAACGCGTGGCGGCCATCACCGGGCTCTCGGAAGCCGACATCCGCCAAGCTGCCGAGCTGATCGGCACTGCCGGGCAGTGGATGAGCTGCTGGACCATGGGTTTGAACCAGAGCGTGCATGGCACCTGGCACAGCAACGCGCTGTGCAACCTGCACCTGGCCACCGGCGCCATCTGCCGGCCCGGCAGCGGGCCGTTTTCGCTCACAGGCCAGCCCAATGCCATGGGCGGGCGCGAAATGGGCTACATGGGGCCGGGCCTGCCCGGCCAGCGCTCGGCGTTGGTCGCAGGCGACCGCAGCTTCGTCGAGGCGCAGTGGGGCATGGCCCCCGGTAGCCTGCGCGCAGAAGGCGGCGAAGGCACAGTGGCGGTGTTCGAGCAGATGAAGGCGGGTGACGTGAAAGCCTGCTGGATCATCTGCAGCAACCCGGTGGCCAGCGTCGCGAATCGCCAGCAGGTGATCGACGGCCTGCGCCACGCTGAGCTGGTGATCACCCAGGACGCCTTCCTCGATACCGAAACCAACCGCTACGCCGACATCCTGCTGCCCGCCGCGCTGTGGGCCGAAGGCGAGGGCGTGATGATCAACAGCGAGCGCAACCTCACCTTGATGCCCCGTGCGGTGCAAGCGCCGGGTGAGAGCCTGCCGGACTGGCAGATCATCGCCAGGGTCGCCTGCGCCATGGGCTATGCCGAGGCGTTCGATTACCCCGACGCCGAAGCGGTGTACAACGAAATCCGCCGCTTCTACAACCCGGCCACCGGCTACGACCTGCGTGGTATCAGCTATCAGGCCCTGCGCGACAAGCCGCGCCAATGGCCCTGCGCCCCCGGCCGGGTGGATGACCGCAGCCCACTGCGTTATGTCGAAAACGGCGACCCCGCCAGCGTGGTGTTTCCAACCGCCAGCGGCAAGGCGCGTTTCTTCGCCCGGCCCTGGCTCCCCGCGCCAGAGCTGCCAGACGCCGACTACCCGCTGGTGCTCAACACCGGCCGGGTACAGCACCAATGGCACACCCTGACCAAGACCGGCAAGGTGCCGGCGCTGAACAAACTGGAGCCCGGCCCCTTTGTCGAAATCCACCCCGAGGATGCCGCCCGGCTGGGTATCCACGACAAGGACCAGGTGGCCATCCGTTCCCGCCGTGGCCAGGCCGTGCTGCCAGCGCGGGTCAGCGACCGGGTCATGCCCGGCAATTGTTTCGCGCCGTTCCACTGGAACGATGTGGTCGGCGAGCAGCTGGCGATCAATGCCGTCACCTGTGATGCGGTGGACCCGCTGTCGCTGCAACCCGCGTTCAAGCACTGCGCCGTAGCCCTGGAGCGGGTTGCTGGCGAACGCATCGAAGCCCTCGACCTGACTGGCGCCACGCCAATACCGGAGCCTGCCCGCATGCCCACCGCGACCCTTTCTCGCCTTCTCGGCCTGGATACCCTGCCAGCCCCCGTGCTGGCCGAAGAGGAGCGTCATTACCTGCAGGGTTTTCTGCTCGGCCTCGACCAGGCCCGTGCCGAGGGCGTGCCCAGCTTGCCGGCCAGTGCACCGCTGGCGGCGTCGCGACGCTTGTTCGTCGACGGTCTGCTGGCCGGGCTGTTCGCGCAACCGGCAGCGCCCGCCGAGGTACCGCGTCACCAGGTGCTGTGGGCCTCGCAGACCGGTAACGGCGAGGCACTGGCCGAACGCTGCGCTGCGCATTTGCGCAATGCCGGCCTGGAGGTGCAGCTCAGTTGCATGGAGGCGGTGAGCCCGCGGCAGTTGCGCGGCGCCGCCAGTGTGGTGCTGATCGCCAGCACCTTCGGCGATGGCGATGCACCGGACAGCGCCACGGCGTTCTGGCAGGCGCTGCAAGGCGAAGAGGGCGTTCATTGCGCCGAAGTGCCCTATACCGTGCTGGCCCTGGGCGACTCCAGCTACGGTCAATTCTGCGGGTTTGGCCGCAAGCTCGACCAGCGCCTGGCCGAGCTGGGGGCGCGTTGCTTGCTGCCGCGGGTCGACTGCGAGCCCGACTTCGATGAGGCCTTCGCCACCTGGCTCGACGCGTTGTTGCCAGCGCTGGGCAGTGCCGCTGCGCCGTTGCCGGTGAGCGAAGCCGTTGCGAGCTACAGCAAGCAGCAACCCTGGTCCGCCACCTTGCTGGAGAACCGCCTGCTCAATGGCCCGGGCGCCAGCAAGGAAACCCGCCAGCTGGTGTTCGACCTTGCCGGCAGCGGTTTCACCTATGCCGCCGGCGATGCGCTGGGTGTGTGGCCGCGCAACTGCCCGGCGCTGGTCGAGGAACTGCTGGCTGTGATGCAGCTCGATGGTCAGGCCCAGGTGCAGCTCAAAGGCCAGCCGGTCATGCCCTTGGCCGAAGCGATGGAATCGCATCTGGAAATCGCCAAGGTCACCCCGCAGCAACTGCAGCGGTTCAGCCAACAAACCGCCGACCTGCAGCGCCTGTTGCGGCCCGAATGCAAAAGAGAATTGCAGGACTGGCTTTGGGGCCGGCAATTGATCGATGTTCTGCAGGCATTCCCCCAGGACCTGCCGCTGGCCACCTGGCTTGACCTGCTCAAGCCGTTGCAGCCGCGGCTCTATTCGATCAGTTCCAGCCCGTTGGCGCATCCAGATCAGGTGCACCTTACCGTTTCGACCGTGCGCTATGGCGAGCGCAAAGGTGTTTGCTCAAGTTTCCTCGCCGACCGCGGGCAGGCCGTCAAAGTGGCGATTTTCCCGCAGGTGTCGAAGCACTTTCGACTGCCCGAAGACGACGCCGTGCCGGTGATCATGGTCGGCCCCGGCACAGGGGTAGCGCCGTTTCGCGCCTTCCTCGAAGAGCGCGAAGTGCGCGGTGCCAAAGGCGCCAACTGGTTGTTCTTTGGCGAGCAGTACGCCGCCACCGACTTTTATTACCAGGCGCAATTGCAGGCCTGGCAGGCCAGCGGCCACCTGCGCCTGGACACGGCGTTTTCCCGGGATCAGGCCGAGAAGATCTACGTGCAGCAACGCCTGCGCGAGCAGGGCGCGCAGGTGTGGCAGTGGCTGGAGGCGGGGGCGTACTTCTACGTCTGCGGTGATGCCCAGCACATGGCCAGGGATGTGGATGCGGCGCTGCGTGAAATCATTGCCGAGCATGGCCGGGTGGATGCGGATGCCTACATGGACAGCTTGAGCAAGGCCGGGCGGTACCGTCGTGATGTGTACTGAAGTGCTCCAGGATGGGGAGCGTTGCACCGTGAATGTGCATTGACTGGGTGGGCCCTGTCGCCCACAAGCCCGCTCCAACCGTGCAGGGGCGGGCTTGCCCGCGAGGGGCCAGCCCAGCCAACACAACTGGCACATTCCCTGCTTTATCTACAGCACAACAAGCCCCACTGATCAACGGCGATCAACCCAGGGGCACTCCGTGATGAATACAGGCAAAGGCGCCTGGAGCTTCGGCTCCAGGCGCTTTTTTTTTGATCGAGGATCGGCTTATGAAGGCAACAGCGAGCAGCGGGCAACGGGAGCGACTGGTCATCGTCGGCAACGGCATGGTCGGCCACCATTGCGTCGAGCAATTGGTAGAACGCGGCGCGCTGGCGCGCTTCGAGCTGCATGTGTTCGGCGAGGAGCGCCAACGTGCCTACGACCGCGTGCACCTGTCGGAGTACTTCGGCGGCAGCTGTGCCGAAACCCTGGCCCTGTGTGGGCAAGGTTTCTATGGCGATAACGGCGTGCACCTGCACCTGGGTGAAGCCGTGCTGGAGATTGACCGCGAGCGCCGCGAAGTGGTCACCGCAGAGGGGCGCTACGGCTACGACCAGTTGGTCCTGGCCACCGGTTCGTATCCCTTCGTGCCGCCGATCGAAGGCTCCAGCGGCAATGCCCGGCTGGTCTACCGCACCCTCGACGATCTCGATGCAATTCGCAGCGCTGCCGCCGATGCGACCCGGGGTGTAGTGGTCGGCGGCGGCCTGCTGGGCCTCGAAGCTGCCAACGCGCTCAAGTCGCTGGGCCTCGAAGCGCACGTGGTGGAATTCGCCCCGCGGCTGATGCCGGTGCAGCTGGACGGCGAGGGTGGCGCAGCGCTCAAGGCCCAGATCGAAGCCCTGGGTGTCGGCGTGCACCTGTCGCGTGCCACCCAGTCGATCAGCGCCGGCGAGGCCTACCGCTATCGCATGAACTTCGATGGCGGCGAGCACCTGGAAACCGACCTGATCGTTTTTTCCGCCGGCATCCGCCCACAGGATGCCCTCGGCCGTGCCTGCGGGCTGGAAATTGCCGCGCGCGGGGGTGTGGTGATCGACAACCACTGCCGCACCAGCGACCCGCGCATCTTCGCCATCGGTGAGTGTGCGTCGTGGAACGGCAGTGTGTTCGGCCTCGTCGCGCCGGGCTACAGCATGGCGCGCAACCTGGCAGCGCTGCTGCTGGGCGAGGCGGCTGGCGAATTCACCGGCGCCGACATGTCGACCAAGCTCAAGCTGCTGGGCGTCGATGTCGGCTCCATCGGCGATGCCCACGGCACCACACCGGGCGCACGCAGCTACCGCTTCATCGACGAGGCCAACGCGTCCTATCGCCGATTGGTGGTGGATGCCAGCGGCAAGCACGTGCTCGGCGCAGTTCTGGTGGGCGACAACAGTTACTACGACACCCTGCTGCAATACGCCCAGAACGGCATCGCCCTGCCGGCCGACCCTGCGGCGCTGATCTTGCCGCAAAGCGGCGGTGCGCCAGCCCTGGGCGCTGATGCGCTGCCCGACAGCGCGACCATCTGCTCGTGCCACAACGTCAGCAAGGGCGCGGTATGCGCGGCAATCGACAGCGGTTGCGGCGACCTTGCGGCAGTCAAGGGCTGCACCAAGGCGGCCACTGGCTGCGGCGGCTGCGCGGCGTTGCTCAAGCAGGTCTTCGAGCATGAACTGACTGCCCGTGGTGTGACCGTGGACAAAAGCCTGTGCGAGCACTTCGCCTACACCCGCCAGGAGCTCTACGGGCTGGTGCGCGTCGGCGGCATCCGCAGCTTCAGTGACCTGCTCGCACGCCATGGCAAGGGCCACGTCGGTTGCGACATCTGCAAGCCGGCGGTGGGCAACATTCTCGCTTCGTGCTGGAACCAGCCGATCATGGACCCGGCGCTGGTGCCGCTGCAGGACACCAACGACACCTTCATGGCCAACATGCAGAAAAACGGCACCTACTCGGTCGTGCCGCGCATACCAGGTGGTGAAATCACCCCCGACAAGCTCATCGTGATCGGCCAGGTGGCTAAAAAATACGACCTCTACACCAAGATCACCGGCGGCCAGCGCATCGACCTGTTCGGCGCCCAGCTTCACGAACTGCCGTTGATCTGGGGCGAATTGATCGAAGCTGGCTTCGAGACGGGCCACGCCTACGGCAAGTCGACCCGCACGGTGAAATCCTGTGTGGGCAGCACCTGGTGCCGCTACGGCGTGCAGGACAGCGTGGCCATGGCGCTGCGCCTGGAGGACCGCTACAAGGGCCTGCGTAGCCCGCACAAGCTCAAGTTCGCGGTCTCTGGCTGCACCCGGGAGTGCGCCGAGGCGCAGAGCAAGGACATCGGCGTGATCGCCACCGAGAAGGGCTGGAACCTGTACGTGTGCGGCAACGGCGGCATGCGCCCACGGCATGCCGAGCTGTTCGCCACGGACCTGGATGACGAAACCCTGGTGCGCCTGATCGACCGCGTGCTGATGTTCTACATCCGCACCGCCGACAAGCTGCAGCGTACGTCGGTGTGGCGTGAAGGCCTGGAAGGCGGCCTGGACTACCTCAAGCAGGTGGTCCTGGACGACAGCCTGGGCCTGGCTGCCGAGCTGGAAGCGCAGATGCAGCATGTGGTCGACCACTATGAATGCGAGTGGGCCAACGCCCTCAACGACCCGGAAAAGCTCAAGCGCTTCCGCACGTTCGTCAACGACCGGCGCGCCGACCCGGACGTGCACTTTGTTCGCGAGCGCGACCAGCGCCGCCCGGTAGCACCGCTGCACCTGATCCCAACCATTGAGGAGGCTGTCTGATGAACCTGTCCAACGCTGTTGTGGCAAAGCAACGCAACTGGCAAGCGGTGTGCCGGGCCGATGACCTAGTCGCCGACTCCGGCGTGGTGGTGTGGCTCGAGGGTGAACAGGTGGCACTGTTCTACCTGCCCGGTCATGAACAACCCCTGTACGCGGTGGGCAACCGCGACCCACGCTCCGGAGCCAACATCATCGGCCGTGGGTTGGTGGGTAGCCTGCAGGGGGAATTGGTGGTGGCGGCGCCGCTTTACAAGCAGCATTTCAGCCTGCACAGCGGCGAGTGCCTGGAAGATGCCGGCCAGCGGCTGCGGGTGTGGCCGGTGCGCTTGAACGGCGGGGCTGTGGAAGTGGCGGTGGCCTGAACCATCGCTGCTGCCCTCATCACTGGCTTGCCGGCGATGAGGGCGGTATGGGCCGCTTAGATAACCAACCCTTGCGGTGTACGCCCGGCAAACACCTCCACCAGGCTTGCCACCACCATCTCGCCCATGCGCGTCCGGGTCTGCACCGTGGCGCTGGCACGATGCGGCTGCAGCAGCACATCTTCGCGTTCGAACAGCACTTGCGGCACGCGTGGTTCATCGGCAAACACATCCAGCGCCGCACCGGCAATCTCACCCGCCTGCAGCGCCGCGATCAACGCAGGTTCATCCACCAGCTTGCCGCGCGCAATGTTGATCAGATAGCCCTCAGGCCCTAGTGCCCGCAGGACCTCGCGGTTGACCAAGGCTTCGCCCTTGTCCGCCGCCGCTGCCAGGATCAGCGCATCGCTGTCGCTGGCCAGTTGCGCCAGGTTCTGCTCGAACCCGTACGGCACATCCTGCGCCTGCAAGTCGGTGTAGCGGATCGGGCAGCCAAACGCCGCCGCCCGCTGGGCCACGGCGCGCCCGACCCGGCCCATGCCGACGATGCCGATGCGCATGCCCGACACCTGCCGCGCCAGTGGCAACGGCGCCAGGGGGGTGGCGCTGGTCGCCCAATGGCCGGCGCGCACGAAGCGGTCGCCTGTGGCAATGCCGCGGCACACGCCGATCAGCAGGCCGATCGCCAGGTCGGCGACATCCTCGGTCAGCGCGCCGAGGGTGGCGGTTACCTGAATTCCTCGGTCGCGGGCATAGGCCAGGTCTACCGCATCGGTGCCCACACCGTTTACCGCCACCACTTCAAGCTTGGGCAGGCGCGCCATGAGCGCCTGGCTGATACCGGTGTGGCCGCCGGTGATCACGCCACGGATGTTGCCGCCATGCAGGCTGACATAAGCGTCCTTGTCGGCCTGCTCGTAATAGCGGTGCACGGTGAACAGTTGCTCCAGGCGCTCGCGGATGGCCGGGATAAGAATTGGGCTCAGTTGCAGGACTTCAGGTTTCATCAGTCACTCCATTCAATGCAGGGGTCAGCCACGGCCGACAAAGGGCATGTTGCTGGCCATCACGGTCATGTTCAGCACGTTGGCCTCCAGCGGTAGCGCGGCGATGTAGCGCACCGCGTCGGCCACATGGCGCACGTCGAGCATCGGTTCAGCGGCGATCTCGCCGTTGGCCTGGCGCACGCCGCGGGTCATGCGCTCGGACAGCTCGGTCAGGGCGTTGCCGATGTCCACCTGGCTGCACACGATGTTGTAGGGGCGGCCGTCCAGTGCCAGGGCCTTGGTCAGGCCCAGCACCGCGTGCTTGCTGGCGGTGTAGGGGGCGGTGAACGGGCGCGGGGTATGCGCCGAGATGGAACCGTTGTTGATGATCCGCCCGCCCTGTGGCTGCTGGCGGCGCATCAGGCCAAACGCGGCTCGGGCGCAGAGGAACACGCCGTCGACATTGGTGGCGATGACGTTGCGCCAGTTTTCCAGGGGCAGTTCATCGACCGGCACGGCCGGCGCGTTGACCCCGGCGTTGTTGAAGATCACATCCAGGCGCCCATGCACCTCCTCGAGGGTGGCGAACAAATGCGCGACGCTTTGTTCATCACGCACGTCGGTGGGCACCGCCAGGGCTTCGCCGCCAGCTGCCTGCGCTTGCTCCACCAGCGCCTGCAACGGCTCGGCACGGCGGCCAGCCAGCACCAGGCTGTAGCCATCTTCCAGCAGGGCGAGGGCGACCGCGCGGCCGATGCCGCTGCCAGCCCCGGTGACCAGGGCAACTTTCTTGTTTTGGCTCATGTCCGTCTCCTGTGTTTCAGGCAGCGTCTGCGGTTTGGCTGGTGGGGCGTGGGCCGACGCGCATGTGCAGCTCACCGATGCCATCTATGCCAGCGTGGATCAGGTCGCCCGGGTTCAGCGGCGCCACGCCGGGCGGGCTGCCGGTCATGATCAGGTCGCCCGGGCGCAGCGGCAGTTGGCGGGACAAGCGGCTGATCACCTCGGCCAGTGCCCAGGTCTGTTGGCTCAGGTGTGCGCGCTGGCGCTCCTGGCCGTTGACGGCCAGCCACAGCGAGGCGTCCAGTGGCCATGGCAGCTGGCTGGCGGGGGTGATCGCGGTCATCGGTGCGGATGCCTCGAACACCTTGGCGCCTTCCCACGGCAGGCCTTCGTGCTTGGCTTGCCGTTGGCGGTCGCGAAGGGTCAGGTCCAGGCCCGCGGCAAAGCCGAACACATGCTCGCGCGCTTGCTCCGGGCTGATGTTGGCGCCGCCCTTGTCGATGGCCACGACCAGTTCGATTTCATGGCAGAACTCCTCGGTCAGTGGCGGAAAGGGCAGTTCGCCCAGTGCCTCGACCACGTTGCTTGCGGGCTTCATGAAGAACACCGGCTCGCGTGGGGCGGGGCCTGCCGTCTCGGGCCAAGGGTAGTTGCGGCCCAGGCAGAACACCCGGCCGACCGGGAAGCGCGCAGCGCTGCCGAGTACAGGCAGGCTGACGACGGCGGGCGGGTTGAACAGGTAGGTCATGGGTGGATCCTCCGTTGGGGAGTGGCCAGCGTAGCCAGTGCCAGGCGGGCAAAGTTGGACGAAAGCGGGGTTGGCTTGGACAAATCCCGGCTCATGCCGCGGTCTTCAGTTCGATGCGGTACAGCTTGCCGAGCAGCAGCGAGTACGACAGGGTGCCCATCAGCGCCACCGCGCCGATAAACCAGAACGCCAGGGCGAACGAGCCGCTCATGTGCACGATGGCGCCAATCACGATCGGCGTGACAATGCCGCCGATATTGGCCGCCAGGCTGGTGATGCCGCCGGTCAGGCCGATCAGCTCCTTGGGCGCGACTTCCGACACCGCAGCCCACGACGACGAAGCGATGCCCTGGGCGAAGAACGCCAGGGTGAGCACGGCAATGCACAGCACGTTGGAGTCGGTGAAGTTCACCAGCACGATCGACATGCCCAGCATCGAACCCACCACCAGCGGCAGCTTGCGCGCGAACGACAGCGAATAGCCGCGGCGAATCAGCAGGTCGGAGACGATCCCCGCCAGGAGGATGCCGACGGTGGCGCCAATGAACGGCATCACCGCGAAGATGCCGACCTTTATCAAGGTCAGTTGGCGCTCTTCGATCAGGTAGGTGGGGAACCAGGTCAGGAAGAAATACAGCGCCGAGGTGCTGGCGAACTTGCCCAGGCAGATCGCCCACACTTGCCGATAGCGGAAAAGCTCGGCCACTTGCCGCCAGTCGAAACGGGTGCGCTGCTGGCTGCTCTTCACCAGCCCTCCGCCGTTTTCGATGTAGGCCAGTTCTTCCTTGCTGACCTTCTTGCAATTGAGCGGGTCGCGGTACAGGAACAGCCACACCACGCCGAACAGGATGCCGACCAGGCCCGTGCTGTAGAACACATGGCGCCAGTCGTAGGTGGTGGCCAGCCACAGCAGGGCACCGGTGAACAGTGCGGTACCCAGGTACTGGCCGCACACGTAGATGCTGCTGGCCACGCCGCGTTCACGGGCCGGGAACCATACGGTTACCGCGCGGCTGTTGGCGGGGAACGCCGGCGCCTCCATGGCGCCGACCGCCAGGCGCAAGCCGAACAGCGAGGCAAAGCCGGTGGCCAGGCCCTGGGCCACCGTCACCGCCGACCAACTGATCAGTGACACGCCGTAGGTCAGGCGCGAGCCAAAACGGTCGGCGATGAACCCGGCGGGCACCAGCGCCAAGGCGTAGGTCCAGGCGAAGGCTGAGAAGATCAGGCCCATCTCGACCTTGTCCAGGCCCAGGTCCTTGGCCATGAACGGGGCAGCGATGGAGATGTTGACCCGGTCGACGTAGTTGATGATGGTTGCCACCAGCAGCAGCGAGAGCATGAACCAGCGGCGGCGGGTGGGCAGGCGTTGTGATGCGGCCGCGTCCCGCGCGAACGACGGCGCGGCGGTGCGGGAGGTAGGCGTGCTCGACATGAGTCGACCTCGTTTGTTGTTGTTGGTAGAGGTTGGGCTGCAGTCCCGCCCCTAAGGTGGTCGTACAACGAGTCGAATGCAACGGTGGTTTTAGACCGTTTTTTTCACTCAGACCGTGGGCTGGCTGCGCTGTCCAAAAAAATCGAGCGACCGGGTTTTGCCTGTTTTTTTCGCTGAATCCAGCGTTCTACAAGGGCTGCGTGCATTTGCGGTTGCGCCGGTTTTTGCAGAAGGGGTTAAATTGAGGTGTTTCGACGTCGTACAACTTATTTCCCGTACACCGGAGATTGCCCATGCCCCCCAAGCGCGAGGTGCCGACCTACCTCATGCAGCAGCGCAGCGAGCTGATGGATTTCTACATCCGCGACCAGCGTGGCCGCCCCGCAGAGACCGCGCCGCACCGCCACGAGTACTTTCAGATCCAGGTCAACTTTGGCGGTGACACGGTGCAGCACATCGGCAACGTGCAGCGGCCGTTCCGGCGCAACACCCTGGCGTTTATCCTGCCGCATCGGGTGCATGTGATTCCCCACCCAGCCGACAGCGATTTTGTGGTGATCAACTTTTCCCAGACGTTCCTGCTGCCGCATCTGGCCTGCGACCCGATGGACCTGGAAGAAGTGTCGATTCTGCAAGCCCCCGAACTGTCGCCGTTCCGCTTCCAGGAGCACCTGGACTTCTGCCTTGCCGAGGCCGACTTTGCCGAGGTTGGGCGCATCCTGGCGCAGATGCGCGAGCTCGATGCCAACCGCCGCTTCGGTAGCCGCGAAGTCCTCAAGGGCCTGTTGCTGCAACTGATCGGCCAGGTCTGCGGCCTGTACGCCGAGCCCTTGCGTGAGCTGGCCGATAGCAACGCGGCGCAGCTCAGCCGCCGCGCCGCGCTTGGGCGCATGAGCGAGTACTTGCGCCGGCATATCGACGACCCCGACCTCAACCTGCACAAGGTGGCGGCAGCCACTTACCTGTCACCCAGCTACCTCACCCACTGGCTGCGCAAGGAAATCGGCAAGACCTTCAGTGAGCTGGTGCTGGAGCGGCGCATGCACGCGGCGCGCAACTACCTGCTTAACGGCAACCGGCCGGTGGGGGAGGTGGCGCGGTTGTGCGGCTTCGCCGACGAAGCCTATTTCTCGCGGCGCTTCCGTCAGATTCACGGCCTGCCGCCGGGGCAGTTCCGTCGCCAGCAGCGCGACCCGGATACGCCGCAGGTGGCGATGCGTTAAGCTTGCCGGCATGAACCTCGACACCCGTATCAAATACCGCCACCTGCTGTGTTTCCTGGAGATTGCCCGGCAGGGCAGCCTGGCCAGGGCCGCCGACGTTCTGGCGATCAGCCAGCCGGCGATTTCCAAGACCCTCAAGGAGCTCGAAGACCTGCTCGAGACGCGCCTGTTCGAGCGCAGCCGGCAGGGCGTCGAGCTGACCCCCGCCGGCACGCGCTTCATGCGTTATGCCGGGCCCAGTGTGCAGGCGTTGCGCGATGGCGTAAGCAGCCTGCGCGGTGAAGCGCGGGCGCCTTCGCAGGTGCGCATTGGTGTGCTGTCGACCGTCGAGGGCCTGTTGATGCCTGAAGTGCTGTGCCGCCTGCATCAACGTCACGAGGCGCTGCTGATCAGCGTGGTGACCGGGGTCAGTGCACAGCTGCTCGGGCAGTTGCGCTTGGGCGAGCTGGAACTGGTGGTTGGGCGCATGACCGACAGCCCACAGATTCAGGGCTTGTCGTTCGAGCACCTGTACAGCGAATCGATGGCCCTGGTGGTACGCCCCGGGCACCCGTTGCTGGCCAGCACACCGGTAGAGCGCGCACGCGTGGGGCGTTATCCCCTGGTGTTGCCGCCCCCCGGCACCACCATTCGCCAGCACGCCGACAGCCTGTTCGTGCAGTGCGGCATCCAGCTTCCCGCACAACGCCTGGAAACCCTTTCACTGGCCTTGAGCCGCCGTTACCTGCTGGGCAGTGATGCATTGTGGGTAGCGCCGCGCGACGCGGTGCTGCTCGACCTGCGCCGCGGTGAGCTGGCGGAACTGGACCTCGGGGTGAGCGAGCCGGGTGGCTCGGTGGGTATTTGCCGTAATGCCGCAGCGCCGCAGAGCCTGCCGGGGCAATGGGTGTGCGAGGTGCTGCGGGAGGTGGCAGGGCAGTACAGGGAAGGCTCATACCCTTGATGGTGCAGCTTCATACCCTTCAGACATAAATCGCCATAATTTTCGGGCAAAAGCGCAATCATGGGTCAATACTGGCCAATGGCTGTAGCCCGTGGATGAATAACCTTTTAAGTACTGAACTTCCTTACCAGAACCCGCTCTTATGCCGGTAGCCATTGGTAATGGCCGCCTGATAAGCTCGCGGCTTTACCCTGATTGCCCACATGGCGCATGAACAAGGAAATAGCATGAAACAGCATCGTTTGGCGGCTGCGGTTGCCCTAGTAGGCCTGGTACTGGCTGGCTGTGATCAACAAGCCAGCAGCCCCGAGCTGAAAACTCCGGCACAGAAAGCCTCCTACGGTATCGGCCTGAACATGGGCAAGAGCCTGGCTCAGGAAGGCATGGAAGACCTTGATTCCAAAGCCGTCGCCCTCGGCATCGAAGACGCCGTGAGCAAGAAAGAACAGCGCATCAAGGACGAAGAGCTGGTAGAGGCCTTCACCTCCCTGCAAAAGCGTGCCGAAGAGCGCCTGGCCAAGGCCAGCGAAGAAGCCGCCTCTGCCGGCAAGAAATTCCTCGAAGAGAACGCCAAGAAGCCTGGCGTCGTTACCACCGCTTCGGGCCTGCAGTACGAAGTGATCAAGAAGGCTGATGGCCCTCAGCCCAAGCCTACCGACGTGGTCACTGTCCACTACGAAGGCAAGCTCACCGATGGCAAGGTGTTCGACAGCTCGGTAGAGCGTGGCAGCCCGATCGACCTGCCGGTCAGCGGCGTCATCCCGGGTTGGGTCGAAGGCCTGCAACTGATGCACGTCGGCGAGAAGTACAAGCTGTTCATCCCGGCTGAACTGGCTTACGGCGCGCAGAGCCCAAGCCCGCTGATCCCGGCAAACTCGGTGCTGGTCTTCGACCTGGAGCTGATCGCCATCAAGGATCCAGCCCAGCTGCAAGGTGAAGCGCCGGAAGGCGAAGCCCCAGCTGAAGCACCTGCCAAGTAATACTGGCCGGTAGCAGCACAACGCCCCGTCTCGACGGGGCGTTGTCATTTCTGCGCCCGGCACCGGGCCGAACCTCGTGGGCCTGAAAGTGTCCGAGAGAATGCAGCGTGGAGAAGCAGGAGGCTTCTGACGCAAATCGTTTGCGCCATTGAAACGACTGTGTAAAAAACGCCCGATCTGACCGGGGCCCTTGCCTTGTGGGCACCTGCCGTCAGAAACTTCGCCCTGTTCACAAGGTTATCCACAATAAATGTGGATAACCTTTCCCCGTTGGAGGCTCCATGAGCGCACCCTGGAATTTCGCCCGCTTCCTGCCCTTGGCCGAGCGCCTGCTCAGCCGCGGCCGGTTGCCGGCCCTGTTGTTTGCAGTGGCCCGCAAAGGCCCGCGCCTCGGCCAGTTGCGCGGTGACATCAAGCTGCTGCAGTCGCTGTGCCTGGCCTGGTGGCGCGGCGAGTACCGTGCAATCAGCCCCAAGGCCCTGGTAACCATCGTCGCCGGCCTGTTGTACTTCGTCAGCCCCATCGATGCCATTCCGGACTGGCTGCTGGGGGTGGGCTTCCTGGATGACATTGCCGTGCTCGGCTGGGTGCTGAAGACCGTGGCCGATGAGCTGGCGCGCTTCAAGGCCTGGCGTGACAGCCAGGCGCCAGAGCGCCTGCGCGTGGTCGAGCGGCTGCCCGACACCCCTGAAGCGCTGCGCCTGGAGCGCAAATCGCACTGAAAGCGAGCAGATCCCCACAGACTCCCGCGCTTGGTAATATAATTGGCATAAGGATTATGCCTACGGATTACATGCCGTAATCCTACGTTAGGGGGTTGTTATGGGTATTCAGGTCATTAGCCGGGACGGTCAGCCCGAGTACGCCGTTGTTCCCTGGGAGCAGTACCAGGCGTTGCTCAAGGCGGCCGGGCAGGTGCCTGCGCAAGCAGTTGCCGAAGTCGATGAACAGCGCGCGACACGCGTTGATCTGCCCGCTTTCAGTGAGGTGGCGCAATTGCGCCAAGCCAAGGGCATCGCGCCTGAAGCACTGGCGCGCAATGTGGGTGTCAGCCCTGCGTACTTGGCCATGATCGAATCGGGCGAACGCGAGCCAGGGGACGTCATCCGCCGTGCCCTGGCGTGGCACCTGGGCGTGGCAGGCTGGAGCGAGCCGTCATGAGCCAGGTCAGGATCAGCCGACAGCATTGGCAGAGCCTGCTGGATGAGCTTGACCTGGCCCGCCGTCAACGCCACTTGCTGACTTATCGTGCGCTGATCGAGCGCCTTCAATTGCCCACGCCGGCCATGCAGACGCTGACGGCCGCGCTGGAGTATTTAGCCGTGCTGGACGCACGCGCCGAACAGCCGCTACGCAGCTCGCTGGTTATCAGCCAGGGCGCCAGCCGCTTGCCGCGTACCGGCTTCTTCGAGTGCGTGGAGCGCCTGGGGCGCTTCTCCGGGCCGGTGGATGGCATGGAGGCGGCTTCGTGGCATGCGTCGGAAGTGGTGCGGGTGTTTGAGTACCCTTATCCTGAGATTGCCTGATCAGGTCAGTGCTGCCAGGTGTAGGTCGATGGCTTTTTGGCGTTCATGAGATCGAGCGCCGCCCGCGCGGCGCTTCGCGGGGCAAGCCCGCTCCCACATTTGTTGCAACGTGCCATGGCCTGATAGGCCATAGTTGTTAGCCTTGGTGGCTCGACGA
>NZ_JBFPFX010000038.1:0-56459 GCF_047978245.1 Pseudomonas sp. LFS044
CCCGGGAGGACCGCGCCCACGGCCCATCCATGGGCCGAAGCGCTTGCCGGGCATCCTGCCCGTCACCTCCCTCCGCAAGACCTCCGCTCGGCCTCCTGAAGTCGCAATCTGCGTCGCCTGTGCTACCGCGCGCTAAAAGCAAAAGCAGATCAAGAGCAGATCAAGAGCAGATCAAGAGCAGATCAAGAGCAGGTCAACAGCAACCGCAATCTCGATGTCTATAAATCCGGGTCGATCTCCCCGTCGTACATGTCCGACTCCTTGTACATGTCGTGCACATGCCGCAGCAGCACCATGATCACGGCGGCCACAGGCAGTGCCAGCAGCACGCCGGTAAAGCCGAACAGTTCGCCACCAGCGAGGATGGCAAAGATCACCGCCACAGGGTGCAGGCCGATGCGATCCCCCACCAGCAGCGGCGTCAGCACCATGCCTTCAAGGGCCTGGCCGACCATGAACACCGCAACGATGCCGAGCATCGGATAAAGATCGCCACCAAACTGGAACAGCCCCGCCACCAGCGCCGCACCGATGCCGATGATGAAACCCATGTACGGCACGATGGCCGCCAGCCCCGCCAGCATGCCGATCAACAGCCCCAGCTCCAGCCCTACCAGCATCAAGCCGGCGGAATAGATGACGCCCAGCGCGAGCATGACCATCAACTGACCACGCACGAACGCCCCCAGCACCTCGTGGCACTCCTTCGCCAACCCCACAATCTGCGACTCGCGATTGCGCGGCAGCAGGCTGCGCAGCTTGGCCATCATCAGGTCCCAGTCGCGCAGCAGATAGAAGCCCACCACCGGGATCAGCACCAGGTTGGCCAGCCAGGCCAACAGCGCCAGGCTCGACGCGGTGGCCTGGGACAGCAGCATGCCGACGATGTCGGTGGTCTGGCTCATGTGCTCGCTGACGGCGGCCTTGATCTTGTCGAATTTCCAGAACCCGTCGGCCAGCCCCAGGCGGTGCTGAACCCAAGGCAACGCCACGTGCTGCAGCCAGTCGAGCATCTGCGGGGCCAGTTCGTACAGGCGCACCAATTGCTTGGCCAGCATGGGGATCAAGACCAGCAGCAAGGCCAGCAGAATCAGGGTGAACAGGCTGAACACCACCACCACGCCCCAGGTGCGGGACAGGCCCAGGCGCTCCAGCCGATCGACCAAGGGGTCGGCTAGGTAAGCCAGCAGAATGCCCACCAGAAACGGTGAGAGAATGTTGTGCAGGCTATAGAGAAGCACGGCAACCAGCAGGGCAGCGCCCAACCAGATCCAACGACGCATATCAGTCATTATCACGGTTCCTTACCAGCGAAAACGCAGGCCGTCGAACGGCTTGGGCGCTGGGGCTGCGGCCGGTTGGTCGGGCGTGGCGCTGGTACCCGGTGCAGGCGCAACCGGGGCGGCAACAGGCGCGTCTGCCGGCAGCTCCTGCAGCTTGGCCAGGCCGAGCTGGGCGCGCAGTTGGTCGCGGTTGGCGGTGACGCCGTAGGTCAGCGTTTTACCGTCGGCCATCTGCAGCCGCGGGCCATAGGGCTCGAGTACGCGGCTCAGTTCGGCATAGCGCTGCAGGGTCATGTCTTGCACTTGCAGCTGCAACTGGCTGCTGGCACCCGGGCGGGTCACGTAGCGTGGCGCCAGGCGGTTGCTCACCGCCAGCATCACGGCATCGGCCAGAGCAGCCTGGTCGGCGCCTTCGGCAGTGCCTTGCTCACGCTTGTCGCCCAGCCATAGCTGCCATTTGCCTTGCCACTTGCCGTCCGCTTCCTGAGCATGCACCGCCAGCAGGGCGTCTGCCCCGTAACGCTCGGAGGCCTCGCGCAGGGGCGCCGGGTCGCTGCCTTCCAGCTGCTTGGCGTTGGCCACCAGTTGCTCCTGCAGGTCAGCCAGCGGCAAGCGCAGCGGCAGGCCGCGGTGCTGAGCGGCGCGACGCAGGGGTTGTGCACTGCCCTGCCCGTCGCCGATCAGGTTGCTGCCTTCGACACTGTCGTTGAGCCACCAGCCGAGAATCGATGGCCGGTTGCTCCCCCACAACGCCAACCCGGCCTTGCGCAAGGCCCGCTCGGTGCTGCCAGGGTCGAACTCGACCAGTACCGACTCGGGCGGGCCGGCTTCGGTACCCACCTGGTTGATGATCTGCTGCGGATCCTTGCGCAGCTCGGCCAGCGCGGAGCTTTGCGCTGCCTTCGGGTCGCCGGTCAGGCGCAGCACCAGGGTGTCGAGCGCCTTGGCGGTCGCGGCAGTTCTGGCTTCGGCGCCCTGCCCTTCGAGCGGCTCGCGCACTTGATAAAGCCCGGAGACGTTTTCGGCCTGGGCCACCGAAGCGATCAGGGCAAGTGAGGCTGCTGCCAGTGTTTTCAAAAGACGCATGAAGGATTCCTGTCCATAAACAACGGGAGCGCAGGGGCTTGGGATAGATGGTGCTCTCGAGATCGAGCGGCGCTAGCGCCAGCCGAGCAATCTCGTCGTACCCACAAGGCTGGCAACCATGGTCTATCAGGCCATGGCACGTTGCAACAAATGTAGGCGCGGATTTAGCCGCGATGCGCCGCGCGGGCGGCGCTCGATCTGATGGGCGCTGCGAATGTGATGGCAGGCACAACACGGTTTTTCACCATTTACTGCCCTGCCCGTCGGCCTGAGGATGGCCGCTGCACGGCAACCCTGATAAAATCGCGCGCCTTCACAGACCTCTGACGTTTCAGGCAGCCGCCGCTCCCCAGCCGGCCTTGGCCGTCACGGTCGTTTTTACGAATCCCTCCCTCTTAAAGGCCTGGATCAATGAGCAAGCAACCCTCCCTGAGCTACAAGGACGCCGGTGTAGACATCGACGCCGGCGAAGCACTGGTCGAACGCATCAAGGGCGTGGCAAAACGCACCGCACGCCCTGAAGTCATGGGTGGCCTGGGTGGCTTCGGCGCCCTTTGCGAGATCCCGGCCGGCTACAAACAGCCGGTGCTGGTCTCCGGCACCGACGGCGTCGGCACCAAGCTGCGCCTGGCGCTGAACCTGAACAAGCACGACAGCATCGGCCAGGACCTGGTCGCCATGTGCGTCAACGACCTGGTGGTCTGCGGTGCCGAGCCGCTGTTCTTCCTCGACTACTACGCTACCGGCAAGCTCAACGTCGATGTCGCCGCCACCGTGGTCACCGGCATCGGCGCCGGCTGTGAACTGGCTGGCTGCTCCCTGGTGGGCGGCGAAACCGCCGAAATGCCGGGCATGTACGAAGGCGAAGACTACGACCTGGCCGGCTTCTGCGTCGGCGTGGTGGAAAAAGCCGAAATCATCGACGGCTCCAAAGTCGCAACCGGTGACGCGCTGATCGCCCTGCCG
The DNA here is from genome assembly GCF_047978245.1 of Pseudomonas sp. LFS044. Lineage (NCBI taxonomy): Bacteria > Pseudomonadati > Pseudomonadota > Gammaproteobacteria > Pseudomonadales > Pseudomonadaceae > Pseudomonas > Pseudomonas sp. LFS044. The sequence continues at coordinate 3,336 of NZ_JBFPFX010000038.1, forward strand.
TCCTCCGGCCCGCACTCCAACGGCTACTCGCTGATCCGCAAGATCCTCGAAGTGTCGGGCACCGACATCGAGAACACCCAGCTCGACGGCACGCCGCTGACCGACCTGCTGATGGCCCCGACCCGCATCTACGTCAAGCCACTGCTGCAACTGATCAAGCAGACCGGCGCCGTCAAGGCCATGGCCCACATCACCGGTGGCGGCCTGCTGGACAACATCCCGCGGGTACTGCCGAAAAACGCCCAGGCCGTGGTTGACGTGGCCAGCTGGCAGCGCCCGGTGGTGTTCGACTTCCTGCAGGAAAAAGGCAACGTCGACGAACACGAAATGCACCGCGTACTGAACTGCGGCGTCGGCATGGTCATCTGCGTAGCCCAGGACCAGGTCGAAGCTGCCCTGAACGTACTGCGTGCAGAAGGCGAGCAGCCGTGGGTCATCGGCCGCATCGAACAAGCTGCCGAGGGCGCTGCCCAGGTCGAATTGCAGAACCTCAAGGCACACTGATGCCGAGCAAGCCCTGCAATGTTGTAGTACTGCTGTCGGGTTCCGGCAGCAACCTGCAAGCCTTGATCGACAGCAGCTGCGGTGAACACAGCCCGGTACGTATCGCGGCGGTGGTTTCCAACCGCGCCGACGCCTACGGCCTGCAGCGTGCAGCGGCGGCGGGCATCCCCACCGCCGTGCTGGACCACACCGGCTTTGACGGCCGTGAAGCCTTCGATGCAGCGCTGATGGCGCGCATCGATGGCTTCGCCCCCGACCTGGTCGTGCTGGCCGGCTTCATGCGTATCCTCAGTGGCGGCTTCGTGCGCCACTACCAGGGCCGTCTGCTCAACATCCACCCGTCCTTGCTGCCCAAGTACAAAGGCCTGCATACCCACCGACGGGCACTGGAGGCAGGCGACGCCGAGCATGGCTGCAGCGTGCACTTCGTCACCGAGGAACTCGATGGCGGCCCTCTGGTCGTACAGGCTGTGGTACCGGTAGCGCCTGGCGATACGGAAACAAGCCTGGCCCAACGGGTTCACCACCAGGAACACCATGTCTACCCGCTGGCAGTGCACTGGTTTGCCGAAGGGCGCTTGCGCTTGGGCGAACAGGGTGCATTACTGGATGGCCAGCCACTGCCGGCCAGTGGTCATCTGATTCGACCCTAGGAGAACTTATGCGTCGCGCCCTGCTCTTGGCTCTAGCCGTGCTCGCCCTGCCCCTCCAGGCAGCTGACCTGAAGCCTTTCTCGGCCAGCTACACCGCCGACTGGAAGCAACTCCCCATGAGCGGCACTGCCGAGCGCAGCCTGGTCAAAAAAGCCGACGGCACCTGGGACCTTAACTTCAAGGCCTCCATGATGATCGCCAGCCTGACCGAGCAAAGCACCCTGCGCATGGACAACGACACCCTGCTGCCGCAGCAGTACCACTTCGAACGTGGCGGCCTGGGCAAAGCCAAGAAAGTCGACCTGACCTTCGACTGGACTGGCAAGAAAATCACCGGCAGCGACCGCGGCGATGCCGTCAGCCTGCCGCTCAATCGCGGTGTGCTGGACAAGTCGTCCTACCAGTTGGCACTGCAGCACGACGTGGCAGCCGGCAAGAAGAGCATGACCTACCAGGTGGTCGACGGTGACGAGATCGACACCTACGACTTCCGTGTGCTCGGCACCGAAAAAGTCACCACCAAGACCGGCCAGGTCGATGCGGTGAAGGTCGAGCGCGTTCGCGACCCGAGCCAAAGCAAGCGCATCACCGAGCTGTGGTTCGCCAAGCAGTGGGACTACCTGCTGGTGCAACTGCGTCAGGTCGAGACCGATGGCAAGGAATACGTGATCGTGCTGCAGGATGGCACGGTCGACGGCAAACCGGTGAAAGGCAACTGATCTGCAACTGTGGGGAGCGGCCTGGGGTCGCGAAAGGGCTGCGTAGCGGCCCAGCCTCGCGAATCTGGGGGCGCTGCGCGCCCCTGTCGCGACAAAAGGCCGCTCCTACAATTGGCCAGCCTGGCCAACATGAAACTTGTTTCATGGCCGTTTTATTTACTTAGCCTGCTATCAAACTCTATAAAGGAGGTGTGCGACACAATGTCGCAACCAACCTAGCAGTGGAGTTTACCGATGACAGTCCAAGTAACCGAACGCGACGAATCGAAAATGTCCCACGAAGGCCTGGCCGCTGGCGTGCGGATCTGGGATGTGCACCAGCAGGGCCAATTGGTGGGGATGTTCCACAATGAACACGAAGCCCACCAGTACCGGGTAGAGCTTGAGGACCTGGAAAGCCAACGCACCACGCAATGACCCCATCTTTAAAAAGAAACCCCGCCTAGGCGGGGTTTTTGCTGTTTACCACATCAGATCATCAGGGATCTTGTAGGCCGCGTACGGGTCATCTTCGTCCGCTTCCTCGACATGGGTGTTGAGCAGCAGGATGCGATGCGGGTCGCGCTCCTGAATCTTCACCGCCGCCTCGCGCGGGATCACTTCATAGCCCCCGGCATGCGACACGATGGCCAGCGCGCCATTGCTCAGCTTGCTGCGCATCAGGGCGTTGACGGCCAGGCGCTTGACCTTCTTGTCATCGACGAAGTTGAAGTAGTCCTCGGTGGTGAGCTTGGGCAGGCGGGTCGCTTCGATCAACTGCTTGATCTGCGCGGCGCGGGCCTTCTGCTCGGCCTTTTCCTGCTGCTGACGGTTCAGCTCCTGGTCACGCTTGGCCTTCTCGGCCATGGCTTCCTTGGCCAGGCGCTGCTGGGTGTCGTCTACCTCGACCTGGCCCTTGTGTTCCAGGCGTTTCTGTTTTTTCTCGGCCTTGTTGGTCTGGGAAACCTGTTTCTGGTTGACCAGACCGGCCTTGAGCAATTGATCGCGAAGGGAAAGACTCATGGATGTTCACTCACTTATGCAGCCACTCAGCCGCAGCTGGGCAGGTTCTTTTCCTGACGTTTGGCTTCCCCCCAAAGGGCATCCAGTTCGTCAAGGTTACAATCTTCTATGGGCCGGCCGCTGTCACGCAAGGCCTGTTCGATGAAGCGAAAACGCCGTTCGAACTTGCGGTTGGCGCGGCGCAGGGCGTTTTCCGGGTCGTGCTTGAGGTGGCGGGCCAGGTTGACGGTGGCAAACAGCAAGTCACCGATTTCATCCTCGAGGGCATCGGCATCGCCGTCAGCCATGGCCTGCAGCACTTCGTCGAGTTCTTCGCGGACCTTGTCCAGTACCGGCAAAGCGTCTGGCCAGTCGAAACCGACCGTGGCCGCACGCTTCTGCAGTTTGGCCGCCCGTGACAACGCCGGCAATGCCGACGGCACGTCATCGAGCAGCGACAGCTGTTCAGGTTCGCTTTTCTCGGCGCGCTCTTCGGCTTTGATCTCCTCCCAGCGCGACTTGACCTGGGCCTCGCTCAGGCTGGGGGTGTCCAGCGGCGCGTACAGTTCACCGGTCGGGAATACATGGGGGTGGCGGCGGATCAGCTTGCGGGTGATGGCATCGACCACGCCGCCGAACTCGAAACGCCCCTCCTCGCGGGCCAGCTGGCTGTAGTAGACCACCTGGAACAGCAGGTCGCCGAGTTCGCCCTGCAGGTGCTCGAAATCGCCGCGTTCGATGGTGTCGGCAACCTCGTAGGCTTCCTCGATGGTGTGCGGGACGATACTCGCGTAGTTCTGCTTGAGGTCCCATGGGCAGCCGTACTGCGGGTCACGCAGGCGGGCCATGAGGTGCAGCAGGTCTTCGAGGGTGTAGGTCATTCAATCAGGTCCTTCGGCGGTGCGCCCTTCGCGGGCAAGCCCGCCCCCACAAACCTTGCGCCATTATTGTGGGAGCGGGCTTGCCCGCGAAGCAGCCACCTCGGTCTCAAGGGGTACGATTACGCCGCGTCTCGATGATGTTCGGCAACTGCGAGATCCTGCCCAGCAAACGCCCCAGCGCATCCAGGCCTGGAATTTCGATGGTCAGCGACATCAGCGCGGTGTTGTCTTCCTTGTTCGAGCGGGTGTTGACCGCCAGCACGTTGATCTTCTCGTTGAGCAGCACCTGCGACACGTCACGCAGCAAGCCTGGGCGGTCATAGGCACGGATGACGATGTCGACCGGGTAGGTCTGCACCGGTATCGGGCCCCAATTGACCTGGATCATCCGCTCCGGCTCACGCCCGGACAGTTGCAGCACCGAGGCGCAGTCCTGGCGGTGAATGCTCACCCCGCGGCCCTGGGTGATATAGCCGACGATGGCATCGCCCGGCAGCGGCTGGCAGCAGCCGGCCATCTGCGTGAGCAGGTTGCCGACGCCCTGGATCTGGATGTCGCCACGCTTGCCGGTACGCGTGCCGGTTGGCTTGCGCGGCACCAGTTCGATCTGCTCGATACGGTCGGGTTCGAGCAGTTGCTGGGCAGCGTTGACCAGGTGCGCCAGGCGCAGGTCGCCAGCACCGAGCGACGCGAACATGTCCTCGGCGGTCTTGACGTTGGTCTTCTCGGCCAGGCGCTCGAAGTCCACCTGCGGCAAGCCCAGGCGGCTGAGCTCGCGCTCGAGCAGGCTTTTGCCGGCGGCGACGTTCTGGTCGCGCGCCTGCAGCTTGAACCAGTGGACGATCTTGGCCCGTGCCCGCGAAGTCGTGACATAGCCCAGGTTGGAGTTCAGCCAGTCACGGCTCGGGCTGCCGTGCTTGCTGGTGATGATCTCCACCTGCTCGCCGGTCTGCAGGCTGTAGTTGAGCGGCACGATGCGCCCGTTGATCTTGGCGCCACGGCAGTTGTGGCCGATCTCGGTGTGCACGCGGTAGGCGAAGTCCAGCGGCGTGGCGCCCTTGGGCAGGTCGATGGCGTGGCCGTCAGGGGTAAAGATGTACACCCGGTCGGGCTCGATATCGACCCGCAGCTGTTCGGCCAGGCCGCCAATATCCCCCAGCTCTTCGTGCCATTCGAGCACCTGGCGCAGCCAGGAGATCTTCTCTTCATAGTGGTTGGAGCTGGGCTTGACGTCGGTGCCCTTGTAGCGCCAGTGGGCGCAGACGCCGAGCTCGGCTTCCTCGTGCATGCCGTGGGTACGGATCTGCACTTCCAGCACCTTGCCTTCGGGGCCGATGACCGCGGTGTGCAGCGAGCGGTAGCCGTTCTCCTTGGGGTTGGCGATGTAGTCGTCGAACTCTTTGGGGATGTGCCGCCAGAGGGTGTGCACGATACCCAGCGCGGTGTAGCAATCGCGCACCTCGGGCACCAGCACACGTACCGCGCGCACGTCGTAGATCTGGCTGAACTCCAGGCCTTTGCGCTGCATCTTGCGCCAGATCGAATAGATGTGTTTCGCCCGGCCGCTGATGTCGGCGTTGACCCCGGTGGCCAGCAGCTCGTTCTGCAGCTGGTTCATCACGTCGCTGATGAAGCGCTCGCGGTCCAGCCGGCGCTCATGCAGCAGCTTGGCGATCTGCTTGTACTGCTCGGGCTCGAGGTAGCGGAAGGACAGGTCTTCCAGCTCCCACTTGATGTGGCCGATGCCCAGGCGATGGGCCAGCGGGGCATAGATGTCGGCCACCTCGCGCGCGACGCGCAGGCGTTTTTCGTCATCGGCGGACTTCACCGCACGGATCGCGCAGGTACGCTCGGCCAGCTTGATCAATGCCACGCGCACATCGTCGACCATCGCCACCAGCATCTTGCGAAGGTTCTCGACCTGCGCCTGGGAGCCCAGCACCAGCGACTGGCGCGGGCTGAGGCTGGCGCTGATGGCAGCCATGCGCAGCACGCCGTCAATCAGCTTGGACACCACCGGGCCGAACCGCTGCCCTACCTCGGCCAGGGTCACCTTGCCCTCACGCACCGAGCGGTAGATGACCGCCGCCACCAGGGAATCCTGGTCCAGCTTGAGGTCGGCGAGGATTTCGGCGATTTCCAGGCCTGCCTGAAAACTGGAGGTACCATCGGCCCACGAATGCTTGGCCGGGTTGCCCTTTTTCTCGATTTCCTGGGCGAACTCGCAGGCCTCTTTGAGTGCCACGCGATCCAATGCCGAATCGACGCTCACCACGTGATCCAGCCATGCTTCGAGATTGATACTGCCGTCGATGTTGACCGGCTGGTGCACTCTCACCTGTACCATCTTTGCTTTACCTTTCCATACAGCGCACCACGCGGGTGCGCTGGCTATCACCGTGTGGCTTCCATTCCATGGAAACCGCACCAAGGGGCCAGTTGGCTAGCCCGCTTCGAATAACGCCATGGCTTCGACATGCGCCGTCTGAGGAAACATGTCGAGAATCCCGGCCCTTTTTAACCGGTACCCTTGGCCGACCAGCACCTGCGCATCTCGCGCCAGCGTGGCCGGGTTGCACGATACGTAAACCAGCCGCTTGGCCTTGAGCCGTGCGATGCCTTGCACGACCTCGAAAGCACCGTCGCGTGGTGGATCCAAGAGTACCGCAGAAAAGCCCTCGGCGGCCCATCCGGCGCCTGCCAAAGGCTGCGATAAATCGGCCTGAAAAAACTGCGCGTTATGCACATTGTTGTTTCGGGCATTGGCCGCAGCCCGATCGACCATGGCCTGCACACCCTCCACCGCCACCACCTCACGCGCCTGCCGGGCCAGCGGCAGGGCGAAGTTGCCCAGGCCGCAGAACAGGTCCAGCACGCGTTCGTCAGCCTGCGGTGCGAGCCAGGCCAGGGCCTGCTCGATCATCGCCGTATTGACCTGGGCGTTGACCTGGACGAAGTCGCCCGGGCGCCAGGCCAGCTGCAGTTGCCAGGGCTCCAGCGCGAAGCCCAGTTCAGCGTCGCTATCCACCGGCGCTGGCTCGCCCTCACCTTGCAGCCACAGCTGTGCCTTGGCCTCGCTGCAAAACGCCTGCAGCCTGGCGAGGTCTTCAGCTGGCAACGGCGCCACATGCCGCACCAGCACGGCCTCGGCGGTGCCGCTGAACAACTCGACATGGCCGATGACCTGCGGCTTGCTCAGCGAGCGCAGCGCCGTGGGCAGGTGACGCAGAATGGACTGCAAGGGCTGTACCAGCACGGCGCAGTCGTCGATGGCGACGATGGCCTGGCTGGCCTCGGCACGGAAACCGACCTCCAGCTGCCGGGCTTTCACATCCCAGCGCACCGCTACCCGCGCCCGCCGCCGGTAGCCGAACTCCGGCCCGCTCAAAGGCGCGGCCCACGCTTCAGGTTGCACGCCAGCAACCCGTTGCAGCTGTTCGGCCAGGGTGCGCTGCTTGAGCGCCAGCTGGCCCTCGTGCGGCAGGTGCTGCAGGTTGCAGCCACCGCAGCGGGCGTAGTAGCGGCACGGTGCTTCGCGGCGCTCGGGGCTGGCTTGCAGCACACGCTCAAGGCGTGCCTCCACTACCTTGCCGCGGGCATTGAGCACGCGCGCTTCTACCGCTTCGCCGGCCAGGGCACCGCTGACAAACCAGGTGCGCCCGTCGTGGAAGGCGATGCCCCGGCCGTCCCCGGCCAGGCGCTCGATATCCAGGCGCTGTTTTTTACCCACGGGTACCTGGGGTGCGCGGTCGCCGCCGGCCGGCTGGAAGCGCAGGCCGCTGTTGCTTTTCTTTCTGGACATTTAGCTCGGGTCAAACAGGCCGGTGGACAGGTAACGGTCGCCACGGTCACAAATGATCGCGACCATTACCGCGTTTTCAACTTCACGGGACAAGCGCAGCATAGCCGCCACCGCACCACCGGAAGACACACCGCAGAAAATGCCCTCTTCACGGGCAAGGCGACGGGTGGTGTCCTCAGCTTCTTGCTGGGACATGTCCACCACGCGGTCTACCCGGGTGGCATCGAAGATTTTCGGCAGGTATTCCTCGGGCCAGCGGCGAATGCCGGGGATGGCCGAGCCTTCCATCGGCTGCAGGCCAACGATCTGCACGGCCGGGTTCTGTTCCTTGAGGTACTGCGAGCACCCCATGATGGTGCCGGTGGTCCCCATGGAGCTGACGAAATGGGTAATGCTGCCTTGGGTCTGCTGCCAGATTTCCGGGCCGGTGCTGTTGTAATGGGCAATCGGGTTGTCGCCATTGGCGAACTGGTCGAGGACCAGGCCACGGCCTTCGGCCTGCAGCTTTTCGGCCAGGTCGCGGGCGCCTTCCATGCCCTCTTCCTTGGTGACCAGAATCAACTCGGCGCCGTAGGCGGTCATCGCCGCCTTGCGTTCGGCGGTGGAGTTGTCGGGCATGATCAGGATCATCTTGTAGCCCTTGATCGCCGCCGCCATGGCCAGGGCGATGCCGGTGTTGCCGGAGGTCGCTTCGATCAGGGTGTCGCCTGGCTTGATCTGGCCGCGCAACTCGGCGCGGGTGATCATCGACAGTGCCGGGCGATCTTTCACGGAGCCGGCAGGATTGTTACCTTCGAGCTTGAGCAGGAGGGTATTGCTGGTTTCGCCAGCGATGCGCTGCAGGCGAACCAGAGGCGTATTGCCGACGCAATCGGCGATGGTTGGGTACTGCAAGGTCATGGCGTATTTCACAATCCGGACGGCAGGGGCGCCTATCATACCGGCAAACCCTTCCCCGCCATATCACGCAATCTGTGGAGGATATAGCTACAAGCTATAAGCCATAGGGTTCGAGAGGTGTGCGGAGCCCGTGGGGGCGGCGATATGGGCCGGCAAACGCATGCACAAGCGCAGCCCGCGATCACCGTTTTCAGCCCACAGCGTGCCGCCCTGGCGCTGGATCGCACTGCGGGCGATGCTCAAGCCCAAGCCGAAACCACCGTCGCCGGGCCGCGAGCCATCGAGCCGGGTGAACGACGCGAAGATTCGCTCCAGATCTTCCTCGGCCACCCCACCGCCTTCATCTTCAAGCCACAAGCGCCAATACCCCCCTTCGCGCAGCCCGGCCAGGCGCACCAGGCCGTTCTTCGGCGAGTGGCGGATGGCATTGCGCAGCACGTTCTCCATGGCCTGGGCGAGGTAGTTGAGATTGCCCTGTACCCAGCAATCGACGGGCAGTTCGCAGCGCAGCCGTTCGTGCGACCACCCGCTTTCGTAACTGGCATCCTCGGCCAGCAGGTCCCACAGCGCCTGCACCTGGATGGGCTCAAGGTTCATCGGCGCACGCTCGGCATCCTGCCAGGCCAGCTGCAAGGTGTTCTCGACCAGTTGCTGCATGCAGTCCACTTCGCGCCCCAGCCGCTCGCGCAACCGCTGCAGGTCGGTTTCGCCGTCGCAGGCCACGCGCAGACGGCTCAGCGGCGTGCGCATCTCATGGGACAGATCCCGCAGCAACTGTTGCTGCATGGCCACCGTGCCTTGCAGCCGCTCGGCCATCTGGTCGAAGGCACGGGCCAGTTCGCCCAGCTCGTCATGCCGGGCAATGGTGCGTGAATCCAGGCGCGCCGAGAGCTGGTCGGCGCGCCAGGCATTGGCCTGCTCGCGCAACTGGTTGAGCGGCACGATCAGCATGCGGTAAAGGCCAACGCACAGCAGCAAGGTAAACAGGCCGGGGATGATGCCATTGGTCACCACTCGCCACAGCAGGCGGTGCTGGCCGGGGTTGAAACGCTCCGGCAGCTCGATCACCAGCATGCCCTGCTGCGGTGCCCCCGGGAACGGTATGCGTAACCAGGGCTGGTCGACGGTGCGCCGGCTCATGGGCCAGTCGACGCCCCGCAGGCGGGTGAGCCGCTGCATGATCTCGGGGCCGAGGGTAGCGCTGTCGAGGGGCCGCAGGTTGATGTCGAGCACGCCCACCCAACCGTGCTCCCGCTGGTGCATGGCCGCGATCCAGTGGTCCAGCCCCGCTCGCCCACCTTTTTGCCAGGCCAGCTCGGCCTCGCTCGCGTAGCCGCGCAGCACCTGGCGGGCAGGCTCGTCGAGAAAGGCGTTCTGGGTTTCCACGTGGCGGCCCCAGGTATAGCTGAGGCCAATCATCAACAGGCAAAAGCCCACCAGCAGGATGGCCAGCTTCCAGAACAGCGAGTGGCGATCGAGCATCGTTTACTCCGCCTCGCCGACGCTGAGCACGTAGCCCTTGCCCCACACGGTGCGGATCTGCCGCTCGAGGTAGCCGATGCCCTTGAGCTTGCGGCGGATCTGGCTGACATGCATGTCCAGGCTGCGATCATGCCGCGAATAGCCGCGCTGCAGCACGTGCTGGTAAAGGAAGGGTTTGCTCAGCACTTCGTCAACGTTGCGGTTGAGGATGTCGAACAGGCGATACTCGCTCGGTGTCAGGCCTGCGTGCTGGCCGCCGAGGCTGACATCGCACAGCGTTTCGTCAAAACGCAGCTCGCTGCTGGCGGCATCCAACGGCGGCTGATGGCGGCGCTCCAACGCGACGCGGCGCAGGATTGCCTCGATGCGCACCCGCAACTCGACCATGCTGAAAGGCTTGGGCAGATAGTCATCGGCACCGCGCTGGAAACCGCTGATTCGGTCGGCCTCGGCCCCCAGCGCCGACATCAGGATTACCGGAGTGGCGCTGCGCCGACGCAGCTGGGCCAATGCATCCAGGCCGTTGAGCCCGGGCAGCAGGATATCCATCAGCACCACGTCGAAGGCTTGCCGGCCTGCCGTTTCCAGGCCTTCGAGGCCGTTACGGCACAAGGTCACCTGAAAACCGCCGCGTTGCAGTTCTTCGTGCAGGTAGGCGCCCAGGACTGGATCGTCCTCGATGGCGAGGATCCTGGATGTGTTAATAGCTACGGGATTCATTGGCAACTGCCATGCATTCTCAGTTGCGTGATTATTGAGCATGCTCGGTCTACAGGCAACCGCCTGGCGACCAATGCCGGGCCGTGCCGGTAAAAACCGCTATAAAAGGGTGCATTAGACCAGCAGCCGGAGTAACTTTCCGCTTTGCGCCGTCGCCCCGGTGACGGCATCCAGGCACATCACAGGAGGCGAGTGTGCTCGATCGTTTGGGAATCAGAAGCCGGGTACTGCTGCTGGCGCTGTTGCCTGCCAGCTTGATGGCTCTGGTGCTGGGCAGCTATTTCACCTGGCTGCAGCAAGACCAGTTGCGCACCCAGCTGCTGCAGCGCGGCAAGATGCTCGCCGAGCAACTGGCACCGCTGGCTGCGCCCGCACTGGCCAGGCAGACCCCTGCCCAACTGGAGCGGATTGCCGCGCAAACGCTGGAGCAGGCCGATGTGCGCGCGGTCGCCTTCCTGGCCCCCGACCGTTCCCGCCTGGCCCACGCCGGCCCCAGCATGATCAACCAACCGCCCAGTGGCGGCACCGGCACCCAGCTGCTGCAGCGCACGGGCAACGACGCCACCCGCTACCTGATGCCGGTGTTCGGCCACCACCGCGACCTGGCCACCGATGCCGTACCTGCCGAAGCCGAACGGCTGCTGGGCTGGGTCGAGATCGAACTGTCGCACGACGGCACCCTGCTGCGCGGTTACCGCAACCTGTTCACCAGCGTGCTGCTGATTCTCGCCTGCCTGCTGCTCAGCGGCCTGTTGGCGATGCGCATGAGCCGCACCATCAACGACCCGATTGCGCGCATCAAGCACGCGGTCAACCAGTTGAAGGACGGCCACCTCGAAGAACGCCTGCCGGCCATGGGCAGCCATGAACTGGACGAGCTGGCGCGCGGTATCAACCGCATGGCCGAAACCCTGCACAGCGCCCACGAAGAACTGCAGCACAGCATCGACCAGGCCACCGAGGACGTGCGCCAGAACCTTGAAACCATCGAGATCCAGAACATCGAGCTGGACATGGCGCGCAAGGAAGCCCTGGAAGCCAGCCGCATCAAGTCGGAGTTCCTGGCCAACATGAGCCATGAGATCCGCACCCCGCTCAACGGCATCCTCGGCTTCACCCACCTGCTGCAGAAAAGCGAGCTCACCCCACGCCAGCTGGATTACCTGAGCACCATCGAGAAGTCCGCCGACAACCTGCTGGGGATCATCAACGAAATTCTCGACTTTTCGAAGATCGAAGCCGGCAAGCTGGTGCTCGACAGCATCCCGTTCAACTTGCGCGACCTGGTCCAGGACACCCTCACCATCCTCGCCCCCGCCGCCCACGCCAAGCAGCTCGAACTGCTCAGCCTGATCTACCGCGATACCCCGTCATCGCTGGTCGGCGACCCGCTGCGGCTCAAGCAGATCCTCACCAACCTGGTGAGCAACGCCATCAAGTTCACCCGCGAAGGCACCATCGTCGTGCGTGCGATGCTCGAAGACGAACAGGAAGACAACGCGCAACTGCGCATCAGCGTGCAGGACACGGGGATCGGCCTGTCGCCCCAGGATGTGCGTACGCTGTTCCAGGCCTTCAGCCAGGCCGACAACTCGCTGGCGCGCCAGCCAGGCGGCACCGGCCTGGGGCTGGTGATTTCCAAGCGGCTGATCGAGCAGATGGGTGGCGAGATCGGTGTCGACAGCACCCCAGGTGAAGGCTCGCAGTTCTGGATCAGCCTGAGCCTGCCCAAGGCCCACGACGATATCGAACAGCAGCCGCCGCAACCGCTGCTGGGCCGCCGCGCGGCCATCGTCGACGGCCATGAGCTGGCCCGCCAGGCCCTTGAACACCAACTTGAGGACTGCGGCCTGAGCGTCAGCCTGTTCGCCTCCTTCGAGCAACTGCTGCAAGGCGTGCAGGCAGGCTTCCAGGCGGGCATGCCGTTCGATTTCGCCGTGCTCGGTGCCAACCTGGGCAACCTCTCGCCTGAGCAACTGGGGCAGTACCACCAGCAACTGGAGCGCTCCCACTGCCAGTGCGTGGTGCTGTGCCCGACCACCGAACAGGCGCTCTACCACCCGTTCCTGCCCAATGGCCACGGCCAGCTGTTGTCCAAACCCACCTGCACACGCAAGCTGCGCCGCCTGTTGCTGGAGTTGGTGCAGCCACGCAGGCCGCTCGTCGAGACGGCGCCAGGCCTGAGCGGCCAGCGCCAGCCGAAGATCCTCTGCGTCGACGACAACGCCGCCAACCTGCTGCTGGTACAGACCCTGCTGGAAGACCTGGGCGCCGAAGTGCTTGCGGTCGACAACGGCTATGCCGCGGTGCAGGCGGTGCAAGGTGAACCTTTCGACCTGGTGCTGATGGACGTTCAGATGCCAGGCATGGACGGCCGCGCCTGCACCGAGCAGATCCGCCTGTGGGAAAACACCCAGAGCGGCAGCCCGCTGCCGATCGTCGCCCTTACTGCCCACGCCATGGCCAATGAGAAACGCGCCCTGCTGCACAGCGGCATGGATGACTACCTGACCAAACCGATCAGCGAACGCCAATTGGCCCAGGTGGTGATGAAATGGACCGGCCTGAGCCTGGGTGCAGGGCCGTTGGAACGGCTGGAGGAACAGCAGGCGGAGGGCAAGGATCTACCCGTGCTCGACCCTGAGGAAGGCTTGCGCCTGGCCGCAGGCAAGCCGGACCTGGCGGCGGACATGCTGAGCATGTTGCTGGCGTCGCTGGCGTCGGACCGGGATGCCATTCGTGCGGCGCGGGAAGCTCAGGACCGCCAGAGGCTCATCGAACAGGTGCACCGTTTGAACGGCGCCTCGCGCTATTGCGGCGTACCGCAGTTGCGCGCCGCCTGCCAGCGCAGCGAAACCCTGCTCAAGCAGGAACACCCGCAGGCGCAGCAGGCGCTGGATGAGCTGGATGGCGCGATCAACCGACTGGCAGAGCAGGCGCGGCAGAGCGCCTGACCTCCATGGCCTCATCGCCGGCAAGCCGGCTCCCACAGGGTGATCACTGAGCTTGATAACTGCGGGGTACCTGTGGAAGCCGGCTTGCCGGCGATGAGGCCGGTGCAGATCAACATCCCTGACCGGCCAGGTGGCTACAATCCCCCAACTACCGCAAAGGAAGCCCGACCATGCGCGCACTGTTGTTCAGCAGCCAGCACTACGACCAGGAAAGCTTCACCGAGGCCGCTCAAGCCAACGCCCTGGACCTGCATTTCCAGTCCGCCCGCCTGACCCTCGACACCGCCGCCCTGGCCCAGGGCTTCGAGGTGGTCTGCGCCTTCATCAACGATGAACTCGACGCCCCGGTGCTACAGCGCCTGGCCGCCGGCGGCACACGCCTGATCGCCCTGCGCTCGGCCGGTTACAATCATGTCGACCTGGCCGCCGCCGCGCGCCTGGGCCTGGCGGTGGTGCGCGTACCCGCCTATTCGCCGCATGCCGTGGCCGAACATGCGGTGGCGCTGATACTCGCCCTCAACCGGCGCCTGCACCGGGCCTACAACCGCACCCGCGAGGGTGACTTCACCCTGCATGGCCTGACCGGCTTCGACCTGCACGGCAAGACCGTCGGCGTGGTTGGCACCGGCCAGATCGGCGCGGCCTTTGCGCGGATCATGGCGGGCTTCGGCTGCCAGCTGCTGGCCTACGACCCCTACCCCAACCCGGAATTGCTGGCCCTGGGGGCACGCTACCTGGCGCTGCCGGAACTGCTGCGCGAGGCGCGCATCATCAGCCTGCACTGCCCGCTGACCGAGCACACCAGGCACCTGATCAATGCGCAAAGCCTGGCCCAGATGCAGCCCGGCGCCATGCTGATCAACACTGGGCGCGGTGCGCTGGTCGATACCCCGGCACTGGTCGACGCGCTGAAAAGCGGCCAGCTCGGTTACCTGGGCCTGGACGTCTATGAAGAAGAAGCCCAGCTGTTCTTCGAGGACCGCTCCGACCTGCCGCTGCAAGACGACGTACTGGCGCGGCTGCTGACCTTCCCCAACGTGATCGTCACTGCGCACCAGGCGTTCCTGACCCGCGAAGCACTCGACGCCATTGCCGCCACCACGCTGGACAACATCATCCGCTGGGCGGCGGGGAATCCGCAGAATCTGGTCACAGGTTGATGCTAGGATACGCGGCATTTCTGGAGGACCCATGGTCGAGCACGATTTCCGCTACACCCTTTTCAACCCGCAACACACCCTGATCGAGTGCCGCGCCCTGGTGCCGGGCCGCTATCAGGTGACCGGCAACGGTGGTTCGATGCACAAAGGCGACGCCTTGCTGGTAACCCTCAAGGGCAGCAAGGACCTGGCCATGCGCCTGACCGTTGAAAGCGTGCGCCACCTGATCAACCCACGGGGCCAGTGGGTGGCCGTGGCCAGCGGCCCGGCGTTCAACGAGCTGGAAATCCTCAACTGGCAAGCCGAATGCGACAGCTGCGACGCGGTGCTGGACTTCGAGTTCGCGGTGGACGCCAAGCTGGGCAAGAAAGCCCGCCAGCCGGCCGCCACTGCACGCATCGCCGAGCTGGGCTGGGCCAGCCATGGCGAAAAGCACCTGTGCCCGAAATGCCAGGAGCGTGCCGCGTGAAAAACCTGCTGACCGGCGCGCTGATTGCCACCGGCCTGCTGGGCTGCGCCGCCGAACCGTCAAAGCTGCAGCAGGAGCGCAGCTATGTGCTGGAATGGATCGGCGAACGCCCGCTGATCGACTACAGCCACCTGACCCTGACCTTGGCCAGCGATGGCCGCGCCTATGGCAACGCGGGCTGCAACCATTGGTTTGCGCCCTATACGCTTGATGGCGAGCACTTGCGCTTCGGCAAGGTCGGCAAGACCCGCAAACTGTGCGCGCCAGCATTGATGGAGCAGGAAAAGCGCTTCCTGCAGGCGCTGGAGACCGTGCAGCGTTGGGATGTCTCGCCTATCGAGCAGATGCGCTTCTGGCCGGCTCAGGGCAAACCGCTGCGCTTCTGGCCTGAAGAGGGTTGAAGCCGTTGGGCTGCTTTGCAGCCCTTCGCGGGGCAAGCCCGCTCCCACAGCAATGGTGCTGAATTCGAGACCTGTGGGAGCGGGCTTGCCCCGCGAAGCTTTTCGAATCAGGCGCCTTTGAGGGCCTTGATCTTGGCCTGCAAGCCTTCCAAGGTCTGCTCACCCATCAGCTGCTCACGCACCTTGCCCTTGTCATCGATGATGTAGGTCACCGGCAACGCCTCGCTGCGCGGCAGGTCGTAACGCTCGGCCGGGTCCTGGGCCAGCACGGTAAAGCCGATGCCCAGGGTGTCTGCAGCCTGTTTCAGCTCCTGCCCCTGCAAACCATCGAAGTTCACCCCCACCACCTTGATACCGTCGGCCGCCCACTGCTTGGCCGCCGTGTTCAGTTCCGGTACCTCGGTACGGCACGGGCCGCACCATTCCGCCCAGTAGTTGAGCACCAACCAGTGCCCGTCGAGCTGCTCGGCCTTTACCGTCTTGCCGTGTTGGTCCACGCCGTAGTCGGCACCGCAACCACCGAGCAACAGGCTCGCGGTGATGGCCAGTACTGCTGCCAAACGCCTTGCCATGGGTCAATCCTTATCAAGTTTTCAAGCAAATGGGTCAGTCGCTACGGTTAGAATAGCCGCCACACCCAGCTGGATGCGACCCGACATGACTGACCTGACGCTCTATCATAACCCGCGCTGCTCGAAATCCCGCGGCGCGCTGGAACTGCTCGAAGCACGCGGCCTGGCGCCGACCATCGTGCGCTACCTCGAAACCCCGCCAGATGCGCCCACCCTCAAAGCGCTGCTCGGCAAGCTGGGTATCGCCCCACGCCAGCTTCTGCGCACTGGCGAAGACGAATACAAGGCACTCGAGCTGGCCAACCCGGCACTGACCGACGCACAACTGATCGACGCCATGGCCCACCACCCCAAACTGATCGAGCGGCCAATACTGGTTGCCGGTGACAAGGCAGTGATCGGCCGGCCACCGGAGAAGGTGCTGGAGATCCTGCCGTGAGTGCGCCCTATATCCTGGTGCTGTATTACAGCCGTCACGGCTCGACCAGCGAAATGGCCCGGCACATCGCCCGCGGCATCGAACTGGCCGGCATGGAAGCACGCCTGCGCACGGTGCCGGCGATTTCCACCGAGTGCGAAGCCGTAGCCCCGGACATCCCGGCCAGCGGCGCGCTGTATGCCACCCTCGACGACTTGCGCCACTGCGCCGGCCTGGTGTTGGGCAGCCCAACCCGTTTCGGCAACATGGCCGCGCCGCTCAAGTACTTCCTCGATGGCACCAGCAGCCTGTGGCTGGGCGGTGAACTGGTCGGCAAGCCGGCTGGGGTATTCACCTCCACCGCCAGCCTGCACGGCGGCCAGGAGACCACCCTGCTGTCGATGATGCTGCCGCTGATGCACCACGGCATGCTGGTGATGGGCCTGCCGTACAGTGAATCGGCACTGCTCGAAACCCGCGGCGGCGGCACGCCTTACGGCGCCAGCCACCATGCCGGTGCCGACGGCAAGCGTGAGCTGGACCCGCATGAAATCGCCCTGTGCCGCGCCCTTGGCCAACGCCTGGCGAGCACCGCCAAGGCCCTGGAGGGCGCGCGTGGCTAAGAAGCCCAAGGTATTGCCCGCAGTCGAATGGCTGGCACCGCGCCTGCGCCTGACTCGGGCGTTGAGCCTGGCGTTGTTCTTTGGCCTGATCGCGCTGCTGGTGGTGAACAACCTGTGGTTCGCCAACCTGCACGGGGCGAGGGTCGAGGTGATCCTGGCGATCGAGTTGATACCCCTGCTGCTGTTGCTGCCGGGCATGCTGCTGGGCAGCGCCCGGGCGCATGCCTGGACCTGCTTTGTGGTGAACATCTACTTCATAAAGGGCGTGCTGGCGGCGTTCGACCCGGCGCGCGCGGTGTTTGGCTGGGTTGAGGTGCTGGTGAGCCTGGGGTTGTTCGTCAGTGCGCTGCTGTATGTGCGCTGGAAGTTCCAGCATGAGCGGCGCATGGCGGGCGAAGGGCGTTGATGTCGGGGGGCTGCTGTGCAGCCCAATCGCCGGCAAGCCGGCTCCCACAGAGGCCGCATTGGCCCGGCAACTTCAATGGTTGACGGTATGCGCCAGCATCACAGAGAGCTGGCACAGCGGCCGCCCGCTCTCGGCATGCCACTGGTTGAACGCCTGCTGCACCAATGCCAGGTCGCGCTGGCTGGTCGGCTGCTTGTCGATCACCTTCTGGGCAATCAGCGCGGCGGCCATGTCGTCGGTGGGGATGAACGTATCCTTGCCGACCATGCGCAGGAAGCGCGGTGCAGATAACCCGCCCAGCTGGTTGCCGTGCTTGGCCAGGTATTTCCACAAGCCGACGATATCGGTCACCGGCCAATCGGCGATGAACGCGCCAAAACTGCCCTTCTCCTTGGTGATATCGAGGATCATCTGCGCATTGCGCGGTACGCTCTTGAGCTTGCCCAGGTGACGGATGATGCGCACGTCCTGCATCATCCGCTCGAGGTGCTCGGCGCCCATCAGTACGACCTTCTCCGGGTCGAACCCAAAGAACACCTGCTCGAACGCCGGCCACTTGGCGTCCACCAGGCTGTGCTTGAGCCCGGCGCGGAACACGCGCAGGGCCAAGGTCGACAGGTAGCGGTCGTCGCTGATGTCGCGCAACTGCGCGGGCGTGCGCGGCTGCGGCAAAAAGGCTTCGAGGGCCTGGGCCGAGCCGAAGCGGTTCAGGCAGTACTCATGCAACCACTGGTAATCGCGCATGGGCTCAGATGTTCAGCACGTCGAGGAAGCGCGGCGTGGCGCTTTCGTCGATTTTCAGGCTGGTGAAGTCGAACAGGTTGCGGTCGGCCAGCTGCGACGGCGCAACGTTCTGCAAGGCACGGAAGATGCTCTCGGTACGGCCCGGGTGCTTGCGCTCCCACTCCACCAGCATGTCCTTGACCACCTGGCGCTGCAGGTTTTCCTGCGAGCCGCACAGGTTGCACGGGATGATCGGGAATTCTTTCATGTCCGAGTAGGCCTGGATGTCCTTCTCGCTGCAGTAAGCCAGCGGGCGGATCACCACGTTACGGCCGTCATCGGCGCGCAGCTTGGGCGGCATGCCTTTGAGCGAGCCGTTGAAGAACATGTTCAGGAAGAACGTCTCGACGATGTCGTCGCGGTGGTGCCCCAGGGCCATCTTGGTCGCACCGATTTCGTCGGCAAAGGTGTACAGGGTGCCGCGGCGCAGGCGCGAGCACAGCGAGCAGGTGGTCTTGCCCTCGGGTACCAGCTCCTTGACCACCGAGTAGGTGTCCTTCTCGACGATGTGGTACTCGACGCCCAGCTCGTTGAGGTAGGCCGGCAGCACATGCTCGGGGAAGCCGGGCTGCTTCTGGTCCATGTTCACCGCGACGATCTCGAACTTGATCGGTGCCACCTTCTGCAGGTGCAACAGAACGTCGAGCATGGTGTAGCTGTCCTTGCCGCCAGACAGGCAGACCATGACCTTGTCGCCATCCTCGATCATGTTGAAGTCGGTGATGGCTTCGCCGGCGAGACGACGCAGGCGTTTTTGCAGTTTGTTCTGGTTGACCGAGAGGGTGCCCATAGCGCTTGGATCCGCGAGGTGTGACAAAAGCCGGCTATTTTACGCACAAACCACGCGCGGCTGTAGGGATTCCGATAAAGACTTCAAGGGAATCAGCAGCCGGCGTGACAGCGCGATTTGCTCTAAAAAGCGCGGTTTGTGCCGGTAACCGCTTCCTATACTGCGACATAAGGCCACATTACCGCTTTGCTTCGGTGTCCTGGCCTCGGGCCGCTTGCGCTCCATGTGGGGGGCGATTGGCAACACTGAGAGGAGTGACCGGCATGATTCATCACGTTGTGGGGCTGTTTACCCATCCCGACCAGGAATGGCGGGAAATTCGTGGAGAAGAAGAAAGCATCAGCCACATGTACCTGACACACACGCTGATCCTGGCGGCGATCCCCGCCATTTCGGCATTCATCGGCACCACCCAGGTGGGCTGGGTGATTGGTGGCCGCCCGGCGGTCATGCTCACCATGGAAAGCGCCATATGGATGAGCATCATGTCCTACCTGGCGATGCTCGCCGGGGTGGCGGTGATGGGCGCGTTCATTCACTGGATGGCCCGCACCTACGACGCCAACCCGTCCATGGCGCAATGCATCGCCTTTGCCACGTACACCGCAACCCCGCTGTTCCTCGGCGGCCTGGCAGCGCTCTACCCGCACCTGTGGCTGGGCATGCTGGTGGGCACCGCGGCCATTTGCTACACCGTGTACCTGCTGTATGTCGGCCTGCCGACGTTCATGAACATACCGTCCGATGAAGGTTTCCTGTTCTCCAGCTCGGTGCTGGCAGTGGGCCTGGTCGTGCTGGTAGCGATCATGGCTGCCACCGTGATCATCTGGGGACTGGGCGTGGGGCCCGTCTACACCAACTAACGTGTGAACACATAGAAATCCAACACTGGGGCATCAAACCAGAGGCCGCCGCAAGGCGGCTTCTGGCTGTGTGCAGACCGGCGGTCTCGGCAGGCCGCGAATGCTTGCGGCATAATGCCCGGTCAGGAGAATTACCCCGCCATGCCCGAGCTGCTCAAACAACGCGTCGAAACCTGTTACCAGCAAGCTGAAACCTTTTTCAAACGCCCCTTCCCGCGCCCGGAAGTCAGCTTCAAGCTGCGCGGCCAGAAGGCGGGCGTCGCCCACCTGCACGAGAACCTGCTGCGCTTCAACCTGCAGCTGTACCGCGAAAACCAGGACGACTTCCTGCGCCAGACGGTGGCGCATGAAGTGGCACACCTGGTGGCCCACCAACTGTTTGGCGACCGCATCCAGGCGCATGGCGAGGAATGGCAGCTGATCATGCGCGGGGTGTATGAACTGCCGCCCAATCGTTGCCACAACTATGAAGTGCGCCGGCGTGTAGCGACCCGCTATATCTATCGCTGCCCTTGCCCGCAGAGTGACTTTCCGTTCACTGCACAGCGGCACAAGCTGGTGCACCAGGGGCGGCGGTACTTATGTCGGCGGTGTCGGGAGATTCTGGTGTACAGCGGTGAGACTCGGGTTGAATGATCCGGCCTCTTCGCGGGGCAAGCCCGCTCCCACAGGTCGGGCGCTGCAGCGAATTGTGTGGGAGCGGGCTTGCCCCGCGAACAGGCTGGTACTGACACAAAAAAGGCGACCCGAGGGTCGCCTTTCTCATGACTGCATCACACTCAACGAACCGGGACTTCAGCAACACCCAGGTCATCGGTTGGGGTGGTCAGTTCGAGTGGCGCGCCACCCGAAGCCAGCTCCGATGCCAGCTTGTCGTCGTCCATCTCCTTCACCCACTTGGCCACCACCACGGTAGCCACGGCGTTGCCGATCAGGTTGGTCAAGGCGCGGGCTTCGGACATGAAGCGGTCGATACCGAGGATCAGCGCCAGGCCGGCAACCGGCAGGTGGCCGACCGCCGACAGGGTCGCGGCCAGCACGATGAAGCCCGAACCGGTAACACCGGCAGCACCTTTGGACGCGACCAGCAGCACCAGCAGCAGGGTGATCTGGTGGGTGATGTCCATGGTGGTGTCGGTGGCCTGGGCGATGAACACCGCAGCCATGGTCAGGTAGATCGAGGTGCCGTCCAGGTTGAACGAGTAACCGGTCGGGATCACCAGGCCCACCACCGACTTCTTGGCACCCAGGCGCTCCATCTTGGCCAGCATGCGTGGCAGGGCCGACTCCGAGGACGAGGTACCCAGCACGATCAGCAGCTCTTCACGGATGTAGCGGATCAGCTTGAGGACGCTGAAGCCGTGGGCCCGGCAGATGCCGCCCAGTACCACCAGCACGAACAGCAGGCAGGTGACGTAGAAGCAGGCCATCAGGTAGCCCAGCTGCACCAGCGAGCCAACACCGTACTGGCCGATGGTGAAGGCCATGGCGCCGAAGGCACCGATCGGGGCCAGCTTCATGATCATGTTGATGATGTTGAACATGACATGGGCGAAGCGGTCGATCAGATCCAGCAGTGGCTTGCCGTAGCTGCCCAGGCGGTGCAAGGCGAAGCCGAAGATCACCGAGAACATCAGCACTTGCAGGATGTCGCCGTTGGCGAACGCACCTACCACGGTGTTGGGGATGATGTTCAGCAGGAAGCCGACGGTGGTCTGCTGCGCGCCGGCGGCGGCGTAGGCGGCCACACTGCTGGCGTTCAGCGTGGTGACGTCGATGTGCATGCCAGCGCCCGGCTTGACCACGTTGACGACCACAAGGCCGATGATCAGGGCGATGGTGGAGACGATTTCGAAGTACAGGAGCGCGTAGCCGCCGGTCTTGCCGACCGACTTCATGCTCTGCATGCCGGCGATGCCGCTGACCACGGTGCAGAAGATGATGGGCGCGATGACCATCTTGATCAGTTTGACGAAGCCGTCACCCAAGGGTTTGAGGGCAACACCGGTTTCTGGATAGAAGTGGCCGAGCAGAATGCCGATGGTGATGGCAACGATCACCTGGACATACAGGGATTTGTACAGCGGCTGACGTGTCGTCATGGCTAATTTTCCTCAAGTGTGCCGGCTTCACCCTTCCCAGGGTGTCGGGGCACCTGAATCGCTAACCCTCCTGCACCCGGAGGGATTTGTCGTTGTGTTCGAGCTGCCTGGGCAGGCCTCTGCCAACTCAGATAGCAAGGGCAATGCCAAAATGCCCACGAAGGGTGCAAAGGCCACATTTGCAAGGGGTAAATGCCCAACGACAGGGCGAATCAGCTGATGAAAGATGGCGGATTTCCGCCCGGTGGCGGGATTTGTACAGGGGGCATGGCGGGAATCCGCCCAAACCTATGCATCAGTCGAGATGGAAAGTGATGCGGAAAGCCGCCCCGCCCAATGGCGAATCATCCAGGCTCAGCTCGGCGTCGTAGCTGTCGATGATGTCTTTGACCACCGCCAGGCCGATACCCTGGCCCGGGTGCTGACGGTCCAGCCGCTCGCCGCGCTCCAGAATCCGCTGGCGCTGGTCAGGCGGCACGCCAGGGCCGTCGTCTTCGACGCATACCGTCAGTTGCCCGAGGGATTCTGTCAGGCTGACTCGAATGTGGCCAAGGCTTAGCCGGTAGGCGTTTTCCAGCAGGTTGCCGAGCAATTCCAGCAGGGCGCCCTGCTCCATCGGCACTTGCGCCTGGGCGGGCACCTCCAGCTGCACTTCGACGCGCTTGTCGCGGTAGACCTTGGCCAGGGTGCTGCACAGGCTCTCCAGCACCGGGCGCAGCTGCACACTGTGGCGCACCAGGCCGCTCTTGCGCAGGCTGGCGCGTTGCAGCTGGTAGTCGATTTGCTGGCTCATGCGCTCGATCTGGCTCTGCAGCACCCACGCCTGCTCGCGCTCGCTATCGCGCTGCTGCATGCTCTCGCCCACGCCCTGCAGCACCGTCAGCGGGGTTTTGAGGCTATGCGCCAGGTCGCCCAGTGAATCGCGGTAGCGCTGGCGCTGTTCCCGCTCGCTGCGCAGCAAGCGGTTGAGCGAACCGGTCAGGCGCAGCAGTTCACGCGGGTGTTCGGTGCTGAGCCCGTCGCGCGCGCCGGCTTCCACTTCGTCCAGCTCGCGGCTCAACCGCCGCAACGAGCGCAGCCCCCAGGTCAAGCCGGCCCAAAGCAATATGAGCAACGCCAGCAAGGCAGCGCCAAAGCCGAGGTAGAGTTTTTCGCGCAAGCCACTGAGGGTCTGCTTGTACTCGAGCACCGGCAGCAAGGCGACGATGCTATAAGCGGCGCTCTGGCCACCGAGCAGCTTGATCTCGACGTCGTAAACGAAGAATTCTTCGCCGTCATCCTGATGCATGCGCGCGAATTCGTTGCCGCGCCCGTCATAGCGCGGCTGGTAATTGATGTGCTGGTCGGCGGTGGCGCGTGAGCGCCAGACCAGCTTGCCGTCGCGGTCGAATATATAGCCGAGCAGGCCGGTGTACGGCAGGTTGTAACGCTCGTCCGGCAGCAGCTCAGGCATCTTCAGCTGGCCATGCTCGATGCGTGCGGCGGAAATCAGCGTGGTCACGTCCGAAGCCAGGCGTTGTTCTATCGCCTCCTGCAGGGCCAGGCTGAAGGCCTTCTGCAAGGCGGGCAGCAGCGCCAGCATGAACAGCACCGCCAGCACCGCAGCCGCGAGCATCAGGCGCACCCGCAGCGAACGGATCATCGGCAGCGCTCGGTGAACAGGTAGCCCAGGCCGCGCACCGTGTCGATCGGCTTGAAGCCTTGCTCGCCCTCGAGCTTGCGCCGCAGGCGGCCGACCAACACCTCGATGACATTGGGGTCACGCTCCTCGTCGCCGGGGTACAACTGCTCCATCAGGCGTTCCTTGGCCACCACCTGCTGGTGATGACGCATAAGGTATTCGAGGATGCGGTACTCGTACGCGGTGAGCGCCAGCGGCTGCTGGTCGAGGGTTGCCTGTTTGCGGTTGAGGTCCAGGGCCAGGGGGCCTGCGGCGATGGTCGACTGGGTAAAACCGCTGGAACGGCGCAGCAGGGCATTGAGGCGCGCTTCGAGTTCTTCGAACTGGAAGGGCTTGACCAGGTAATCGTCGGCACCGGCGGCCAGGCCTTCGACCTTGTCCTGCCAGTTGCCGCGGGCGGTGAGGATGAGAATGGGGAAGGTCTTGCCGTGGCTGCGCAGGCGGCCGATCAGCTCCAGGCCGCTCATGCCGGGTAGGCCCAGGTCGATCACGGCCAGGTCGAAGTGGAATTGCTCGGCTTGATACAACGCTTCTTCGGCATCGCCCACGGCTTCGACCACATGGCCGCTTTCGCCCAGGCGTGTGTAGAGGTGGTGCCTTAACAGGGCTTCGTCCTCGACCACCAGCAGTTTCATCGGGTTCTCCTTTTCAAGGGTCAGTGTGGGCCTTATCGCGGGCAAGCCCGCAGCTATAGAAACGCGCTTGCCCGCGATAAGGCCCACACAGAATACCGCGCCCCTCAGAACTTGTAGTTCGCCGACAGGTAGGTCTGCGCGCTGCTGGTCAGGCGCAGGGTACCGTCTTTCGGCCCACCGCTCTCACCCACTTCGGTTGCCGCATTGGTGCGCAGATAACGGTAGCCCAGCTCGACCGAGGCTTTGTCGGTAATCTCCTGGATCACACCGGCCTGCAGGCCGACAGCGTAGCCATAATCGGTATCACGGCTGGCGCCGGGGGAATCCTGGGTCAGCTTGGTCATGCCCAGGCTGCCGCCACCGAACAGCTTGGTGGTATCGCCCACGGGCAGGAACACATCGTAGCTGCCCAGCAGGTTTTCCTGGCGCAGCTTGAGGCCGCTGTGGTCACCCGAAACGTTGTCGTAGGTCATGTAGTAGCGACCCTGTTCATTGATTTTGCCCAGGCGCACGCCCCAGGTATCGTCTTTGCCGATGATGCCGTCGGCATTCAGGTTATCGGTATTGCGCTGCAGCAGGCCGGACTTGCGGACCTTGTCGCTGGTCTGGCCGTACGTGAGGCTGGCGAAGTTGTCGTCGGCGGCCTGGGCGGTAGTCATGCCAGCGGCGCAGACGGCCATGGCGGCAAGCAGGGTGTTGAAGGTTTTCATGGTGTGTTACTCCAGTTGAATGCGCTGTTTCGGTCTGGAAGCTAGAGTAAGCAGGACGCCCTGAACCGCGGCTGAACCCTGGCTGAACCTCGGCTGAACGAACCGTTTGCAAAACAAGGAGTAGTGAACATGCGTGCCCTGCTGGCTTTGACCCTGATGTGCAGCGCCGCTCTTGCCCAGGCGGCAGTAGTGACCCGTGAGATCCCCTACCAGGACGAGGAAGGCAAGCGCTTTGTCGGCTACTACGCCTATGACGATGCGCTGGACGACAAACGCCCGGGCATCGTCGTGGTGCATGAATGGTGGGGGCTGAATGACTATGCCAAGCGCCGTGCGCGTGACCTTGCGGCGCTGGGCTACAAGGCCCTGGCCATCGACATGTACGGCGATGGCAAGCACACCGAGCATCCTCAGGATGCCCAGGCCTTCATGGCCGAAGCGATGAAGGACCCGGCCGCAGCGGCCGCGCGCTTCGATGCTGGCCTTGAGCTGCTGAAGAAGCAGCCAAACGTCAACAAGCACAAACTGGGCGCGGTGGGTTACTGCTTCGGCGGCAAGGTGGTGCTCGACGCGGCACGGCGCGGCGAAAAACTGGACGGTGTGGTGAGCTTCCATGGCGCCCTGGCCACCCAGACGCCGGCCAAGCCTGGCGTGGTCCGGGCCGACATCCTGGTCGAGCACGGCGCAGCCGACAGCATGGTCACTGAGGAGCAGGTGGCGGCGTTCAAGGCGGAGATGGATGCGGCCAAGGTGAAGTACGAGTTTGTCAGCATTCCCGAGGCCAAGCATGGCTTCACCAACCCGGATGCCGACCGCTTGAGCCATGGCGAGCATGGCGGGCCGGACATTGGCTACAACAAGGCCGCAGACCAAAGTTCGTGGGCGGATATGCAGGCGTTCTTCAAGCAGGTGTTCAAGTAAAGATCACCAGGGCCGCTTTGCGGCCCATCGCCGGCAAGCCGGCTCCTACATTTATTGTCAAAGCCTTCTGATTGCTGCGCCGTATCTGTAGGCGCCGGCTCGCCGGCGATGGGCTGCGCAGCAGCCCCATCTCCCACACAGCCACAACGGCTGGCACAATACCGGGCATGAACAGACTGCCTTCCTGCTGTGCCCCACTCCAGCACCACTGGCCCCTGCCCCGCCCGCTGCCCGGTGCGGTGCTGGTCAGCTGCGCCTTTGACCCCAGCCACCTGGCCGCCGACGACTTCCAGCGTGCCGGCATCGTCCCCAGCGCCAGCCTGCAACGCTCGGTGGCCAAGCGCCAGGCCGAGTACCTGGCCGGGCGCGTCTGCGCACGCGCCGCCTTGCAGCGCCTGGATGGCCGTGACTACGTGCCGGGCACCCATGAGGACCGCTCGCCGATCTGGCCCGCCGGCATCCACGGCTCGATCACCCACGGCAAAGGCTGGGCTGCCGCCGTGGTCGCCGCCGATGGCAGCGCGCGCGGCCTGGGCCTGGACCAGGAAACGCTGCTCGACGACGAACGGGCCGAGCGCCTGATGGGCGAAATCCTCACCCCCGCCGAGTTGACACGCCTGGACCGCAGCCAACTGGGCTTGACGGTGACCCTGACGTTCTCGCTCAAGGAAAGCCTGTTCAAGGCCCTCTACCCCCTGACCCGCCAGCGCTTCTACTTCGAGCACGCCGAAGTGCTGCAGTGGTCCGCCGATGGCCTGGCACGCCTGAGGCTACTTACCGACCTGTCGGCCGAATGGCACCACGGCGTCGAGCTGGAAGGCCAGTTCTGCGTGCAGGACGGCCACCTGCTCAGCCTGGTCAGCGTATAGCGCTTACAGTGGCGCCTGCTCGCGTGGCCAGTTCAGGCTGAAGCAGGCACCGCCCAGGGCATCGCTGCGGCCCACCGTGGCCCGGCCAGCGTGCCAGTAGATGATCCGCCGCACGATCGACAACCCCAGGCCATGCCCGCCCGAAGCCCGCGTTCGGCTGTCGTCCAACCGGGTGAAGGGGGTGAAGATGCGGTCCCAGTAACCCTCCGGGATGCCCGGCCCGTCATCTTCGACATCGATGCGGCAGCGCTGCTGGCCCAACTGGTAGCTCAGGCGCACCTCGGAACCGGCATGGCGCAGTGCATTGCCGACCAGGTTCTGCAAGGCACGGTGCAGGTAGCGCGGCTCCGCCTCGACCCAGGCGCTTTCACCGTCCTGCAGGTGGCACTCACCGCGCACCAGCCTGACGTCTGCGTTCAGCGGCGCCAGCTCCTCGATCACCCGGCCCAGCAAGGCGTCCAGGTCGATGCGCTGGAACTTCAGCGCAGGCGCGCCCTGCTCCAGGCGGGCATAGGTCAGCATCTCGTCCACCAGCTTGTCCAGGTCCTGGATATCGCCGTCCATGCCAGCCAGGTGCTTCGCACGAGCCTGCTCGGTGGGCGCACTTTCGATCATCTCCAGGCCAAACCGCAAACGCGCCACCGGCGTGCGCAGCTCATGGGACACCGCCCGCACCAGTTCGCGCTGCATGTTCAGCGAGCGCTGCAGGTGTTCGGCCATGCCGTTGAACGCTGCTGCCAGCCGCCCCACCGAATCGGCATCACCCGCTGGCACACGGGTTTCCAGGCTGCCCTGGGCGATGCGCGTGGCGGCGATTTCCAGCCCCGACACGCGGCGTTCCAACTGGCGCACCAGCAGGTACACCACCAGGCCGATCAGGCACAGGCCAAGGAAAGCGATCAGCACCAGCAATTGCGGTGGATACGGGTTGAGCTGGTACAGCGGGCCGATCTCCAGTACCCAGGGTGAACCCGGCACGCCGGCGAACACGCGGATCGAATCGCCATCCTTGCCCAGTGCCATGACCGTGTCGCCCTCTTCTACCCGGCGCCGCTGGTCATCGTCCAGGCCAACCCGCTCCAGGCGCTGCAAGGCGACGCCGAAACCAAAACCCTTGCTCTGTTTCAACTGTTCAAGGCGTTGCTGCTGCTCGGTTACCGGGTAGCGCACCAGTTCATCGGTAAGCAAATAGAGGGTGGCACGCGCCAGCTGTTCGCTGACCTGCTTGACCTCGGCGACCAGCAGCACATCCTCCTGGCCGACCTTGCGCAGCACCTGCGCGGCGTGCGGCCCGGTCTTTTCCACCACCACAAGCCCCCGGTACAGACGCGCGCGCTGGCCGCCGTCGAGGGTTCGCGCCGACATGGGCTGCAAGTCCAGCGGTACGCCGAGCAAGCGCTCCCACATCAGCAACGAGCGTTTGCGTTCGGTTTCGTTCTGCTGGGCGAGGTTGTCGGCCATCAGGCTGAACGTGCCCTGCGCCAGGCGCTCGCGGTGCTGGGCGGCGCGCACCTCGTTGACCAGGTGCAGGCTGAGCACGCCGAGCAGGGCCACCAGTACCAGCACCGCGAGCATGCCGCCGTAGATGCGCAGGAAGATCGAGTTGTTCATGGTGCATCGCCCACGAACAGGTAGCCTTTGCTGCGCAGGGTCTTGATCAGCCGTGGGTGGATCGGGTCGTCACCGATCTTGGGGCGGATCTTGGAGATACGCACATCGATAGAGCGGTCCTGGCCGTCATAGCCAACCCCACGCAAGGCGGTGAATATCTGCTCGCGCGACAGCACCCGCCCGGCATTGCTGGCCAGCAGCCAGAGCAGGTCGAACTCGGCGCCGGTCAGCTCGATCAGCTGTTCACCGAGCCTGGCTTCGCGCAGGCGGTTGTCGATGCGTAGCGCACCGAACGCCAGGTCCTGGCGTTTGTGATCTGCCGGTTCGCTGCGCCGCAGCAGGGCCTGGATGCGCGCCAGCAACAGGCGTGGGCGCACCGGTTTGCACACGTAATCGTCGGCACCCAGGTCCAGGCCCTGCACCTGGTCGAGTTCGTCGCTGCGGGCGGTGAGCATGAGGATCGGCCCGGGGTATTGGCCCCGCACGCGGCGGCAGATGCTCAGGCCATCCTCGCCGGGCAGCATCAGGTCGAGGACCACAAGGTCCGGCTGGCTGTCGACGATGCGCCGCGCAGCGCGGGCGCCATCGCCTTCCACCGCCACCTCGAAGCCGTTGGCCTGCAGGTATTCGGCTGTGAGTTCGGCGAGGCGCTGGTCGTCTTCGACGATGAGGATGCGGGGGGTGGGTTGATGGTCCATGGCGTTTTGCCTTTTATTGTTGTGTCTTGATGCAGTTCGAGTCGCTTCGAGGTGCTTGTCGATAGGGTGTCGGCGTTCTCAAGATCGAGCGCCGCCCGTGCGGCGCTTCGCCAAGCGCTTGCCTCGGAATCTTCAGCGCCCTTGAGATCGAGCGCCGCCCGCGCGGCGCTTCGCGGGGCGCTTGCCTTGAAATCTTCTGCGCCCTTGAGATCGAGCGCCGCCCGCGCGGCGCTTCGCGGGGCAAGCCCGCTCCCACATTTGTTGCAACGTGCCATGGCCTGATAGGCCATAGTTGTTAGCCTTGGTGGCTCGACGAGGCTTTTCGGCTGGCACTGCGGCCGCCTCACCTGTCTTCAGTCATGCGCCAAGGCGAACAACCATGGCCTGACTGGAATGGCACGTTGCAACAAATGTGGGAGCGGGCTTGCCCCGCGAAGCGCCGCGCGGGCGGCGCTCGATCTCAAGGACGCTAAAGATCCCAAGGCAAGCGCTTCGCGAAGCGCCGCGCGGGCGGCGCTCGATCTTGAGAACGCCGACACTCTATCGACAAGCACCCTTCACTCTCCCAGATACTACGTCCCCCCCCAGCCACTGCCAACCTGCCCCAAAACACCTCCGACTGAACCGTTTTTTGTGCTAGGGTTCGCGCCCTGAAAATTCTGCCGTGCTGCAGCGAGCCCGAAAAAAATACTGCAAACCACTTGGCACAAGGCCTACAGCGAATACCCACTATTCATTCACAAAGTACACACACGTTATCCACAGGCGCTCGCCTTGCAAACCCCCCGATACCGCATTATCTTGTATCTCCAGCGCAGCGAACCACTAGATGTTGGGTTTCGTGCAAAAATCACAAACACAAGTCAGCAGTCGAATTCAAGCAATTTTTCTGGCTGAACTTCAGGTGATTTCAGCAGCCAAACCGCTCCTGCGGAGGCGACCGAGGCAAGCCCTCTGGGCATTGTTCGGGTATGAGTGTTGCAGGCAACGCCTGGTACTCATCAGCACCGGTTTTCGGGCTTTGGCCCAGAACCTTTGACTTCGGCCAGGGAGCGGCAAGCTATTGCCCCTTATTCCTGAGTCTGTCCCGAAGTCGGTACGCCCGAGCGGGCGGATGCGTGCGCATGCCGCATCCCCGCCTGGGCCATCGAGCAAGTGGACGGAACGGTGGGCGCCCAAAAGGCGCCTGAACAATATAGAAACTGTGGAGACACCCACCCATGCAAACCGACACAACTCGCGAGAACCCGCAGGCCCAAGCGCCGCAGGCCGCCGATTCCAACCAGGATCTGGCTGCCACCGCTCCGGGTCAACTGCGCGTGATCAAGCGCAACGGCACTGTCGTCGCCTACACCGACGACAAGATCACCGTGGCCATCACCAAGGCGTTCCTCGCAGTTGAAGGCGGCACCGCCGCTGCCTCGTCGCGCATCCACGACACCGTCGCGCGCCTGACCGAGCAGGTCACCGCCACGTTCAAGCGTCGCATGCCATCGGGTGGCACCATCCACATCGAAGAAATCCAGGACCAGGTCGAACTGGCCCTGATGCGCGCTGGCGAGCAAAAGGTCGCCCGTGACTACGTGATCTACCGCGACCAACGCGCCAAAGAGCGCGCCACCCGCGCCAACACCGACGCCGTGGTCGAGCCGCACCCAAGCATCCGCATCACCCTGGCCGACGGCAGCCTGGCGCCGCTCGACATGGCGCGCCTGAACACCATCATCAGCGAAGCCTGCGAAGGCCTGGCCGAAGTCGATGGCGACCTGATCCAGCGCGAAACCCTGAAAAACCTCTACGACGGCGTGGCCATCAAGGACGTCAACACCGCCCTGGTGATGACCGCCCGTACCCTGGTAGAGCGCGAGCCGAACTACTCGTTCGTGACTGCCCGCCTGCTGATGGACACCCTGCGTGCCGAAGGCCTGGGCTTCCTCAGCGTTGCCGACAGCGCCACCCACCACGAGATGGCCGACCTGTACGCCAAGGCCCTGCCGGCCTACGTCGCCAAAGGTATCGAATTCGAACTGCTGAACCCGGCCCTGGCCGACTTCGACCTGGAAAAACTGGGCAAGGCGATCAACCACGAGCGCGACCAGCAGTTCACCTACCTGGGCCTGCAAACCCTCTACGACCGCTACTTCATCCACAAGGATGGCGTGCGCTTCGAGCTGCCACAGGTGTTCTTCATGCGTGTGGCCATGGGCCTGGCGCTGGAAGAGAAAGAAAAAGAAGCCCGTGCGATCGAGTTCTACAACCTGTTGTCGTCCTTCGACTACATGGCCTCGACCCCGACCCTGTTCAACGCCGGCACCCTGCGCCCGCAGCTGTCGAGCTGCTACCTGACCACCGTGCCGGACGACCTGTCGGGCATCTACCACGCGATCCACGACAACGCCATGCTGTCGAAATTCGCCGGTGGCCTGGGCAACGACTGGACCCCTGTGCGTGCACTGGGCTCCTACATCAAGGGCACCAACGGTAAATCCCAGGGCGTCGTGCCGTTCCTGAAAGTGGTCAACGACACCGCCGTTGCCGTCAACCAGGGTGGCAAGCGCAAAGGCGCTGTGTGTGCCTACCTGGAAACCTGGCACCTGGACATCGAAGAATTCATCGAGCTGCGCAAGAACACCGGTGATGACCGTCGTCGTACCCACGACATGAACACCGCCAACTGGATCCCTGACCTGTTCATGAAGCGCGTCTTCGATGACGGCAAGTGGACCCTGTTCTCGCCGTCGGAAGTGCCAGACCTGCACGACCTGACCGGCAAGGCCTTCGAAGAGCGCTACGAGTACTACGAAGCCCTGACCGAATACAACAAGATCAAGGTGTTCAAGACCATCCAGGCCAAAGACCTGTGGCGCAAGATGCTCTCGATGCTGTTCGAGACCGGCCACCCATGGCTGACCTTCAAGGACCCGTGCAACCTGCGTTCGCCGCAGCAGCACGTGGGCGTGGTACACAGCTCGAACCTGTGCACCGAGATCACCCTGAACACCAACAAGGACGAGATCGCGGTCTGCAACTTGGGCTCGATCAACCTGCCGAACCACATCGTCGACGGCAAGCTGGACACCGCCAAGCTGCAACGCACCGTGAACACCGCCGTGCGCATGCTCGACAACGTGATCGACATCAACTACTACTCGGTACCGCAAGCGCGTAACTCGAACCTCAAGCACCGCCCGGTCGGCCTGGGCATCATGGGCTTCCAGGACGCACTGTACCTGCAGCACATCGCCTACGGTTCCGACGCTGCCGTCGAATTCGCCGACAAGTCGATGGAAGCGGTCAGCTACTTCGCCATCCAGGCCTCCTGCGACCTGGCCGACGAGCGCGGCGCCTACGAGACCTTCCAGGGTTCGCTGTGGTCCAAAGGCATCCTGCCGCTGGATTCGCAACAGATCCTGATCGAGGCGCGTGGCCAGAAGTACATCGACGTCGACCTGAACGAGTCCCTGGACTGGGCGCCGGTCCGTGCCCGCGTGCAGAAAGGTATTCGTAACTCGAACATCATGGCCATCGCGCCGACCGCGACCATCGCCAACATCACTGGTGTGTCGCAGTCCATCGAGCCGACCTACCAGAACCTGTACGTGAAATCGAACCTGTCGGGCGAGTTCACCGTGATCAACCCGTACCTGGTTCGCGACCTCAAGGCCCGCGGCCTGTGGGACTCGGTCATGATCAACGACCTGAAGTACTACGACGGTTCGGTGCAGCAGATCGAGCGTATCCCGCAAGAGCTGAAAGACCTGTACGCCACCGCGTTCGAAGTCGAAACCAAGTGGATCGTCGATGCCGCCTCGCGTCGCCAGAAGTGGATCGACCAGGCTCAGTCGCTGAACCTGTACATCGCCGGCGCCTCGGGCAAGAAGCTGGACGTGACCTACCGCATGGCCTGGTACCGTGGCCTGAAAACCACCTACTACCTCCGTGCCCTGGCCGCGACCAGCACCGAGAAGTCGACCATCAACACCGGCAAGCTCAACGCCGTTTCCAGCGGCGGCGACAGCGCCCCGGCCCAGGCCGCCGGCCCAGCGCCAGTGCCGAAGGCTTGCGCGATCGACGAGCCGGATTGCGAAGCCTGCCAGTAAGGCTTTCGCACCGCTGAGGTGAACATGCCGCCTCAACCGCCTTCGGGGGGGTTGAGGCGGTATTTTTTTGCCTCAAGAAAAGGCCGCACGCGGCCGTTACACGCACCACTACCGATAGGTGCTGACCGAGATCAAAACACCATATGCTGTGCCGATAAAAAAAAATCACACAAGATATAGGATCAGATCTCATTTACGGCTAGACTCACATCCGTGTTTGAAACAACAGGTTTCAGGTGAACGGAAGCACGCAATGCCGGTCGAAAAATTACCTTCGCATGGCCTTTGCGCCGCCCCGATCCACCCTGAATTCCGGTATACTTCGCGCCCCCAAAAAGGGTTGAGCTAATGATCGACTGCGAGACGCAAGCGCCGCTTGCCCAGACCGCACGTTTTATCGTGGCCGTACAGCTTTCAGGCGCCTTGGCCCCTCGCTCGAGGGTAGGACAAGCGCTGACTCGAACAACTTCAAATGTGACGAGAGCCCGCTCTCACTGCCTGCCGTAACGCCTGATGGGTCTTGCGCAGTACAGGCATCACCTCAAAATCCAACCGGTTGCCACGAGCAACCCTCAAGCAGGAGCCAAACCATGCTGAGCTGGGACGAATTCGATAACGAAGACGGCGAAGTCGCCGCCAAAAGCAACACCCCTGCGCAAGCCGCCGCTGCCGCCACCCTCGACAAGCTCGACAGCGCCGGCGGTGCCGCCGCCCTGGAAGCCCGTGCGGCCACCGCAGCTGACTCGGACGCCGTGAAACGCGCCAAGGCCGCCCTCGACGCCCTCGACGTCGCCGAAGGCCTGGCCGAGCTGGAAGGCTCCGCAGCCCGTGTTGCCGTTGACGAAAAGCGCATGATCAACTGCCGCGCCGACCTCAATCAGCTGGTGCCCTTCAAGTACGACTGGGCCTGGCAGAAGTACCTCGATGGCTGCGCCAACCACTGGATGCCGCAAGAGGTCAACATGACCGCCGACATCGCCCTGTGGAAGAGCCAGGACGGCCTGACCGAAGACGAGCGCCGCATCGTGATGCGCAACCTCGGCTTCTTCTCCACCGCCGACTCGCTGGTTGCCAACAACCTGGCCCTGGCCGTGTACCGACTGATCACCAACCCGGAGTGCCGCCAGTACATCCTGCGCCAGGCCTTCGAAGAGGCGATCCACACCCACGCCTACCAGTACTGCATCGAGTCGCTGGGCATGGATGAAGGCGAGATCTTCAACATGTACCACGAGATCCCGTCGGTCGCGAAGAAAGCCGCCTGGGGCCTGAAGTACACCCGCGCCATCTCCGACCCGGAATTCAACACCGGCACCGTCGAGACCGACAAAGAGCTGCTGCGCAACCTGATCGCCTACTACTGCGTGCTGGAAGGCATCTTCTTCTACTGCGGCTTCACCCAGATCCTCTCCATGGGCCGCCGCAACAAGATGACCGGCGTGGCCGAGCAGTTCCAGTACATCCTGCGTGACGAGTCGATGCACCTGAACTTCGGCATCGACGTGATCAACCAGATCAAGATCGAGAACCCGCACCTGTGGGACGCGGCGATGAAGGAAGAAGCGACCCAGATGATCCTGCAAGGGACCCAGCTGGAGATCGAATACGCCCGTGACACCATGCCACGCGGCGTACTGGGCATGAACGCCGCGATGATGGAGGACTACCTCAAGTTCATCGCCAACCGTCGCCTGACCCAGATTGGCCTGAAGGAAGAGTACCCAGGGACCACCAACCCGTTCCCGTGGATGAGCGAGATCATGGACTTGAAGAAAGAGAAGAACTTCTTTGAGACGCGGGTGATCGAGTATCAGACGGGTGGGGCGTTGAGCTGGGATTAATATCCAAAGGGCTGCCAAGAGGCAGCCCTTTTTTATTGAGGAATTAAATCGAGGCCAAATAATGTGAACAGTATGATCGATCTATTTTTAAAGCTACTCAATGAAAGAAATAGCGAACTGCAAAACAAGGTAGCCTACCTCACTACAGATCTGGGGCTTTGATTGAGCGCTCCACCAGCTCAAACTCGGAAACGGAATCTTAGACCTACCCTCCTCTATCCCCGGCAACCAGAGCCAAAGCAAACAGTCTGACAAACAAACTTTCAGAAACGGACTACAGCTATTAAGTTTGACGGGTACGCCTGATCGACTTACCTTTCTCAGCGGCGCCTAAGAAACGCCTCACGTAGCGGTCAATCCGCCCCGACAGATGCGGCTTTTTTGTGCCTGTGGTCTAATCCTGCGCGCAGAAAACGTGTTATGTCGGGAGCGGACTAATACAAGACCCGCAAGGGGAATACGTCCGGTCCGCTACGTGGGATTTCTTAGCTCCCGACACCCAGCCCTAAGAAAGCTGAAATCACGTAGAGGTGAAGGCAATGCCTATCAAGCCTAGCAATACCGTACCTTCCGCACATGCACCACACCTGCTCGAGTATTTAGATATTGGGGAGGACAGCCATGACTGACCTTCACACCCCCACCCTCTTCACCCGCCATAACCGCCCCCTCCACACCCTCTGGCTCGAATCCCAAGCCTGGTTCTGCGCGCACGAACTCGGCCGACTGAGCGCTCGCTTCTTCGATGAACATTGCGTTCGCAAACTCGACCCGGACCAGTACCGCAACGTGCAGCTGCTGCGCTATGGGCAGTGTCAAGAGACCATGATGGTCAGCGAATCCGGGGCCTACACCTTATTGGCGCATCATCACATTCCGGAGAACCGTCATCTGCGCTGGTGGCTGACGCATGAGGTGGTGGGCGTGCTGCGCGATGGGCAGGCGGCAGCGTTCGAGGATGTGCCGCGACTTGGACAGATGTGTTGGCCAGGCGGGCGTACGGCGACGCTGTTGTATTGGCAAAGTGAGCCCTGGGTTCGGATGCGGGATATGCCGGTAATGATGGCGGGGGAAGCGACCGGACAGCTGCCGATGGCGAAGCGCAAGATGAGCTGGCGCGAGTGCGCGCAGCGGGCGTTGCGCATGCATGGCGTCTAAAGAGTTGCTGTGAGCGCCACGTAGCGGATGCCGATAAACGCTCTTCATAAAAGCCTCTATAAGCATGCTTAAGCCACTTAAGGATGCTTATAGAGGCGTTAAATGCTGAGATCCTAGGGGCTCGCTGCCTACCTCGAATGCGCTGCAGAACCCAGTGGAAGACGTAGCATCCATGATTCGTCGGCCCATACATTCGGTTAGGTATCCAGTCACTCCGGTTTTTCAGCACATATAAGCCGTGCTATAGCCACACTTATCTACGATAAGAACGCTTATAGAAGGTCTTAAAATGCAGGCTTTCCCCTTGATGTGTACCGACCGACTGACAAAAATCGGGCTTTTGATCAAAACCAGACGGCTAGAACGCCGATTCCGTCAGAAGGATCTTGCAGCTCAATCCGGCCTATCCATCACCACGCTGAGCAAAATCGAAGCAGGTACGCCTACCGTGGAAATGCGCAGCTATATGACCGCACTGTGGCATCTCGGACTGCTTGAGGATGTCTTCAGAGAAATCCCAGAGACCTCCCCCGCGCCCTACACCACAGAGCATCGCGTGCGGCTCAAGCGTATCTCAGAGGATGATTTCTAATGCCTTCACTGTACATCTACATCAGCAACCCGGATCGCTTGAGGTCACCGCGCTCCGGCGCCTTACCGTGGAAAAAGGGTGTGGATGAGTTCGTCTACAGCCCCTGAATGACCTGCAAGCACAGTATTCGATTGTCAACCGGGGGGACAACTGGATAAGGAAGAGGCCTCGCCCACGCCGACAAGGGGCAGAAGTGTGCCCGACATGGAACAAGCCAGTCGCGTGGTCGAGGGCGAGGCCGTAGATGAGT
The DNA here is from genome assembly GCF_047978245.1 of Pseudomonas sp. LFS044. NCBI lineage: Bacteria > Pseudomonadati > Pseudomonadota > Gammaproteobacteria > Pseudomonadales > Pseudomonadaceae > Pseudomonas > Pseudomonas sp. LFS044. Next base: position 40,585 of record NZ_JBFPFX010000038.1, read on the forward strand.
ATAGGGCCGGTTGGCGGAGACGCCAAACCCTCTCGCAGCGCTTCCATTCAGGCTTGACTTAATCAGGAGCCGCCAAGCGGCTCCTGATACCTAGCGTCAGGCAGTGACGGCGTTGTCCGCCTGCGCTTGCGGTGCGTCTAGCAGGTTGTGCAGTGTATTGAGGAACAGATCAAAGCTCATGATCCCGTTACCCACGGTCGACAGCAGTGTTTGGCCGCTCTCGTCCTTGATAACGACCAACTCGGTCCACTGATTGAGATCGACATTGGCCAGGCTGCTCAACGAGACCTTACGGCCATCGATATCAAGCGCGTCGCGGGTGACGGTCAGGGGCTTGGTGGTGACGTTGAAGAAGTCGCCACTGATCCGCTTGCCCCATACCTGTTTGGTGTCGAGATAGTTGAACTGCACCCCGCCACCATTTTGAAGCGTGGCGTATACCGCTGGCAGCCGTTCGTTCAGATACTGGTCGCGCACTTGTTCGATAAAGGCGAACAGGCCCTTGAGGTGCGGATTGACCCGGCGGAAAGGCTCGCTTGCGTTGCGCCGATAAGCCAGGTTGTTGGTGAGGCCTGCGAAGGCTGTCTGGCCAGAGGCGAACAGGTACAAGTCATTCATCTCGCTGAAAGGCACGTAGTCACGTTCGCTGCCGATGATCTGGCAGATGCCTTTTTCGTAGACCTCGTAACGCGCTTTGCGCAGCTTTGTCTGCCACAGGGCCAGAGCAAACATGCTCAGCCCGAGCACGGCCAACAAGGCGACGGTGAAGTAGAAGATTTGCTTGGGTCCGTTGAATTGCAGGTCGCTGGCGACGCTCAGGTACCCGACGAAAGCGGCCAAGCCGAGGAAGATGCTGCCCAGGATGAGCATGCTGATGATCAGCGCCTTGCCGTAGCCATAGGTGCCCAGCAGGTTACCGGTGGACGTGGGTGGGGTGGATTGCATGGTGGAGCCTCCTTGCGTGTGGAATGACGTCATGTCGATAGTGGCAGTAAGACATGTAGTGTTATCAATCGTTCATGGGGACGTGGGTCCGCTTGGTACGCAAACGCTTACAGAGGCGTTTTACTATCTCGCCGAGCCCTAAATCCAACATAACGTGTCTTAACCCCCTAATCCGCTCCTAATACACAAAACTCTGGAGTTACCTGGCAATCAACTCTCTTAACACCGACTTTAGTCGTAGTATCTCTTTGAAGAAGGGGTGATGCCCAGGCTAGAGCTTCTGTTGATCCAATATGCATCTCAAAAAGGTGCTACCCCAGGAGCTGTCGCCTCTAAAGGCGTTGACATTACCGTCTGTGCTTGCTAAAAAATCGCCACAGTTGTACGACAACACATAACAAAAACAACAATCAGCGGATGATCTGCCATGTCGACATCAATCGCGCTACACCCACGCCTTTCGCTTTCCCCCACGCAATCACTCACGGCCACCTAGTGCCGTAACCCTGCTTCACCCTCCCTGGCCCAGACGGGCCCGTTACTCACCCGCCCCTGCTGCAGGCCGCTTGCGCGTGCCCGGTGGACGGGCTGCCACACCCTTTTTGTGGAGCACAACAATAATGAAAATCTGCCAAACCCTCCCCTTTGCCCTGCTGGGTGCCGGCGTGATTGCGGGCCTGCCAGGCGCCAGCCTGGCCGCAGGCTTCGTCGAGGACAGCAAGGCCACCCTGGGCCTGCGCAATTTCTACATCAACCGTAACTTCACCAACCCCAGCAACCCGCAGAGCAAGGCCGAAGAGTGGACGCAAAGCTTCATTCTCGATGCGCGTTCGGGCTTTACCGAAGGGCCGATCGGGTTCGGTGTGGATGTGCTGGGGTTGTGGTCGTTGAAGCTCGATGGCGGTGGCGGCACTTACGGCACCGCGCTGTTGCCGCGGCATGACGATGGGCGGCCGGCGGATGATTACGGGCGCCTGGCGGTGGCGGGCAAAGCGCGGATCTCGAAGACCGAACTGAAGATCGGCGAGTGGATGCCGGTGCTGCCGATCCTGCGCTCCGACGATGGCCGCTCGCTGCCGCAAACCTTCCGCGGTGGGCAGGTGACGTCCAGCGAAGTTGCCGGGCTGACGCTGTATGGCGGGCAGTTCCGTGGCAACAGCCCGCGCAACGACGCGAGCATGGAGGACATGAGTTACGGCGGGGGGGTGTCGGACCGGTTCAACTTTGTTGGCGGCGAGTACAAGTTCAACCAGGACCGCACGCTGGTCGGGCTGTGGAATGCGGTGCTCAAGGACGTGTATGAGCAGCAGTACCTGCAACTGACCCACAGCCAGCCGGTGGGCAGCTGGACCTTTGGCGCCAACCTGGGCTACTTCCATGGGGGCGAGGACGGCTCCGAGAAGGCCGGGAAGCTGGACAACAAGACATATTCGGGGATGTTCTCGGCCAGATATGGCGGTAACACCTTCTGGGTGGGCCTGCAGAAGGTCGATGGCGATACCTGGATGCGGGTCAACGGCACCAGCGGCGGAACGCTGGCCAACGATAGCTACAACTCAAGCTTCGACAACGCCAACGAGCGCTCGTGGCAGGTACGACATGACTTCAACTTTGTCACCTTGGGCGTGCCGGGGCTGACCTTGATGAACCGCTACATCAGCGGGCAGGACGTACACACCGGGGCGGTGACCGATGGCAAGGAGTGGGTACGCGAGTCGGAGCTGGGGTATGTGATCCAGAGCGGGCCGTTCAAGGACCTGAGCGTGAAGTGGCGCAATTCGAGCATTCGGCGGGATTACAGCAATAACGAGTTCGACGAGAACCGGTTGATCTTCAACTACCCGTTGTCGTTGTTGTAATGGCGTAAGCCTTGGGGCCGCGTCGCGGCCCATCGCAGGCAAGCCAGCTCCCACAGGTTATTGCGCAAGCTCATGGATTGAGCAGGACAGCGTGGGCGCCGCTTTGCTGGGGATGAGGCCATCAGGGTCACAGAATTAACATTGACAACTCCGGAAGCCGCTACCGATAATCAGCAAAGTCATACGACAACTTACAACAACTAACAAATAGAGCCGGCCATGACCACTACCCCCCTCAATCGCCTGCTGCTCACCGGAGCCGCAGGCGGCCTGGGCAAGGTCCTTCGCGAACGCCTGCAAGGTTACGCCGAGGTACTGCGCCTTTCCGATATCAGCCCGATGGCGCCCGCCGCGGGCCCGCATGAAGAGGTCGTGGCCTGCGACCTTGCCGACAAGGCAGCGGTACATGCCCTGGTGGAAGGCGTCGACGCCATCATCCACTTCGGCGGCGTCTCCACCGAACACGCCTTCGAAGACATCCTCGGCCCCAACATCTGTGGCGTATTCCACGTCTACGAGGCGGCGCGCAAGCATGGGGTCAAGCGCATCATCTTCGCCAGCTCCAACCACACCATCGGCTTCTACCGCCAGGACGAGCGCATCGACGCCCACTCCCCGCGCCGCCCCGACAGCTACTACGGGCTGTCCAAATGCTACGGCGAGGACGTCGCCAGCTTCTACTTCGACCGCTATGGCATCGAGACCGTCAGTATCCGCATCGGCTCGTCCTTCCCGCAGCCGCAGAACCCACGGATGCTCTGCACCTGGCTGAGCTACGACGACCTGGTGCAACTGATCGAACGCGGGCTGTTCACGCCAGATGTCGGCCACACCATCGTCTACGGCGCCTCCGACAACCGCACCGTGTGGTGGGACAACCGCCACGCCGAGCACCTGGGTTACGTGCCAAAGGACACCTCCGAAGTGTTCCGCGAAGCGGTAGAGGCCCAGCCGGCGCCAGCCGCCGATGACCCGAGCATGGTCTATCAGGGCGGCGCCTTCGCCGTGGCCGGACCGTTCAACTGACACCTGCGCGCCAGGAGGCACCGCCATGAACTGCGAACTGATCGTCGACGCCCGCAACGGCACCGGCGAAAGCCCCGTGTGGCACCCCATTGAACAGGCCCTGTACTGGGTCGACATCCCCGCCCGCCAGCTGCATCGCTGGCAGGATGGTGCCCACCAGACCTGGCTGGGTGACGAGATGCTCGCCTGCATCGCCCGTACCGAAAATGGCTGGGTTGCCGGTATGGAAAGCGGCATCTTCCAGCTCGAAGCCAAGGCCGATGGCAGCCTCGACAGCCGCCTGCTGACGTCCGTGGACCATGCCCAGAGCGGCATGCGCTTCAACGATGGGCGCTGCGATCGCCAGGGCCGCATGTGGGCCGGGACGATGTTGATGGACATGCCCCAAGGCGCCCACGTGGGTGCGCTGTACCGCCACGACGGCGAGGGGCAGTTGCACCTGCAACAGGATGGCATGATCGTGCCCAACGGCCTGGCCTTCAGCCCCGACGGCACTCGCATGTACCTGTCCGATTCGCACCCCAATGTGCAGAAGATCTGGGTGTTCGACTACGACATCGACAGCGGCACACCGTACAACAAGCGGCTGTTCGTCGACATGCGCGCCTTCCCCGGCCGCCCTGACGGCGCCGCCATCGACCAGGATGGCTGCTACTGGATCTGCGGCAACGACGCCGGCCAGATCCACCGCTTCACCCCCGACGGCCGGCTCGACCGCTCACTCAACGTACCGGTGAAAAAGCCCGCCATGTGCGCCTTCGGCGGCGCCAACCTGGACACCTTGTTCGTTACCTCGATTCGCCCTGCGGGGGTCGACCTTTCCGATCAGCCGCTGGCGGGTGGGGTATTCGCCTTCGAGCTTGGCGTCAAAGGCCTGGAGGAGCCTGCCTACCGAGGGTGAACGCGACACTGCCGCACCTGCACCGACACGACCGAAACCAGATAATAAAAAACACGGAGTTTCATCATGACCCTCAAACGCAAGCTGCTTCTTGCCACACTCCCGTTCGCTTTCAGCCTCGCCCTGCCAGCCCACGCGCTGGACATCAAGTTCGCCGAGATTCACCCGGCCGGCTACCCGACCGTGGTCGCCGAGCAGAACATGGGCAAGAAGCTTGAAGCCGCCAGCAATGGCGAAATCACCTTCAAGATGTTCGCCGGTGGCGTACTCGGCTCGGAGAAGGAAGTCATCGAGCAGGCGCAGATCGGCGCCGTGCAGATGACCCGCGTGAGCCTGGGGATCGTCGGCCCGGTGGTGCCGGACGTGAACGTGTTCAACATGCCGTTCGTGTTCCGCGACCATGAGCACATGCGCAAGATCATCGATGGCGACATCGGCCAGGAGATCCTCGACAAGATCACCAACTCCGAATTCAACCTGGTGGCCCTGGCCTGGATGGATGGCGGCTCGCGCAGCATCTACACCAAAAAACCGGTGCGCAGCCTTGAAGACCTCAAGGGCATGAAGATCCGCGTGCAGGGCAACCCGCTGTTCATCGACATGATGAACGCCATGGGCGGCAACGGCATCGCCATGGATACCGGCGAGATCTTCAGCGCACTGCAGACGGGCGTGATCGACGGCGCCGAAAACAACCCGCCGACCCTGCTCGAGCACAACCACTTCCAGAGCGCCAAGTACTACACCCTCACCGGCCACCTGATCCTGCCGGAGCCGGTGGTGATGTCCAAGACTACCTGGAACAAGCTCACCCCTGAGCAGCAGGTGCTGGTGAAGAAAGTCGCTCGCGAAGCGCAGATGGAGGAGCGCGCGCTGTGGGACGCCAAGTCCGCCGCCAGTGAAGAGAAGCTCAAGGCCGCTGGCGTTGAGTTCATCGCTGTCGACAAGAAGCCGTTCTATGACGCCACTGCCTCGGTGCGCGAGAAGTACGGCGCGCAGTATGCCGACTTGATGAAGCGTATCGACGCGGTCCAGTAACACCGGCCCCCTTCCAAGATGACCTCGGCAGCGCGACGCCCGTCGCCCTGCCGCTTTGGTGATGCCTATGAAAACGCTTTTTCTGCGCGTCAACGACACGCTGTACCGCGGCTGTATCTGGGTTGCCGGCCTGTCGATCCTGACCATGTCGCTGATCATCCCCTGGGGCATCTTTGCCCGCTACGTGCTGGGCACCGGTTCCAGCTGGCCGGAGCCGGTGTCGATCCTGCTGATGGTGCTGTTTACCTTCGTCGGCGCCGCCGCCAGCTACCGCGCCGGGGCACACATGGCGGTTGGAATGATCACCGACCGCCTGCCACCGCTGCAGCGCCAGCTGGTCGCCCTGCTGGTGCAGCTGCTGATGATCCTGGTGTGCGTGTTCATGACCTGGTACGGCACCAAGCTGTGCCTCACCACCTGGAACCAGTCGCTGGCTTCTTTACCGGGCGTGCGGGTGGGCATGACCTACGCGCCAATCCCGCTCGGTGGCGTGCTGACACTGATTTTCGTGCTGGAAAAACTCCTGCTGGGCGATCAGAGCAACCGCAAGGTGGTGCGCTTCGACCTGGTGGAAGAAAACGAAGGAGCTGCGTAAATGGATGCGTTCATTCTGTTGGGCAGCTTCATCGTGCTCATCCTCATCGGCATGCCGGTGGCCTATGCGCTGGGCCTGTCGGCGCTGATTGGCGCCTGGTGGATCGACATTCCGCTGCAAGCGATGATGATCCAGGTGGCCAGTGGGGTTAACAAGTTTTCGCTGCTGGCGATCCCGTTCTTCGTGCTGGCCGGTGCGATCATGGCCGAGGGCGGTATGTCGCGGCGGCTGGTGGCCTTTGCCGGGGTGCTGGTGGGCTTCGTGCGCGGCGGGCTGTCGCTGGTCAACATCATGGCCTCGACCTTCTTCGGGGCGATCTCCGGCTCGTCGGTGGCCGATACCGCGTCGGTGGGTTCGGTGCTGATCCCGGAAATGGAGCGCAAGGGCTACCCGCGCGAGTTCTCCACTGCGGTGACCGTCAGCGGCTCGGTGCAGGCGCTGCTGACCCCGCCCAGCCACAACTCGGTGCTGTACTCGCTGGCAGCGGGCGGCACGGTGTCGATCGCTTCGCTGTTCATGGCCGGGGTCATGCCGGGGCTGCTGTTGAGCGCGGTGATGATGGGGCTGTGCCTGATTTTCGCGAAGAAGCGCGATTACCCCAAGGGCGAGGTGATCCCACTGCGCCAGGCGCTGAAGATTGCCGGTGAAGCGCTGTGGGGCCTGATGGCGATGGTGATCATCCTCGGCGGTATCCTCTCGGGCGTGTTCACCGCTACCGAGTCGGCCGCAGTGGCGGTGGTGTGGTCGTTCTTCGTGACCATGTTCATCTACCGCGACTACAAGTGGCGCGACCTGCCCAAGTTGATGCACCGCACCGTGCGCACCATCTCGATCGTGATGATTTTGATCGGCTTTGCCGCCAGCTTCGGCTACGTGATGACGTTGATGCAGATCCCGTCGAAGATCACCACGGCGTTTCTGACGCTTTCGGACAACCGTTACGTGATCCTCATGTGCATCAACTTCATGCTCCTGCTGCTGGGCACGGTGATGGACATGGCGCCGCTGATCCTGATTCTCACCCCGATCCTGCTGCCGGTGATCAACGGCATCGGCGTGGACCCGGTGCATTTCGGCATGATCATGCTGGTCAACCTCGGCATCGGGTTGATCACCCCACCGGTGGGTGCGGTGCTGTTCGTCGGGTCGGCGATCGGCAAGGTGAGCATCGAGGCCACGGTGAAGGCACTGCTGCCGTTCTACCTGGCGCTGTTCCTGGTACTCATGGCCGTGACCTACATCCCGGCGATCTCGCTGTGGCTGCCGAGCGTGGTGTTGTAACAGACCTAATCTGGGGCCGCTATGCGGCCCATCGCCGGCGAGCCGGCTCCCACAGGTACAACGCCGATCTGATGGATTATGCAAAACCTGTAGGCGCTGGCTTGCCTGCGATGGGCTGCGCAGCAGCCCCCTGCAAATGGACCCTGCACATGGCGGTCGCTGTTTCTACCTCACTTTTCCCGCGCAAGCTGGCGGTCGCGCTGCTGGCGCTGCTGGCCTGCTCGTTCGCCGGCAACCACATCGCCGCGCGCATTGCCTTCGATGACGACACAGGCGTGCTGCTGGCGATCCTCTGTCGCTCCGGTATCACCTTTCTGGTGCTGGCCAGCCTGGTACTGTGGCAGCGCCAGCCGCTGAGCCTGCCAACCGGTGCGCGGCGCTGGCAACTGTTGCTCGGCCTGCTGATCGCTACCCAGAGCCTGTGCCTGTACTCGGCGGTGGCGCGCATCCCGGTAGCCTTGGCGCTGCTGGTGGGCAACACCTTCCCGATGCTGCTGGCCCTGCTCACCTGGGCGCTCGGCGGCGCCCGCCCCACCGGCCGCACCGTGCTGTTCATGGGCCTGATCCTGTGTGGCCTGGTACTGGCGCTGGACGTACCGGCGCACCTGGGCAGCAATGGCGAGGCCAACCCGCACTGGCTGTTGGGCGTGAGCCTGGCGTTCTGCGCCGCCTGCGTATTCGCCTGCGCGCTGTGGATCACCGACCACAAACTGGCGGCCGTGCGCGGCCCGGTGCGCAGCCTGCTGACCTTGCTGATCGTGTTCGCCAGCATGCTGGTGGCCGGGGCCAGCGGGGCCATGCCGTCTGGCCTGGCGTTGCCCGCCAGTGGCAGCGGCTGGGCGGCCTTGGCCAGCCTGGTGGTGTTGTACGGCGTGGCCTTTACCTTGCTGTTCGTCTGCGTGCCGCGGCTGAACATGGCGCAAAACGCACCGGTGATGAATGTCGAACCTATCGCCACATTGCTGCTGGGCTGGGCGTTGCTCGACCAGCAGCTCAGCGGCGTGCAACTGCTAGGCGGTGCCGTGGTGGTATGCGGCATCGTCCTGCTGACCTACCGCCGGGCGAGCTGAGCCCATTCTGAAAGGAGCCCTCGATGGCTGTCACCCAACTGCACTTGCAAGACCGCCTGACCCGGCTCACGCTCGCACCCGAACTGGGCGCCAGCTTGGTCAATTGGGAGGTCATGGCAACAGGGCAAGCCCTGCTGCGCCATAGCGACCAGGCTGCCCTGGCCAGCGGTACCCCGCGACCGCTGGGGTGCTACCCGTTGGCGCCCTGGTCCAACCGCATTGCCGAGGGGGGCTTCGTGCGGCCCGAAGGTTGGCTGCCGTTGGCGCCCAATACCGCGCACGACCCCTACCCGATCCATGGTACTGCCTGGCAGCAGGCCTGGCAGGTGGACCACCACAGTGCGCGGCGTGCCCGGCTGATGCTCCACAGCAAGCTACCGTTTACCTATCGAGCCGTCTTGGATGTGCACTTGCACGACGGGTGCCTGAGGCTTGACCTGCACGTGACGCATCTGGATGAAGCCGCCACCTGGTATGGGCTGGGGTTGCACCCTTACTTTCCGCGCCATCCCGACACGCGTCTGCGGGCAACGGCGCGGCATGTGTGGCTGGCCGAAGAGGGGCAACTGCCTTCGTATCAGGCAGAGATTCCTCAGGGCTGGACCTTCGACGCACCGGGCCCACTGCCGACGACAGTGGTCGATCATGCGTTCGGCGGGTGGCCCGGACATTGCGTGATCGAGCAGCCCAGTGCGGGTTATCAGCTGGAGTGCAGTGCCAGTGGTACCGAGCATTTCCTGTTGTTCTGCCCGCAGGGCAAGCCGTTCTTTTGCTTTGAGCCGGTCAGCCATCCGATCAATGCGCATCACCTACCTGGGCGACCCGGGTTGCGGTTGCTGCAACAGGGCGAGGAGATGAGCCTGGGGTTCACGATGGTGTACCGGGCGCTTTGAACGGATTGCCTGCGAGGGGCTGCAAAGCAGCCCTTCTCTCAAGCTCAAACCAGGACTTCGCGACTGGCCGCAGCCGGACGCGCAGGCGACTCGCTCCGCACCTCCCGCGCCACCTTCCAGACCAACACTGCCGCGACGATATCGAACGCTGCCAGCACCACGAACAGCGGGCTATAGCCGATCTGCGTCACCAGAATGCCGAACACCAGGGTAAATACCGCCGCCCCCAGGTACCCGCACATACCGCCCATACCGGTGGCCGTCGCCACCTGGTCTTTGCTGAACGAGTCCGAGGTGATCGAGTACAGCGCCCCCGACAGCGTCTGGTGCGCGAAGCCGCCGATGCACAGCAGCAGGATCGCGGTGTACGGGCTTTCCACCAGGCCGATGCAGGCTGGGCCGATCATGCAGCTGGCGCCGAACACCAACACCATCTTGCGCGAGGTGAACAACGACACCTTGAAGTAGCGGTGGAACAGTGGGCTGAGGTAACCGCCAAGCACGCAACCGATGTCGGCAGCGAGGAACGGCAGCCAGGCAAACATCGCCACCTCCTTGATGTTCATGTGCCGCTCGGTCATCAGGTACAGCGGGATCCAGGCATTGAAGGTCTGCCAGGCCGGCTCCGAAAGGATGCGCGCCGAAGCGATGGCGTAGAAGTTGCGGGTCTTGAAAATGCGCTTCCAGGCGCCCTTCTCACGTTTCTCTTCCTTGAAATGCGCTTCCTGGCCGGAAAGGATGTAGTCACGTTCTTGCGCGCTCAGGCGTTTCTGATCGCGTGGGTGCTTGTAGAACAGCATCCACAGCACGGTCCAGACGATGCCGGATACCCCGACGATGACAAAGGCCAGTTGCCAGCCGCTGTGCAGGATTGCCCAGACCACCAATGGCGGCGCCAGCAAGGCCCCCAACGATGAGCCGATGTTGAACCAGCCGATGGCCACCGAACGCTCCTTGGCCGGGAACCACTCGGTGGTGGCCTTGACGCCGGCGGGCAAGCCGGCCGCTTCGGTCATCCCCAACAGGCCGCGCATGAACGCCATGCTCTGCCAGCCGGTCGCCAATGCCGCGCCGGCGCAGGCCACTGACCACGCCATGGCGAAGACGGCGAAGCCCAGCTTGGTGCCGATGAAGTCGATGAACCAGCCGGCGATAGGCTGCATGAGGGCGTAGCACACCTGCCAGGCAGCGACGATCTTGGCGTATTGCTCGGTGCTGATGGACAGGTCGGTCATCAAGGTGGGGGCAGCCACCGACAAGGTGTTGCGGGCGAGGTAGTTGACGACGAGCCCAGCCGTGACAAGGCTGACCATCCACCAACGGATGCCTTTCATCTTCATGGTTCACCTGAATATTATTTTTAGAGGTGCGGGTGATTGCCTCAAGCGCCGGCAGGGCTAATTGAGACAAATTATTTCAGGCGAAGATTGCCACGTCATAGGTCGTCGTACAACATAAATTACTCAACAACGACTCCATCGGTGTTTCGCGGGGAAATCACCGGATTATGGCGAGCAGATGTAGTACGACTTAATCCAGCGACTGGGCGCGCAGGCCCTGCGCCAGCAGGTCGACAAACGCGCGCACCTTGGCCGAGCCGTATTTGCTCTCCCGGTGCAGCACATGGATCGGCCACGGCGCCTCCTCGTACTCGGCAAGGATCACCTGCAACTGGCCGTTGGCGATTTCGTCGACCACCTGGTAGGACAGCAGCCGGGCAATCCCCAAACCACCCACCGCCGCCGCGATGGCACCGTCGTTGCTGGTCACGGTGAGCCTCGGTTTCATGCGCACCATGGTCGGTTCGTCGGTCACCCCGAACCGCCAGCCAGCACGTGGGGACAGGTTGGTGGTGGCGATCACCGCATGCTCCGGCAAGTCCGAGGGGTGCTGCGGCACGCCATGCCGCGCCAGGTAGGCAGGTGAGGCGCAGAGCATGCGCCGCACCTTGCCTACGCGCAGGGCCTTGAGGCCGGAATCAGGCAGCGGGCCGATGCGCACGGCCACGTCCATGCCCTCCTCGACCAGGTTGACGATGCGGTCGAGAAAATACGCCGACACATCCACGTCGGGGTATTGCTGCAGGTAGCGCACGATGCAGGGCATGACGAACTTCTTGCCGAACAGGATCGGCGCGGTCACCGCCAGTTCGCCTTTGGGCGTGGCATTGATGCCGGCGGCGGCCTCATCGGCCTCGGCGATGCTGGCGAGGATATGGCGGGTGTCTTCCAGGTAGCGCCCACCCGCCTCGGTCACGCGCACGCTGCGGGTGGTACGCAGCAGCAGCTTGACCCCGAGCTGGTCTTCCAGGGCGCTGACGGCGCGCGTGACCGCCGCAGGCGAGATGTCCAGGCGGCGGGCTGCAGCGGCGAAGCTTTCCAGCTCGCCAACGGCGACGAACACCTTCATCAGGTGAATCTGGTCCATGCCGGCTCCTGGGCATCGTGGGTGGGGGGATTATCGGTTATCTGCAGGTTTTGTGCTGGCTTTGCCGGCGTCATCGCGCGTAGTAGCGTGCTTGCCCGCGGTGAAGCCGGCAAAGGCGAAATCAAAGCTCCAGCACCAGCGCTTGCACACCCTCCTCTGCCTGGGCAGGCACCGCGCAGCAGATCAGTGCCGTACCGCTTTCCGGCAGTTCGGCAGGCGGGTTCGGGTAATGCACCTGACCACTCACCACCTTCGTCTTGCAGGTGCCACACGAACCCCCACGGCAGCTGAAATCCGGCGACAGCCCTCGGGCCTCGGCAAGCTCCAGCAAGGTGCCGCTGCCCGGCGCCCAACGCGCTTCTTTAGCAGAACTGGCAAAGTACACCGGCACCGGTTCGCTGGCTGCAGGCGGCTGCTTGAGCGTGGGCTCGTTATCGTCGGTATGCCGCCTGAGCGTCGACGGGCCGAAGGCTTCGGCATGAATGCGCGCATCCGGAACGTGCACTGCGCGCAGCCCCTCGTAGAAGTCTTGCGTGAAGCTGGCTGGACCGCACAGGTAGAAGTCGTAGTCATCCAGCGCCAGGGTGTCCTTGACCTGCCCGATACCGAGGCGGCCGGCATGGTCGTAGTCGCGCCCCTGAACAGCGTCGGGCTCTGGCTGGCTCAGCGAACGATGCACGCTCAACAGGCCGCCGGCCTGCTGGCGCAGGTCGCTCAACTCCTGCTGGAACGGCAGCTCGGCGAGGCTGCGAGCACCGTGAAACAGGTGAATACGCCGGCCCTGACGCTTGGCCAACTGCTCACGCAGCATGGCAATCAGCGGGGTTATGCCCACGCCCGCGCCAATCAATACGATGGGCCTGTCACTGTCATCATGCAGGGTGAAGCTGCCCATGGGCAGGCGCACTTCGAGCATGTCTCCTACCCCGACTTGCTCATGCAAGTAACGTGACGCAGGGCCCTGGGCCTTGACGCTGATGCGCAGGTGGCCGTCCGACGGCGCGCAAGAAAGGCTGTAGGTACGAATCGACGGCATGTCGCCCCCCAGCGGCAGACGCACAGGAATATGCTGACCCGGGGCGAACGTCACCGGGGCATCTGCAGCCAGGTAGAACGACCGGATATCACGGCTTTCCTGCTCCACCCGCTCTACCCGCCATTTCAGCCACTGGCGCTGCCGCTCGGCTTGTTTCAGGCGTTGCTCGGCCTCACGCCAGGTGCCGGTCATCAGGCTGGTCGGCGCGTACTCCTGAAATGCCCAGCGCAGTGACACGCCCGCACGGCGCAGCACCACGTGTTCGACGTCAAGCGTCCACAACCGCTCGGCACCTTCGAAGGCCTTGATCAACGGGCTGTCGAGCACCACCTCGGCGTGCCCGGTCACCTGCAGTACATCACCGTTGCTGAAATCGACGAACAACAAGCCCGCTTGCGGGTTCTCGAGGAGGTTGCCAAGGGTGTTGAAGTGCAGGTTGCCGGCATAGTCAGGGATCGTCAGGCGATTACCCTCGACGTTCACGAACCCAGGCCTGCCACCCCGGTGCGAGACGTCCACCGAGCGATGGCCATCGGCGTGGTCGACGTAGCTGGCGACGAAGAACGTGTCGGCCTGCTCGATCATTTCCAGCGCATGGTCAGCCAGCTCTACCGAGTCCAGCCGCCCTTGCGCCGGTTCATCGACACGGGTGTAGGCGCGCTGCTGGATATACTGCGGGCAGTTGCCGAAGGCATGCTCCACTGCCACCGCCAGCTGGCTGCCGGACGCCTGCCGGATCAGCCCATTGATACGGTTGCGGCGCCGGCTGTGCAGCTCGATCCCGAGCAGGCCGATCGCCCCGCCTGCCACCAGACCTGGGGTTGCCGGGTCGTCGCTGACGAGGGCAGCGTCGATCAGCAGTTGCTGCGGGTCAGGCGAGCTGATGAAGCCTTCCGGGCCTTCGAGGAGCGTCGCCCACGGTTTGCCGTGCGCATCCACGGCACCTGCAACCAGAAACGGCAGCTGCCGGTAGAAATCGCGGTGCTGGTCGGGCATGTAGTCACGAATGACCTTCTGCCCGAACACCTCCATGCGTTCCGCCACACCGGCCTGTTCCTGCAGCCGTTTCTCGCCAGCGTGCCAAGGGGAAGTACGAGGGTCTGGTAGTTCTTGCATGGCGGCGTTCCTCGATGGGGTGGCGGCTCAGGCGCTGGCTTGCAGGCCCACGGCGGTACGTGGCATGGCGACGAAGCCGGGCAGCGCTTCGACACGTGCCAGCCAGGCACGTACATTGGGGTACGGGTCCAGCGAGACATTGCCCTCGGGGGCGTGGGCGATATAGGAGTAGTTGGCAACGTCGGCGAGGGTTGGCTCACTGCCCACCAGGAACGGCGTCTTGGCCAGTTCGGCATCCATCACCTTGAGCAAGCTGTGGGCACGGCCGATGACTTCGTCGGTGTTGAACGAGGCGCCGAACACCGTGACCAGGCGAGCGGCAGCAGGGCCGAAAGCAACGGGCCCGGCAGCAACCGACAGCCAGCGTTGCACGCGGGCGGCGGCAAGCGGGTCATGGGGCAGCCACTTTCCACTTTTGTCGTAAGTACTCGCGAGGTAGACGAGGATGGCGTTGGAGTCGGCGATGACAGTACCGTTGTCATCGATCACAGGCACTTGGCCGAACGGGTTGATGGCGAGAAATTCCGGCTGCTTGTGCGCCCCTTTGGCCAGGTCGACGAAGACCAGTTCGGTGGGCAGGTTGAGCAGTGAAAGCATCAGCTCGATGCGGTGGGCATGGCCGGACTTGGGGAAGTTGTAGAGTTTGATCATGGTCTGCGCTCCAGGGGTGGCACCGGGGTGGTGCTGCTGGAACACATGCTGCGCTGATTCGGCGGTCAGCAGAATCAGCGCGCAGGGGAGATCATAATTTCGCCAGGCGAAATAATGACTCGAAGTAGATCAATGGCGTTGCTGCTTCTGGTACCGGTACAAACCCTTGGCCGCCTCCACCACCTGCGGCACACACGCCTGTAGCTCAGCGAAACTCATGGTATCGAGCAATTCGAAGTTGTCCTCCAGACCATGCAGGGAAATGGCCTTGAGCAGTTGGTCCTGCTGCGCAGGCAGCTCACCCCATGCTGCGACCTGGGTACCGCGCATATAACCGAAGCACCACTCTTCCATGATGACTGCCGGCCCTTCTTCGGCTTCGCTCTGTTCGAACAGCGGCTCGAACCCCTCTAGGTCAGCCGCCAGCTGTTCCGCCACCTGGTGGGCATAGCGCAGCATTAGCGCGGTGTAGGCTTCTTCATGGGCAGGCTTCTTGAATTTCGGCACCTTGCCACCGGCAACCGACGGTAGCCATTGCTCGGGGTTGATCCTGACCGGGGAGCTGGCCAAGGCGGTGAAGAAACCGTTGAGCTCGGCCAGGTTGAGCACCGAGTAGTCGTTACCGTAGGTGATCAGCAGGTCTTCGAGGCGGTCGAGTTCTTTGTCGCTGAGCGCGGGGAGCATGTGCGGTGTCCTGGGGTGAAGATTTGCCTGCACCCTAGCACATGGGGAATGGATCGAGGGATATGTTGCCTAGCCGAAAGCATTCGCGGGCCAAGCCCGCTCCCACACGTACTACACAGTTCCTGAGAACTATGCTGACGTGTAGGAGCGGGCTTGTCCCGCGAACAGGGGGCTTTAAGCCTTACACCGCCAGCGCGCGCTCACGCAGCTCGCTGTTGAGGATGCGGTCGTTTTCGCTGTAGTCCACCGGGCAGTCGATCACGTGCACGCCCGGGGTCTTGATGCAGTGCTCGAGCAGCGGCAGCAAGCCTTCGGCGCTTTCCACACGGTGGCCATTGGCACCGTAGGCTTCG
>NZ_JBFPFX010000039.1:0-56502 GCF_047978245.1 Pseudomonas sp. LFS044
ATACAACCGAATCAGGCTCCACAGCCATAACAACTATCTGTCGCCGATAGCTATGGAGCAGCAGGCGGCGTGATCACCGTAATCGGTGTCCGGAAAAACTTGACCAGAACAAGCCCGCTCCCACAGGTACTCCACTGCCCTCAGGTTCAGTGCAATACCTGTGGGAGCGGGCTTGCCCCGCGAATGGGCTGCAAAGCAGCCCCCTGGGCCCTCGGATCAGTAATCGATCCGCACATCCCCTTTAGGCACACTGCAGCACGACAGAATGTAACCCTCAGCCTCGTCTTCCTCGGTAATCCCGCCGTTGTGTTCCATCTCCACCTCGCCACCCAGCTTGAGCACCTTGCAAGTGCCGCAGATGCCCATGCCGCAGGCTTTCGGAATCATCAGGCCAACCTTGGCCGCCGCCGCATGCACGGTCTCGCCCGGGGCGATGCGGATGCTCTTCTCGCTGCCGATGAACTCCACCAGGTTGAGATCCGAGACGTCCACCTCCGGCGCGTCGGCGGCCTGCTCGGCGTGCTCCACGGCATCGGCCTTGGCCTCCGCAGGCGTCGCCCCAAACGACTCCTCGTGGTAGTTCTTCATGTCGAAGCCAACCGCTTCGAGCATGCGCTTGACGGCGGTCATGTACGGCGTCGGGCCGCAGCAGAACACCGTGCGCTCCATGTAGTCGGGCGCGATCAGCTCCATCAGCCGCTGGTTCAGGTAGCCGCGGTAGCCCGCCCAGGGCTCGCCCAAGCCGTGCTTCTCGCAAATGATGTGCAGGCTAAAGTTGGGGATACGCGAAGCCATCTGCTCCAGCTCGCGGTGGTAGATGATGTCTTTCGGCGAACGGGCGCTGTGCACGAAGACCATATCGACGTTGGCGTTGGTGTCGTAGAACCAGCGCGCCATCGACATCACCGGGGTAATGCCGACACCACCCGACAAGTACAAGGTCTTGCCCGCCGGGAAATCGATGGCGTTGAACAGCCCCACCGGGCCGTGCACCGGCAGCTCGGCGCCTTCGTGCATGGTGTCGTGCAGGTGGTTGGATACCAACCCGCCCGGCACGCGCTTGACGGTGATCGAGAAGCTGTAGGGCACCGATGGCGAACTGGAGATGGTGTAGGAGCGCATCACCGGCTTGCCTTCGATCTCCAGCTCCAGGGTGACGAACTGCCCAGGCTTGAAGAAGAACATGATCGGCTGGTCGGCCATGAAGCAGAAGGTGCGCACGTCCCAGGTCTCCTGGATGACCTTGACGCAGCGCACGATGTGGCGGCCGTTGGCCCAGGTCTGGGTGGTGACCGGATTGAGGAAGGTATCGGACATGTTCATCTCCAGCGGCCGACTCTGGCCCTTTTCATGGCTGCGATAATGCGCAAGCTGAACGCGACGTACATTCCTGCCTGCGACATCGGCGTGCTTATCGCGACCAGCCCCGTGATACAAGGGCTGGCGCGTCGTAATTCAAATCGGCCATGTCGCCCATGGATACGGTTCGCGCCGCCTTCGGACGCACACTCCACGGCAAAAGAAACTGCCTTTTTCTGGCAGCCAGTCTTGCGGCACCACAACAACGATTAGCCACCTTTTGCCGGCCGCACACGGCCCCGAGGATTACACGATGGACGTCACCGCAACCCTGAGCCTGGGCGATCCACTTGAACCTGCACGCAAGGCGACCGCCGAGATGCTGCAGACCCGCGAGCGCACCTACTCGCTGCCCCAGCCGTTCTACACCGACGAGCGTCTGTTCCAGATCGACATGCAGGAGATCTTCCAGAAAGAATGGCTGATCGCCGGCATGACCTGCGAGATCCCGGCAAAGGGCAACTACATCACCCTGCAGATCGGCAAGAACCCGATCCTGGTGGTGCGTGGCGCCGAGGGCAAGGTGCACGCCTTCCATAACGTCTGCCGCCACCGCGGTTCGCGCCTGTGCGTCAGCGACAAAGGCAAAGTGGCCAAGCTGGTCTGCCACTACCACCAGTGGACCTATGAACTGGACGGCCGCCTGCTGTTTGCAGGCACCGAAATGGGCGCCGACTTCGACATGAAGGAGTACGGCCTGAAGCCTGTGAACGTGAAGGTTGCCGGTGGCTACATCTTTATCAGCCTGTCGGAAAACCCACCTGCCATCGACGAGTTCCTGGCCACGCTGGAACACTACATGGAACCTTACGACATGGAGAACACCAAGGTGGCGGTCCATACCACCTTGATGGAAAAGGCCAACTGGAAGCTGGTGCTGGAAAACAACCGCGAGTGCTACCACTGCAGCGGTTCGCACCCGGAGCTGCTGCAAACCCTGCTGGAGTGGGACGACACCAACGACCCGCGCGCCAGCCAGGAATTCAAGGACCACGTAGCCGCCTCGGCCGCCGCCTGGGAAGCCGAAAAAATCCCGTACCTGCACAAGAGCCACGGCCTGCGTAACCGTATCGTGCGCATGCCGCTGCTCAAAGGCACGGTATCGATGACCATGGACGGCAAGCAGGCCTGCCAGAAGCTGATGGGCCGCATCAAGAACCCGGACCTCGGCTCGATGCGCATCTTGCACCTGCCACACTCCTGGAACCACTGCATGGGCGACCACATGATCGTGTTCACGGTGTGGCCGATCAGCGCCCAGGAAACCATGGTCACCACCAAGTGGCTGGTGCACAAGGATGCCGTGGAAGGCGTGGACTACGACCCTGAGCGCATGCGCAAGGTGTGGGACGCCACCAACGACCAGGACCGCCGCCTGGCGGAGGAAAACCAGCGTGGCATCAACTCCACGGCGTACCAGCCTGGGCCTTACTCGAAGACTTACGAGTTTGGTGTGGTGAACTTCATTGACTGGTACAGCGACCGTGTGCTGGCCAATTTGGGCGCAGAGCCTGCTGCTTACCTGAAAGAGGTGAAAGCGCAGTAACCCGCCCCACCCCGCTGGCACGGCGCATCGCCGTGTCAGCGTCTGATATTCCCCACAGGTGTCGAAGGGGGTGCACTCGGAGTTTGATTGGCACCCCAGCTCCGCCAAGCCTCTGCAGCCGCACTATAAGCCGAGTTTATCCGCGCCCCCAATGCCCTTGCGCCTCCCCATAAGTATGAAGCCCCTTCAACCATCATCCTCGCGCCAGTGACTTCATAGAACGTTTCCCACGCCACCCTGCCCGCTGACACACCTGGCTGTCCCACTCCGCGCCATACGGCCTGCGCCGCCTCGACGTTGGAGAAAAGACCACCTGTTATGTTTCCGACCGCGCTACCCACCCCCAGCCGACGGCCGTGGCTGGTCAGCACATTACCTATCCACCCTTGCTCTACACCGCTCAACGCCGTCCCTGCACCCCCCGCCAATCCTGTGTACAAGAAGACGGTGTTACCTACCCTTGATCTCAGGCTCGGCTCGTTGATAAGGGAGCCGGAATGTTGGGCTTCCAGGCGAATGACCACATTCCGGGCCGTCCGCGCGGTAGCCCCGATTGAAGTGACCGAGCTAGACAATAGGCTGAAGCCACTTATCAACTTGCTCAGCCAACTCGCTCCACTGGGATCTACCCGGTTGACAGGGTCGCCACCACAATAGGCGTAAGTATTCAGCCCGCCGATTGAAAATGGGCTGAAAGGATCAGGGGATTGAAAGCGCATCAACACCGGGTTATATACCCGCCGGCCATTACCCAAGTGGTAGCAGCCCGTCAGAGGGTCGACAGGCTGCCCGGTAAAGGCGAGCAACGCGACATCGTCCAGTATGCGGGCACCGTAGGGTAGATAGGCCCTTGAAACCCCGCCTGCGCGGGTTCGCGTGGATGGTCGCAGCGCATGGTGCATGTAAGAGCCCCACTGTTTGTGATAGCTCACCCTAACAGCTGGAAGCAATGCTGCTAACTGACAAAAATGACAGGTCTGCAAGACTTACCCACAACTTGTAAGGAACTCAGTGCGGAGTGCACTTGCACTTCTGTGAGGAGTGTCCCGAAGGAATTGGTCAATATTTGATCAAAGCACTGAAGCCCTTGGATCTCGGGGGCTACAGGCTACTCCGTACACGTTGTCCACAGAGACACCAACAGAGATTGTGGGCAATCAGGACAACCGCTGCAATCAGGTTGTGGATAAAGGATTCAAGGCCTTAATATGCCTGGGACATAGGATTCAGACTCAATTTGATCGTTTTCTGATCAGTTCTTCAAAAGCCTTGTGTTGCACGGCTTACAGCTAGTGCCGAACAGATTATCCACAGACCAGCTAACAGCGATTGTGGGCAAAACCACCCAGAGACTCGCATATCTGTGCCTGAAGAGCCGGCTCAGACCTGATCAATTTATGATCAAAGCTCTGTAAGCCCCGTTATATATGGCCCCCAGCCATGCACCAACACTTTATCCACACCTTGACGAACAGATTCCGTGGGCAAAACAGAGTTGCACCTGATGGTTGAGCCATTTTCGCCAAATCCAGCGGTGTGGTGGGCAACAGGATGGACTTATGCACAGGCAGAATGTGCATGCAGCAGATCAGGGGATCATTGTGGGGGCGGGCTTGCCCCGCGGTGTATGGCACCGGCTGGGCCGGTGTTCGCGGGGCAAGCCCGCTCCCACAAAGTGAGGGCGGCCTTGCCGGCGAGCGCGGAGGGCTTTAGCGCAGCACGCCCTCTTCCACCAGCAGCTTGAGGATGGCCTCGGCGCCCTCCTGTGGCGAAACATCCTTCAGCACCTTGCCGCCACCGCCACTGGCCTTGGCGGTCGCAGCCTTCATCCGGTCGGCGCCGCTCTTGGCCTTGATCACCTTGAGCCGCTTGGGCCGTGGCCGTGCAGGCTGCAACTCGGCTTCGGCCAGCAGATCATCCTCGACTATCGCCACATGACGCGCCGCCAGCACACCCCGGCGCGCCGGCCCGAATGCGCTCTGGCGCGGTTTAGGCGCAGCGTTATCCACAGTCGCCAGCAACGGCAGGCGCACTTTCAGCCGGCGCCGCTGACCACGCGGCAAGGCCTGCAATACCTGGGCGGTGCCGTTCTCGATCGACTCCACCTCGGCCAACCCCACGATCAACGGCCAGCCAAGTTTTTCGGCCAGCAGGAACGGCAACATGCCCGACCCTTCACCCGTCTCGGCCTGGCTGCCGGTCAGCACCAACTGCGCCCCGGCGTCGCGCAGGTAATCCCCCAGCACGCCCAGCACATCGGCCCCGGCGGGCTGCTCCAGCACATCCAGGTGGTCCAGGCCCATGCCCAGGTAGGCGCGCAATGCTTCTTCTTGCGGGTCGCCGGCATGCACCACCTGCAAGTTATCCCCAGCCAGCTGCAAACCCAGCTCCACAGCGCGGGCATCCTGCTCGGCGCGGCGTGCGCGGCCGGAGCTGGGGTGGGCACCGATGGAAACCAGGCTGATGACTTTCGTACTCATGCTCGTGCCCTTATGCCGCGTCGCGCTGGCCGCCGCTGCGGAAGTTGTCCACAGCCTCGATCAGTGCCTGGAGAATTGCCGAACTGTCGCCAATCACCGACAGGTCGGCACGTTTGATCATGTCGCAGCCTGGGTCCATGTTGATCGCCACCACCTTGTCGCAGGCGCCGATGCCCTGCAGGTGCTGGATCGCGCCAGAGATACCCACAGCCACGTAAACCCGCGCAGTAACCCAGGTACCGGTTGCACCCACCTGGCGGTTGCGCGGCATGAAGCCGTCGTCCACTGCCACCCGCGAGGCGCCTTCAGTGGCGCCGAGGGCTGCGGTAGCCTTGTGGTACAGGTCCCAGTCCTTGACGCCGTTACCGCCCGAAACGATGAACTCGGACTCGGCCATGGCAATGGTGGCCGGGTCTACGGCCACCGAGCCGAGGTCCTCGATATGCGACAGGCTGCGTGCGAAGCCTGTGGACAACTCCACCGGCAGCGCTTCGTGGCGGGTCTCGCTGACAGGTTCGGCACATTCCGCCGCAGCCAGGATCAACCGTGGCAGGGCGCGTTGCAGGTCTTGCTGACCCGCGCCGGCACGGCCGATGCACTGGCCGTCCTTGACCTGCCAGACCCGCGTCGCCGGCCGCTCGCCCAAGGCGGCAGCGAAGCGCCGGCCCAGTTCGCCACCACCGGTGCGGCTATCGGGCAGCAGCCAGTGGCGCGGCGTGAACTGGTTATCCACAGCCCGCAGCCCCTGCACCCGTTGCTCAGGTGCATAGCCTTCGAACGCCTCGCCTTCGATAACCAGCAGGCGATCGACCCCGGCTGTGGAAAAGTTGTTTTCCTTGTGTTCGCCAAACACCACCGCCAACACTGCGCCGTCCTTGCCGGCCAGGCTGTGCGCCAGGCCCAGCAGGTCGCGGTCGTGGCTGCTCAGGCGGCCACCGACCATGTCGGGCACTACGGCAATGTAGAACGCCGGCGCCGGCACCTGGTGCAGCGGCAACTGCACCACCGCTGCCGCTGCGCGCCGCCCGCCGACACCGGTGCCCTGCTGGGCACCGCTGCGGTCGATACGCTTGATGCCACTGGGGCCGATGAACCCGGCGGCGATGGCATGCGGGTTCTTGCGGATGAGGCCGTTCGGCCCCATCCAACGGGTTTGTTGCGTCTGCAGGGCCGCATGCAGCGGGTGCAGACGGTTACGGGCGATCCACTCGGCGCGTGGGTCGCGGCGGATGATGTCGCTCATCAGTGCACCTCCGCAGGTTCACGTTTGACCGTTGGCGACTTTGCGGCCGCCGGGGTTTCCTCTTCGATCAGCACATCGGCTACCAACTCGGCGAGGTCCTTGATCTGTGGGCGCGGTTCGACCACGCCTTCGAGCATCGCGGTGCACTGTGGGCAACCCACTGCAACCAGCTCGGCCTTGGTCTCGCGGATGTCGTCCATGCGCATGTCGGGGATACGTTGCTTGCCCGGGATATCGGTGATCGGCGCGCCGCCGCCACCGCCGCAGCAACGGGAACGGAAGCCCGAACGCTCCATCTCGCGCACTTCGATACCCAGTGCCTTGAGCACTTCGCGGGGCGCTTCGTATTCACCGTTGTAACGGCCCAGGTAGCACGGGTCGTGGTAGGTGACACTGCCGCCCTTGTGCTGGCCGAGGTTGAGCTTTTTGGCTGCGATCAGTTCGGCGATATAGGTGCTGTGGTGCTGCACCTGGTAATCCCCACCCAGTGCGCCGTATTCATTCTTCAACACATGGAAACTGTGCGGGTCGCAGGTGACGATGCGCTGGAACTTGTACTTGGCCAGGGTCTGGATATTGCGCTTGGCCAACTGCTGGAAGGTGGCTTCATCGCCCAGGCGGCGCGCCACGTCGCCACTGTCGCGCTCTTCCAGGCCGAGTACGGCGAAGTCCACACTGGAGGCCTTGAGCACTTTGACGAACGCACGCAGGGTGCGCTGATTGCGCATGTCGAACGCGCCATCACCTACCCAGAACAGTACGTCGGTGGTTTTCACTTCCGGCAGCAGTTTCAGGCTGAGGTCGGCTGCCCAGTTCATGCGGCCACCGGGTGCGAAACCACCCGGGTTGTCGGTGGCGATCAGGTTTTCCAGTACTTCGGCGCCTTTGTTCGGGGTCGCGCCCTTCTCCAGCGTGAGGTGGCGGCGCATGTCGACGATGGCATCGACGTGCTCGATCATCATCGGGCACTCTTCGACGCAGGCGCGGCAGGTGGTGCACGACCACAGCGTTTCGGCATCGACCAGGCCGTTGACGATCGGCTGGTGCGGGTTGCCGCCGTGCTCGCCAATGGGTTTGCCCGGGTAGGGGCTGCCAGCGAATTGTGCGTCGGTGCCACCGGCCAGGCCGATGACCATGTCCTGGATGAGTTTTTTCGGGTTCAGCGGCTGGCCTGCGGCGAACGCCGGGCACATGGCTTCACATTTGCCGCACTGCACGCAGGCATCGAAGCCCAGCAGCTGGTTCCAGGTGAAGTCCACCGGTTTTTCCACGCCAAGCGGCGCGTTGCGGTCTTCCAGGTCCAGCGGCTTGAGGCCGGTGGAGCGGCCGCCGCCGAAGCGTTCGGCACGGCGGTGCCAGGCCAGGTGCAGGGCACCGGCGAAGGCGTGTTTTATTGGGCCGCCCCAGGTCATGCCGAAGAACAGCTCCGACACGCCCCACAGCACGCCCAGGCCAAGTACCGCGACCATCACCCAGCCACCGCTGTTGGCAGGCAGGATGCCGGCAACCGGCAAGGTGGCAATGAAGAAGCTTGCCGCAAACACCAGCAGGCTTTTCGGCAGGCGCATCCACGGGCCTTTGGACAGGCGCGAAGGCGGGTTGAGCCGCCGTTTGAAGACGAAGATGGCACCGCTGAACATGATCACCGTGGCGACCAGCAGCGCGTAGCCGAGGATCTTGCTCTGCAGGCCGAAACCGTGCACCAGAATGGCCAGCGCGGCCGACAGTACGAAGCCGCCTGCGGTGGCCACGTGGGTCTTGGACATGTATTTGTCGCGCTCGACCACGTGGTGCAGATCCACCAGGTAGCGGCGCGGCATGGCCAGCAGGCCGCCGATCAGGTTGACCTTGGACGGCCGGCCACGCCGCCACATGCGCACCCGGCGCAGGGCGCCGAGCACCGCCAGGCCAAGGGCAGCGAACAGCAGAATAGGTAGAAGGGTGTTCAACATGGGAGGCTCCCACAACAACAGCTGAATTCTTGCGCCGCTATGCCCCTTGTGGGAGCGGGCTTGTCCCGCGAAGACGTCCGGCCTGACAACATCGTTGTTGGTGCTGACGCATTCGCGGGGCAAGCCCGCTCCCACAGGGGTCTACGGCGTTTAGGCGCGCTGGATCAGAAATCCTTGCACAGCCGCAAGGCGTCGTAGATCGCCGCATGCACGTTGCGCTGGGCCACGCAGTCGCCGATGCGATACAGCAGGTAGCCTTCGCCCGGCTGGCTGAGGATCGGCTGCGGCTTGATGGCGAACAGCGCCTCCACATCGATCTGGCCCTTGTTGCGCGAGCCTTCCTTCAGCGCGTAGTACAGTTCTTCATCAGGCCGCACACCGTTCTCGACCACCACCTGGTCGACCACGCGTTCTTCCTTGGCGCCGGTGTACTCGTTCTCGAGCACCGCCACCAGCTTGTCGCCCTCGCGGTAGACCTTTTCCAGCATCATGTCGCCGGTCATGATCACTTCTTTCGGGTACATGCTGCGGTAGTAAGTCGGGAACGTGGTGCCACCCATCGCTACGCCCGGCTTGATGTCGTCGGTGACGATCTCGACCTGGCTGCCCTTGTCGGCAATGAAGTCTGCCGTCGACATGCCGGTGAATTCGCAGATGGTGTCGTACACCAGCACGTTCTTGCCCGGCGCAACCTTGCCGTCGAGCACGTCCCAGCTGCTGACCACCAACCCTTCGGCGGCGCCCCAGTGTTCGTTCTGCTCGACGAACGGATGGCCGCCCACCGCCAGCACGATGACGTCCGGGCGCAGGTCCTGGATGGCGTCCACGCTGGCAGCGGTGCCCAGGCGCAGGTCGACTTTCAGGCGCGCGAGTTCCAGCTGGTACCAGCGGGTGATGCCGGCGATCTGATCACGCTGCGGGGCCTTGGCGGCGATAGTGATCTGCCCGCCGATCTGGTCTTTCTTCTCGAACAGGGTCACGTCGTGGCCGCGTTCGGCCGCCACGCGGGCGGCTTCCATGCCGGCAGGGCCGGCACCGACCACCACCACCTTGCGTTTGACGCCGGTGGTTTTCTCGATGATGTGCGGCACGCCCATGTATTCACGGGAGGTCGCGGCGTTCTGGATGCACAGCACATCCAGGCCCTGGTACTGGCGGTCGATGCAGTAGTTGGCACCCACGCACTGTTTGATCTGGTCGATCTGGCCCATCTTGATCTTGGCGATCAGGTGCGGGTCAGCCATGTGCGCGCGGGTCATGCCGACCATGTCCACGTAGCCGCCTTCGAGGATGCGCGTGGCCTGGTTCGGGTCCTT
This sequence comes from Pseudomonas sp. LFS044, assembly GCF_047978245.1. NCBI lineage: Bacteria > Pseudomonadati > Pseudomonadota > Gammaproteobacteria > Pseudomonadales > Pseudomonadaceae > Pseudomonas > Pseudomonas sp. LFS044. The sequence goes on from NZ_JBFPFX010000039.1 coordinate 9,897, forward strand.
GATGTTCTGCGCGTGCAGCACCGGAACCTTGACCACTTCCTTGATGCCGGCCGCCAGGTGCAGGAACGGCTCCGGCGGGTAGCTCATGTTGGGGATGACGTTGGCCAGGGTGTTGTGGGTGTCGCACCCCGAGCCGACTACGCCAATGAAGTCGAGCATGCCGGTCGCATCGTAATACGCGGCGATCTGCTTCATGTCCTCGTGGCTCAGGCCATCGGGGTGGAACTCGTCACCACAGATACGCATGCCCACGCAGAAATCGTCGCCCACCTCGGCGCGCACGGCCTTGAGCACCTCCAGGCCGAACTTCATCCGGCCTTCGAAGGTGCCGCCCCATTCGTCGGTACGTTTGTTGACCCGCGGGCTCCAGAACTGGTCGATCATGTGCTGGTGCACTGCCGACAGTTCGACGCCGTCCAGGCCGCCTTCCTTGGCCCGACGCGCAGCCTGCGCGTAGTTGCCGATAACCCGCCAGATCTCTTCCACTTCGATAGTCTTGCAGGTGGCGCGGTGCACCGGCTCACGGATGCCCGACGGCGACATCAGGGTCGGCCAGTTGAAGCCGTCCCAACGCGAGCGACGGCCCATGTGGGTAATCTGGATCATGATCTTGGCGCCATGCTTGTGCATGGCGTCGGCCAGGTTCTGGAAGTGCGGGATGATGCGGTCGGTCGAGAGGTTGACCGACGCCCACCACTCCTGCGGGCTGTCGATGGCGACCACGGACGAGCCGCCGCAGATCGCCAGGCCGATGCCGCCCTTGGCCTTCTCTTCGTAATACTTCACATAGCGGTCGGTAGTCATGCCGCCGTCAGTGGCGTAGACCTCGGCGTGCGCAGTGCTGAGCACGCGGTTGCGGATGGTCAGTTTGCCGATCTGAATCGGCTGGAACATTGCTTCGAATGCCATGACGCTATCTCCGGCTTACAACGGCTTTGTAACGAACAGGCCATCTTCGTGGCCTTCTTCCGACCCGCCATAGACCTGTTCGGCCACAGTGCGAATCTTGCTGCCGCGGGCAGCGAGAATCTGGTCCATTGCGCCGGCGAACCAGCCGGTGAACATGTAGTCGACCTTGCGGCCAACCTTGCCGTACACGTACACGAACGCAGAATGCTTGAGCTTGACGCTGCAGGTGCCCTTGTCCAGGTCGATGTCCTGGATCTCGAACAGGCCCCAGCCACGCTGGCTCAGGCGCTTCATGTAGTGTTCGAACACCGCCACGCCTTCCAGGCCATGGCATTCGGCTTCTTTTTCACACCAGTGCCAGGCGGACTTGTAGCCAGCCTTGTAGAGGATCTCGGCGTAGGCGTCGGCGCCCAGCACTTCCTCGATGCCGATGTGGTTGTTGACGAAGAAATGGCGGGGTACATACAGCATCGGCAGGGCGTCGCTGGTCCAGACACCGGTCTCGCTGTCGACTTCGATTGGCAATTGCGGGGCGATCTTGGCCATGGAAACTCAACTCCATAAAAATTTTCATGTGGGTGCCCCGGCGTTGCTGGCAGGGGCTATCAGGCTTGGAGAGCGGCTTACTCGCCCCAGACGTCCTTGAGGACGTTTACCCAGTTCTCGCCCATGATCTTGCGTACCACGCGCTCGGAATGGCCGCGCTTGAGCAGGGTCTCGGTGAGGTTGGGGAATTCGCCGACGGTGCGGATGCCCAGCGGGTTGATGATCTTGCCGAAGTTGGTCAGGCGACGGGCGTAGCCCTTGTCGTGGGTCAGGTACTCGAAGAAGTCCTGGCCGTGGCCCTGGGTGAAGTCGGTGCCGATGCCGATGGCGTCTTCACCCACGATGTTCATGGTGTACTCGATGGCTTCGGCGTAGTCGTCGATGGTCGAGTCGATGCCCTTGGCCAGGAACGGCGCGAACATGGTCACGCCGACAAAGCCGCCGTGGTCGGCGATGAACTTCAGTTCTGCGTCCGACTTGTTGCGTGGGTGCTCTTTCAGGCCCGATGGCAGGCAGTGCGAGTAGCACACCGGCTTTTTCGATTCGAGGATGACTTCTTCGGACGTCTTGGAGCCGACGTGGGACAGGTCGCACATGATGCCCACGCGGTTCATTTCGGCGACGATCTCGCGGCCGAAGCCGGACAGCCCGCCGTCACGCTCGTAGCAGCCGGTGCCGACCAGGTTCTGGGTGTTGTAGCACATCTGCACGATGCCCACGCCCAGCTGCTTGAATACATCGACGTAGGCAATCTGGTCTTCGAACGCATGGGCATTCTGGAAGCCGAAGAGGATGCCGGTCTTGCCCAGCTCCTTGGCCTTGCGGATGTCGGCGGTGGTACGCACCGGCATGACCAGGTCGCTGTTGTCGCGAATAAGCTTCTGGCTGGAGGCGATGTTGTCGACGGTAGCCTTGAACCCTTCCCAGACCGACACCGTGCAGTTGGCCGCCGTGAGCCCGCCTTTGCGCATGTCTTCGAACAGCTCGCGGTTCCACTTGGCAATGATCAAACCGTCGATGACGATGCTGTCGGCGTGTAATTCGGCTGGGCTCATCAGGCTGTCCCCTTTTATTGAGTTGGGTCGCACCGAACGTTGTGCCGGCGCTTTGGGGCCAGCATATGCCTGTGCCCCGAGGCGCCCCGATGCAAAAACGACAGGGGGTTTGCCGAAAGCGTCAACGCGCGACAACACGCCCTCTGGCACGCCGTCTGGCGATGAGAGACAGTCTCGATAACGACCTTTCTGGATGCTTTATGAACATTTGGACAGGTGGCTACCCAGGCGCCTTCGTCTGAGCGAGAATCCCTGCGATTCGTCAGCCTGTTGAGGAGAAAAGGGATGAAATCATTGGCATGGCTGGCGCTGCTGGCCGTCGTATCGGGCGCCCAGGCCGGCGAGGAAGAAAGCACCCCGTGCGACAACGTCGAGACCGACCAGCAGACCTACGCCTGCGCGGCGTTCAGCAAGCAGACGGCCGAGCGGGAGCTGAAGTCGGCTTACGATGACTTGATCCAGCGCATTCGCGATCAATATGCCGACGAAGGCGACCAGGCCACTGCGCTGATCGGGCGCATGGACGCGGCAGAGAAGCTGTGGATGCAACTGCGCGATGCTGATTGCAAGGTCGAGACCTATGCCGAGAAGCAGGGGAGCAAGGCATTCCAGGCGGCCTGGGATACCTGCGTGGCCCAGCGCAGTGATGACCGGTCGGAGTATTTGCAGTCCATCGGCCAGCAGTGAAATCCCTGTTTCCTGCGCAGGCCCTATCGCCGGCAAGCCAGCTCCTACAGGTACCCCACGGCATTCAACGCCTGTGCAATACCTGTGGGAGCTGGCTTGCCGGCGATAGGGCCAGTGCAGGAGGAAATCAAACTGCCCTGGCCAACCTGTCCTCCCGCGGGCAACACTGGTACCGCGCCCGATAACACCGGGTGAAATACGAAGCGGACTCGAACCCACACGCGACCGCCACTTCCAGCACGCTCATATCGGTCTGGCGCAGCAACTGCCGTGCCTTGTCCAGCCGCAGCCGCAAATAGAACCCACTGGGCGTATCGTCCAGATGCAACCGGAACAACCGCTCCAGCTGCCTACGCGTCACCTGCACCGCATCGGCCAGCACCTGAGTATTGAGCGGCTGCTCGGTATTGCGCTCCATCTCCCCAATCACCTTCACCAGCTTCTTGTTGCTGATGCCGTAACGGCTGGCGATCTGCATGCGCTGGTGGTCCTGTCGCGGGCGGATACGCCCGAGCACGAACTGCTCCGACACCTGCACCGCCAGCTCACTGCCATGCGCTTGCGCAATCAGGTCGAGCATCAGGTCGATCGACGCCGTGCCACCGGCGCAGGTGATGCGCCGTCGGTCGATCTCGAACAGCTCCTGGGTCGCCTGCAGGCGCGGATAGCGCTCCTTGAATGCGTCCAGCGCTTCCCAGTGCAAAGTCGCGCGATGGCCGTCGAGCAGGCCCGCCTCGGCGAGCACCACAGGGCCCGTGTCGATGCCGCCAAGGATCACCCCTTGGTGATCGAGGCGGCGCAGCGCCTGCTGCAGCGCCGGGCCGTAACACGCCAGCGGCTCGAAGCCGGCGACGATCAACAGTATCCCTCCCGGCTCACCCTCCCCCAGCGCGCCATCGGCATTCACCGACATGCCATTGCTGGCCTCCACCGCACCGCCATCCAGGCTCAGCACCCGCCAACGGTACGAAGGCCCCTTGAACCGGTTGGCCACGCGCAACGGCTCCAGGGCGCTGATGAAGCCCATGGCCGAGAACCCCGGCAGCAGCAGGAAATGAATCAGTTGCGGCATTGCTTGCTCCACGTCACAGGTGGTCGCTTCCGTGCAAGTGTTGGTCGCCAGGGTGCGATTTCCCACCCTGCCGCCAGCGTAGCGTATTCACACGGTCCGCAGAGGCCGCCCTCAATAACAATATGCACTGCCGATGGAGAGCCACCATGCACAGCTTGATCCGCCGCAGCCTGTTGTCCCTTGCCCTGAGCAGCATCGTTGCAACCCCGCTTTTCGCCGCCGAGCCTGCGGCCTGCAAGAATGTGCGCCTTGGCGTGGTCAACTGGACCGACGTCATCGCCACCAGCGCCATGGCCCAGGTGCTGCTCGACGGCCTGGGTTACCAGACCAAACAGACAAGTGCCTCGCAGCAGATCATCTTTGCCGGCATCCGCGACAAGCGCCTGGATATGTTCCTGGGTTACTGGAACCCGATCATGACCCAGACCATCACCCCGTTCGTCGACGCCCAGCAGGTCAAGGTGCTCGACCAGCCGAGCCTGGAAGACGCCCGGGCGACCTTGGCCGTGCCCAAATACCTGGCCGACAAAGGTTTGAAGACCTTCGCCGATATCCACAAGTTCGAGAAGGAGCTGGGCGGGAAAATCTACGGCATTGAGCCGGGCTCCGGCGCCAATACCCAGATCAAGGCGATGATTGCCAAGAACCAGTTCGGCCTGGGCAAGTTCCAGCTGGTCGAGTCCAGCGAGGCCGGCATGCTGGCCGCCGTCGACCGCGCCGTGCGGCGCAAGGAGGCGGTGGTGTTCTTCGGTTGGGCGCCGCACCCGATGAACGTCAACATCGACATGGCCTACCTGGGCGACAGCCAGGACGCGCTTGGCCCGGACGAAGGCCGCGCCACGGTGTGGACGGTAACCGCGCCGGACTACGCCGACCGCTGCCCCAACGCGCACCGCCTGCTGGCCAACCTGAAATTCAGCGCCGAGGACGAGAGCCGCATGATGCAGCCGCTGCTCGACCACAAGGACGCACTGGCCTCGGCCCGCCAGTGGCTCAAGGACCACCCCGACGACAAGGCCCGCTGGCTCGAAGGGGTGACCACCTTCGACGGCAAGCCTGCGGCCGAGAACCTCAAGCTCACCGCCAACTGATCCGGCCTCTTCGCGGGGCAAGCCCGCTCCCACAGGTACAGCGTAAAACTCAGGATCTCGCTGATCCTGTGGGAGCGGGCTCGCCCCGCGAAAGGGCCAGCACAGACATCACAAGGAACCGCCATGAACCACGACGTCATCATCACCTGCGCCCTCACCGGCGCCGGCGACACGGTCGCCAAGAGCCACCTGGTCCCGGTCACCCCGAAACAGATCGCCGAATCCGCCGTGGAGGCCGCCAAAGCCGGCGCCACCGTGGTCCACTGCCACGTCCGCGACCCGCAAACCGGTCGTTTCAGCCGCGACGTCAACCTCTACCGCGAAGTCATGGAACGCATCCGCGAAGCCGACGTGGACATCATCGTCAACCTGACCGCCGGCATGGGCGGCGACCTGGAAATCGGCCCGGGCGAATCGCCCATGGAGTTCGGCCCAGGCACCGACCTGATCGGCCCGCTGGAACGCCTGGCCCATATCGAAGCGCTGCTGCCGGAAATCTGCACCCTCGATTGCGGCACCCTCAACTTCGGCGACGGCAATGCCATCTACGTCTCCACCCCCGCGCAGCTTCGCGCCGGCGCCAAGCGCATTACCGAGTTGGGCGTGAAAGCCGAGCTGGAAATCTTCGACACCGGCCACCTGTGGTTCGCCAAGCAGATGATCAAAGAAGGCCTGCTCGACGACCCGCTGTTCCAGCTGTGCCTGGGCATCCCGTGGGGCGCGCCGGCTGACACCACCACCATGAAGGCGATGGTCGACAACTTGCCGGCCAACGTCACCTGGGCGGGCTTTGGCATCGGCCGCATGCAGATGCCGATGGCAGCACAAGCCATGCTGCTCGGCGGCAACGTGCGGGTCGGCCTGGAAGACAACCTGTACCTGGACCGTGGCGTGCTGGCCAGCAACGGCCAGTTGGTGGAACGCGCAGCCGAGATCATCACCCGCCTGGGTGGCCGCGTGCTCACGCCGGCAGAAGGCCGGGAAAAAATGAACCTCAAGCGCCGCTGATCCCTTCAGGAGACCGATATGCCCTTCATTACCGAGATCAAGACTTTCGCCGCCCTGGGTAGCGGCGTGATCGGCAGCGGCTGGGTCGCCCGCGCCCTCGCCCACGGCCTGGATGTAGTGGCCTGGGACCCGGCGCCCGGTGCCGAGCAAGCCTTGCGCAAACGCATCGCCAACGCCTGGCCGGCGCTTGAGCAACAAGGCCTGGCTCCAGGGGCGTCACAGGCCCGGCTGAAATTCGTTGCCACCATCGAGGAATGCGTGCGCGAGGCCGATTTCATTCAGGAAAGCGCACCAGAGCGTCTGGACCTCAAGCTCGACCTGCACGCCAAAATTAGCGCCGCCGCCAAGCCCGACGCGATCATCGGCTCAAGCACTTCGGGCCTGTTGCCCAGTGAATTCTACGAGTCGTCCACCCACCCGCAGCGCTGCGTAGTCGGCCATCCGTTCAACCCGGTATACCTGCTGCCACTGGTCGAGATCGTCGGCGGCAACCGCACCACCCCTGAAGCCATCGAAGCTGCCAAAACCATCTACACCGCCCTCGGCATGCGACCGCTGCACGTGCGCAAGGAAGTCCCCGGCTTCATCGCCGACCGCCTACTCGAAGCGCTGTGGCGTGAGGCGCTGCACCTGGTCAACGACGGCGTGGCCACCACCGGCGAGATCGACGATGCCATCCGCTTTGGCGCCGGCCTGCGCTGGTCGTTCATGGGCACCTTCCTCACCTACACCCTGGCCGGTGGCGATGCCGGCATGCGCCATTTCATGTCGCAGTTCGGCCCGGCCCTCAAGCTGCCCTGGACCTACCTGCCAGCGCCGGAGCTGACTGACAAACTGATCGACGATGTGGTCGACGGCACCTCGGCACAACTGGGCGAGCGCAGCATCGCCGCGCTGGAGCGCTACCGTGATGACACCCTGCTGGCGGTGCTGGAGGCAGTGAAGACCAGCAAGGCAACACATGGCATGGCCTTTGGCGATTGAGGAGCAAGCAATGCCAGCACTGATCACCTACCGCACCCCGATCCAAAAGGATTGGGTGGACTACAACGGGCATCTGCGCGATGCCTATTACCTGCTGATCTTCAGCTATGCCACCGATGCGCTGATGGAACGCATCGGCCTGGATGCCGACAGCCGTGGGCACAGCGGAAATTCGCTGTTCACCCTGGAAGCGCACATCAACTACCTGCATGAAGTAAAACTAAGTACAGAAGTGTGGGTGCAAACGCAGATCATCGGGTTTGATCACAAGCGCCTGCAGATTTATCACAGTCTGCATCGAAAAGAATCCGACGAAGCATTGGCAGCAAGTGAACAAATGTTGCTTCACGTAGACTTGGCCGGACCAAAGTCGACCCCATTTGGCGACCGAACCCTACAAGCGCTGGAACAAATAATTGAGGAGCAAAGAAACTTGCCAAAGCCCAAACACCCGAGTAGAACCATTCAGCTATCCAAGCAGCACGATGATTAATAGGGTTTGAAGCGCCGGCACTGGCCAGCCCAACACAAAAGGCTGACCGTGCCGGTTACACTGACCACTAGCGGTAAAGGAGCTGGTACCGAGCTTGCAACACATTCCCAATGGCGCCAGCCCCAATTTTTCTATGCGTTACATTGGGTGGCAGATTACTAGGGTTGTCCAAATTGGAAGCGGAATAGTCGCCGGTTTCGCTGCCAACGATGTAGCAAGATTCGCTGGTGGCTTGACCATTACCGATGCAGAAACTCGATTTCACCGCAGCGCCTTGCACCCTGGCAGACCTCGCGTTCATGCAGGCGCCCTTTATATCAAGGTGTTGAAGGGTCATAGTACAGCTGCGACCCGAAAAATTATCCTGTTCGAACAGAGTAACGGTAATCGGTGTGTAGTATGGCGGATAGAAATTCGCCACCGTTTCCCGATACTCGTTGAAACGGCGAGCATTGTCATGGTTTCGCACGGTACCAATCGCTACACCTTGATGCTGTATGCGCGGGTTGGAAAAATAAGGGATCGCACCGTGGGGTGTCCGCATAATGGTGTGGAATGCTGGAGAAGCGTGCTCATAACCATGGTTGTAGCTATTGGGCGGGTCTGTTGCTTCACGCCCATGCCCCCCGCCCAGGTTATGTCCTAGCTCATGCGCCAACGTGCCGTCTATGCAGCTGAAGACCGAGTAACCCCCTCCCCTGCTGTCAGCGGGCTGATAAGCTACACCGCATACATCGCTGAATGTCGAAAGCATCGAAACCAGATCAGCCCTTAGTGCGTCCCGGTGCACATAGACAGCTCTGCCCAAATCGGAATTGGCATTCTGCAATTCAGCAAGCTGCTCGCCGTAACTACCGGTTTCGTTATAGTTTGCGTCATAATATCCGGCCAACTCATAGGTAATTTCAACTTGACTATTTCTTAGATATTGATTGGCATCCTGCAGCACTTGCGCTACCCGCAACCGATAGTCCGGATACTTGGTACGCGATTGATTAGTCGAGACAATAAGCAGCCTAATGATGCTGTGTGTAGAGGCAGGCGCGCTCGAAGCTCGGCTGGCTTTGGTTGATCCCTCGTTAGCCCTGATGGGCTCACCCTCTGGCGGTAACTTTGACTCGTCAACTTTGACCAGTGCATATTGCCCCTCGCCGACAGGATCAATTCGATAGCGCTGCCCTTCGACTACAAGATTGCCCACTATACGATTGCCTTGTTTGGCGATAGATAAGTAATAAAACGGGTCGTTGTCCATCTCTGCAGAGTTCGATGGCGCATGCGTCTGTTTCCAGGTGGATTGCGTGTAACCGACCCAGCCTTCAATACCCGCCGTAAGGGTATTGAAGTCACGAAGGTTGAACGCTGCCGTCTTACCGCTCGGCAGCGTTACTGCCAACGCTTTGGTTTCATTGCTGACTAACGCTGAGTTCACCTTGATCCACGTGATTTCCTGGGTCGAAGGATCAGACAGTACAGTGGCCAAATAACCTGTGGCCGTTTTCTGAAGCACGTTGCGATCAGGGGTGGGCTCAAGCGTGAACAGTTGCGTTACCGTGCTTGAAGTGCTGTTGTCCGACGAGGTCCATGACGAGCAAGCCGAAGCCATGGTCAACATCGCCCCTAGCACAAAGGCCTTACACATATTCTTAATCACGCTTTCCGCTCCTTTGGAATTCCATCCCCTACAGAAGAGCAATTAATCGTGCAGCCCGTCACCTGGCAAAAATGCTAGGTGTATGGTTGTACAGGGAGAACAAGCAGAATAAAAATAACCCCGCAAAGCCGTGAGCTAGCGGGGCCAAGAGCGAGCAACATCCACTGTGCATGAGCGAGGGTGACCAAACCCTCTGGTACCGTGAATGGCTTCAGTGTGCGGGCTTGCCGGGTTGGCGATTTAGCCGTAAACGACCTGTTCTTAGCCAAAGCAGTCATGGCGACATCTTGTTGTTGCGGGCATGTCGCGGTCGTCACAGAATCGGTCGTAAATCACAGCAGCACTCTCTTAGCGATAAAAGGGACAACAGCCATGATGCATGCGGATTTGATTGATCAGGACGACCTCGCCGGCCAGTTGCGCGCGCGCGGTTTCGAGATTCCGGCGGGCGCCAGTGCCGAGCAGGCTTGCGAAGCGGTGGTGCGTGGGCTGACAGAGCCTAATGCGCGGGCGCTGAAGGGTATGGTCGAGCAGATGTATACCGGGAGTGCGACGATTCTGCCGGCGGTGCGCCAGGCCATCGACAAGAATCTGTTGCCGGCGTTGGCGAGTTTCAACAAGCGGGCCTGATTTATTTTTCCTGTACTGGCCCTATCGCCGGCAAGCCAGCTCCCACAGTGATTACACAAAGCCCGAGGCCTGTGCAGTACCTGTAGGAGCTGGCTTGCCGGCGATAGGGCCAGGCCTGCCTTACAGGAATTACTCAAGGCCCGAGGCCTGTGCAATACCTGTGGGAGCTGGCTTGCCGGCGATAGGGCCAGGCCTGCCTTAAACCGGCTCGGCCAGCTTCTCCAGTTCTGCAGTCCGGTCAAACAGCCGTGCCAGCCCTTCCTGGTGGGTCACCCCCACCACCGTACACCGCGGCAACTCCCGTCTGAGCATTCCCAGCAAGCCCCGGGCACTGCCCAGGTCGAGCTGGCTGGTCGCCTCATCCAGGTACAAGGTATCCGGCCGGTACAGCAACGCCCGCGCCAGGCTCAACCGCTGCTGCTCCCCGCCGGAAAGCACGCGTTCCCACTCAGCCTGCTTGTCCAGTTGCCCAATCAGGGCTCCCAGCCCCACCTGGCCCAGCACACCGATCAACTGCACATCGTCTATCGACCGCACCTGTGGATAAGCCAGTAAGGCGCGCAGGCTCATGTGCGGCATGTAGGGTTTCTGCGGAAGCAGCAAGCTGCGACCCGGTGGCAGTTGCCAGTCGCCCAGGCAGTACGGCCAAAGCCCCTGCAAGGTGCGCAGCAAGGTCGACTTGCCAACCCCGCTGCGTCCACCCAGCCGCAACCACTGGCCCTGCCCTGCTTGCAGGTCCAGGTCGCGCAGCATCGCACTGCCATCCGGCCGGAAAAGCGTCAGCCCTCGGGTACACAGACAGTCGCCCGGTATGGCGCTAACGGCCTGCCTGCGGCTGGCCGCAATCGCCTGCTCGAACTGCTCCAGCCGCTGTAACGCCGCGCTCCAGCGCACCAGCTTGTTGTACAACTTGATGAACCAGCTGAGCGAGCCATGCACGGCATTGAAGGCACTGCGGATCTGCATCAGCCCACCCAGGGTGATGGTCTTGGCCATGAATGCCGGCAGCGCGGCGAACACCGGGATAATCAGGCTCAAACGCTCGTAGGAGACGGTGAACAGGCTGAGGTTGCGCTCGCGCCCCATCAACTGCCGCCAATTGTCGGCGATGGCGCGAAAGCGTTCGGCCAGCTGCTCGCGCTCGACGGCCTCACCACGGTACAGCGCAATCTGCTCGGCATGGTCGCGCTTGCGCAGCAGGCTGGCGCGAAAATCCGCCTCGCGGTGTTCACGCTCGTAGTTGAGCGCATGCAGCGGCTTGCCGATCAGGTGGGTGAGCAGGCTACCGATCAAGGTGTAGGCCAGCACGAGCCACAGCAGATAGCCATGCACCGTGAAACGCTCACCGAACAGGCTGAAGGTCTGCACCCCCGACAGGTTCCACAGGATCACCACGAACGCGCCGACCTGCGCGAGGTTGATCACCAGCGAAGCGACCAGCTCGATGCTCAAGCCAACCATCAGGTCGACGTCCTGGGCGATACGCTGGTCGGGGTTGTCCGGCTCGCCGGTCAGCCCAAGGCGGTAGAAGGCCTGGTCGGCCAGCCAGGCGTCGGTCAGGCGCCCGGTCATCGCCTGGCGCCAGCGCAGCTCCAGCCCTTTGCGGATGTAGTCCATGGCCACGATGATCAGCACATAGCTGCCCAGGTACAGCGCGTACTCGCCGACCAGGCCATACAGCCCCGTCGTGTCGAACGCGGCCAAGGTGTCGTAGAAGGTCTTGCTCCAGCTGTTGATCAGCACATTGATCTGCACCACCAGCAAACCCAGGCCGATCACCGCCGCCAGCATCAGCCATGCCACCCATTGCCGGCGGTCGTGCCAGAACGGGCGGCTCAGGCGGTAGAACGTGCGCAAGGTATTCACAAGGCCTGCTCCAGCGCGGCGGGCGATGGCAGCAGGCGCAGCTGCACCTGGTTGGCGGCGGGGAACAGCTGCCGCGCCATGTGCTGCATGGCCGGCAGGGTCAACGCTTCGGGCAACCTGGCCTGTTCGCTGAGGTAGCGGGGGTCTTGCCAGTGGCGCTCGCTGAGGATCAGGCGCTTGAACTGGGTTTGCGGGTCTTCGCGGCGCTTGGCTTCCTGGCGTTGCAGTTCGTGGCGTGTGGTCTTCAGCCACTGCTCATCCACGCTCAAACCGGCCAGGGTCTTCTGCGCCAGCGCCCAGAGTTCGTCCACCCGCGCCGGGTCGCAAGTGAAGCTCAGCGTACTTTCGATACGCTGCGAATCGGGGTCGAGCTGTGCATCGAAGCTCAGGCGATACACCCCCGAGGCTTCACCGCGCAGCTGCTGCTTGAGCCGTTGGTTGGCGAGGTCGCGCAACAGCGCTACGCGCATGGCCGCTTGTGGTTGCCAGGCTTGAGGCAGATAGCTGCTGGCCTGCAGAACGGCCCGCGGCTCCAGCGCGATGGCCAGGTCTGTGCGGCGCTGGCCAGGCTGCTGTACGGCCGATTGCGCGTTTGCCGCAGCGCCGCGCGGCAGGTTGGCCAGGTAACCGCGTACCAGCGGTTCGAGCTGCTCTGCGGGCGCGTCGGCCATCAAGTAATAGGTCACGGGGGCGCTGGCAAGGCGCTGCCAGTCGGCCTGCAACTGCTCGCGGTCCAGCTGTTGCAGCGCTAGCGGGGCGGGGCTTTGCCAATGATCGGCGCCGTACTTGAGTACGCGCTGCGCGCTTTCCTGGCGTGAACGTACATCTAAGGGGCTGCTGCGCACCCGCTGCAGCAGGTCGTTGCGCGCTTCGTCGAACAACTTCGGGTCGATGCCCGCCAGCTGGCTCAGGCGATAGCTCTGCAACAAAGCCGGCAGTTGCCCGGGAGCACCGCTGAGGTTCAACTGCAGGCGCTGCGGCTGATGCTCCAGGCCGAGCGTGGCCCGCTGTGCCTGGCGCCACGCTTGAGCGCCATCCGGCCCGCTGCGCACCGCCAGTTGCGCAGCCATCTGCAGGCGCCAGGCTGGCGCATCGGCAAGGCGGTAGCCTGCGGATGATTCGGCCTGTAGCAGCCAGTTGCCGTCCGGGCCGTTGCGGCGCAGCCACACCAGCTTGTCACCGTTGCCCAGGGCCCAGTGCTCGACGTGCTCGGCGGCGAACGCCTGGCGCCCGACGATTTGCCCGGCTGGGCCCGGTGCATCGGGCTTGTAGGTTGCCACGGTGGGGGCGTCAGTGCGCTGCTGCGCAGGTGCGGGCAGGACCTGGCTGGCGATCTGCGCCTGCAATGCCTCGACCGCTGCAACACTCGGTACCTCGACCTCCGACTGCCTGGGCACGCTGAACTGCAGCACGCGGTCGGCACTGCCTAGCCAATGCTTCAGCCTGCCGTTGAGGTCTTCAAGGTCGATGCCTGGCAACACCTGCAAATAGCGACGCGCTGCAGCATGACGTTCGACCACGCTGCCTTCAGGCGCCGTGGCGTTGGTGAGCTGCTCGACCCATTGCGCGAACGTACGTGGCGTGTGGTTGGCCAGGGTCTTGTCGCCCAAGGCGCGGATATGCGCCCGCTGGTGTTCGAAGTCCTGCTCGCTGAAGCCATGCTGGCGCAAGCGCTCGATCTCGGTCAGCAACTGGCGCAACGCTTGTTGGTGCTGCAGGCCGTCTACGCCAGCAGCGATGCCGAGCACCGTCGACTGGCTGCCGATCAGGGTTTTCTGCGCGGTCAAACTGCGCACACCCGCCTGCCTGGGCTGACGACGCAAATTGTCGACCAGCGCCGCCAGGGCCATGCGGTCGATCAACCGCTCACGCATGGCCGCGCGGCTGGTACCGCGGCTTTGCGGCTCGTGCAGACGCAGCAGCAGCGACACCTGGCTGCTGCCGGATTGAGGGTCCTGCAGGCGGAAGACCTTCAGCTGGTCATCCAGCGGCAGGTCGCGATGCCCACGCGGCGGTACCGCGCCGCCTCGCGCTTTACCGAAGGCCGTTTCGATCTGCGCCAGCATCGCTCCAGGCTCGAAATCGCCCACGGCTGAAATGACCATGTTCGACGGCTGGTACCAGGTTGCCTGGAACGCTTGCAGGTTGGCCAGGCTGGCTTCTCGAATAGCCGCTTCGTTGCCGATGGTGCGGTGCGCCGGGTAACGCGAACCGACGCGTTGCGAAGCCGTGCGCTGTTCGTTCATGCGCTGCGCCACACCCAGCCCGCCACGCCATTCCTCGATGACGATCGGCCGTTCGCGCTCGAGGTCCGCCGCGCTGTAGTCGCCGGCGAACGCCATGTCGGCCAGCACCTGCAAGGCCTGCGGCGCCTGGCGCATGCCCGATGGTGGGCTGAGCATGTACTGAGTGCGCTCGTAGTTGGTCATGGCGTTGAAGTGCCGGCCTTGCACCCAACCCAGGCCGACCATGCGTGCGCGCACGTTTTCGGCATGCCCGGCACGGCTGTGGAACACCAGGTGCTCGACCAGGTGGGCGACACCGACCTGGTCGTCGGCCTCGTCCACGGAGCCGGCGTTGACGGTCATGCGCAGGTCGAGCCTGCCGGGCTGGGCCGACTCGCGCACCAGGCGGTATTGCATGCCGTTGGCCAGGGTGCCTTGGGTGACCTGGGGATCCCAGGGCAATGGCGCGTCAGGTTCAGGCAGCGACGCACAGGCGCCGAGCAGCAGCGGGCCGAGCAGGCCCGCAAGGAGCTTTTTCATCAGGGTGTCCACGGTTTTTTTTCAGGGATCAGAAGCGGTAGCCGACTTCCAGCCAGTACTGGCGGCCGACTTCGTAAGTGGTCCGGGCGGTGCTGCTGTTGCTGACGATAGGGTTGACCTTGTCGGTGACATTGGTCACGTCCACAGCCACGAACAGCGCCTGTTCTTTTGCCGTGGGGATCTCCCACTTGACGCGCATGTCCCAGGTTGGGGCGGCGGCCACCGATGCGGTGTCGTAGACACGCAGGGCCTCGCCGTCGATATCTTCGGTGCGGCCTGTGTCGATGATCTGCTCGTAGGCGCCGCGGTAGCGGAAGAAATTGCTGATGCTCAGGTGCCAGCTGGGGATCTCGGTGATGGTGGTCAACCGCGCTGTCCATGGGCGGTTGAAGTCGCTGGCCGGCAGCTCGCTGTATGCCAGGCGTTTGCCATCGTAGATCACGTCGTCATCGGCATATTCAGCTTCGCTGAAGCCGCTTTCGTACGTGCTGTAGGCATTCTTGCTGCGCGACCAGTCCAGCGCCAGCTGCAGGCTGGTGATGCTGCCCAGCACGCGGAACGACTGATTGGGGGTGATCGTCAACGAAACATTGTCGCTCTCACTGGCGCCGGCGTTGACGTAGGTGTAGTAGATGCTCTGGTAGCCATCGACGGGGTCGAGGCCGAGCGTACGCGACGAGGTGCGCACCACTTGGTCGTTACCCTTGCGGTGCACGTACTTCAGGCGGATGTCGGTGTTCAGCCAGCGCTGCTCCAGGCCCAGCATCAACTCGTCGTCGTAGGGGATGTTCATGTCCGAGAAGCGGTTGGTATTGAGCACCTGACGCCCCACCCACGCGCCGTCCTGGCTGGCCCGGGTGTAGGTAGTGTTCAGGGCCTGGCGACCATCGGCCAGGCGGTACTTGAACAGGTTGCGCCCGTAGTAGCGGTTGGCGCCGAATACCAGCACGGTGCTGCGGTCGCCGAAGAAGTCGTAGTCACCGGCAAAGCGCGGCGAAACGGTTTTCTGCTTCATGTAGTCGTCGCCCTCGAAGCGCAGGCCCGGGCGCAGGCTGAGCTTGCCGATCTGCACCTGGTCGTCGATGAAGAAGGCGTAGGCGTTTTCGGTCAGGTCGATCTTGCCGGCATTGTACTGGGTACGGATGCTGCCCCACTGGCGGGTGTTGCCATTGAGCAGCGGGCTGACCGAGCACCATGGGTCGCTGCCCGCGCAACCTGTGCCATTGTCGCGCTTGAAGGTGGTGACGCCCTGCCCGGTCTCTTCGCGCTCCCACACGGCGCGCTGGCGCGAAAGCTCAAGGCCCGTGGTGATGCCGTGACTGACACCGGCGAAGTCGAAGGTCTGCCATTCGCCTTTGAGGGTGTAATCGATGCCGCGCTGGGTCTGGTCGAGGTTGCCGAACGCGCCTTCGCCGCTTTTCGCGGTGTTGCTGCTGGGGTTGCCCCAGTTCTTGGCGTCGGAGTACCACCAATTTACGGTGTCTGTTTCATCTGACTCACGCGAGCTGTACAGATTGGTCAGCGCCAGGGTATGGGTCCAGCGCGCCTGGTCACCTTCCCAGATCGCCTTCAGCGAGCCCTGCCAGCCACCGTTCTTGTTGGTGAACCCAGAGTTCAGGAAGTTCTCGCGGAAGAACACGTTCTCCTGGGGCGCCTGGATGAACGAGCTTTCCACGGTCAGCCGATCGTTGACGTCCCAGTATGTCTTGAGCATGTAGTTGTCGAGCTGCCGGGTCTGGTCTTCGCGGCTGTCGGCATTGGGGCTGGTGTAACCGTTCTCGTAGCGGTTGAGCGGGATCACCGAACGGCGCTGGGAAAAGCTCAGGATCGCGCCGAAGTTGTCGGTGAGGTGGCCTTCGAGCATGCCACGCAGCGTGGTTTTCTCGAACTCGGGCTGGTACTGCTCGGAGGACGAGTTGTCGAAGCTTTCCTGATCCTGTTCGGTGATGTGATAACGCGTCCACTCCGAGCGGCTGATCCCATAGGAGAACTTGCCGTGCAAGCCTTTGCTCGGGCGGCGGGTGATGGCATCGATCACACCGCCATTGAAGCCGCCGTACTCGGCCGGCACGTTGCTGTCGTAGACCTTGACTTCCTGCAGCAGGTCGGCGTCCAGGGCGATGCCGTGGGGGTTGCTGGGCGCGGCGTCGAACTGGCGGTTCTCGCTGTAGCCGTGGGCGCCGGGGTCCAGGTCGTTGTTGATCGAGATGCCGTCGATCATGAAGTTGTTCTGGTAGAACTTGGCGCCATTGATGCTGATGTCGGCGGGGTCGATCTCGCCTGGAGTGTTGGAGCTTTTCTGCGCGCCGGAAAACTGCACGCTGGGGTGCATCTGCAACAGCGTGGTGATGTCGCCGTTGGCACCGGGGAAGGCACGGATGGCCTTGCCGCTGATGACCGTGGCGCCCATGTAGCCGTTGCCTTCGGTGTCGCCCAGCACCAGGGTGTCATGCAGCTCCAGCGGGCCGGCATCGGCTTCGCTGTGCAGCAGGCGCAGGCTCATCACATCACCGTCCGTGTCCCAGGTCAGGCCGCTACCTGAGAGCAGCCGCGACAGAGCCGCCTCGCTGCTGAAGTTTCCCTGCACCGGGTTGCCCTGGGCGCCTTCGAGCAATTGTGCATCCGCGCTGACCTGCAGCCCGCTCTGCTGGCCGAAGGCGATCAGCGCGCCAGCCAGTTGCTGCGCCGGGATGGCGAAGGCATGTACCTGCGCCAATTGCGCGGGCGCCTCGGTGGCCCACAGCAGCGGCGCGGGCAGGAGTCCACCCAGGCCCAGCAGCCCACTGCCCAACACGCATTTCAGGCGCAACGACCAACCCCGCGCGCTGCGCGGCTTCCGGCTTATTGTTTGAGTCATGCCACATCCCCGCCCCGGGCAGTTGCCGGAACCAAAATTGAATACGAATCGCTATCAGTTGTTGCGCGCGGGGGAGAAGACGGGGCAGTACGAGGATTTTTCAGAGAATTCAGGAAATATTTTTGCAGGGGGGCCGCTGAGCATCGGCCCGGGGCTCAAGGCTTGCTCAGTACCAGAAGCCAAGGCCCGTAGCTGTGCACGTCACCGCCATGGGGACGAAGCACAGCCCGCAAGGCAGCCTCAGGCTTGCGCAGGTCATACACACCGGTAACACGCTTGTCGCCCAGTGCATCATCGCGCAGCAACACCTTACCCGGCAGGTACTGCGCCAGCTCTTGCACCACTTCGGCAACACGCTGGTTATCGGCGATCAACTGCCCCTGGCGCCAAGCCGCCACCTGCGATGGCACGAGGGTGTTCACCTGTACGAGGCCATCGACATAACGCAGCCGTTCACCGGCCGTGAGCGCATCCGACAACACATGCCCATCGACGGCATCCTCGACCCTCACCGAGCCATGCTGCACATCCACGCCCGCCCTGCCCGGCCGTAGCGCGACGTTGAAGGCAGTGCCGGTCACCGTCACTTTTATCGCATCGGCGCGTACGTGGAATGGCTTGGCCTTGTCGGGCATTACCTCGAAGAACGCCTGGCCCGTCAGCAGCTTCACGTCGCGATGATCGCCGGAGTAATCCACGGCAATAGCGGTGTCGCTGTCCAGCTGCACCACGCTGCCATCGGCCAACGTCACATCGCGGGTCTCGCCCTGGGCGGTGCGGTAGTCGGCCTGCAGGCGCAGGCTCAGCGAAGGTGCTACGGCCACCATCAGGCAGGCCGCCACCGCTGCACCCAACCACCAGCGTCGGGCAGGCTTTTTCCTGGGCAGCTGCAGCACCCTGGCTGTTGCAGGTTGCTCGGGCCACTGCTCGGCGGTGGCAGGCGCCAGCTGGCCGGTCAGGCGCCACACCCGCTCGGCCTTGCCGTAGGCCTGGGCATTGGCCACATCGCTGGCGCACCACTGCGCCAGCTCGGCACGCAGTTGCGCATCGTGCGGCGCCTGCTGGATGCGCAGGAGCCAGTCGAGGGCTTGGTCGCGGCGGCTGGATACGCGGTCCGCTGACGTCATGTCCGGCAAGTCTCCAGGGGGCTCGGGGGCGCGAAGGGTCGCACAGAGTCGGCCCATTGAGCAAAGGACGCGCCAGCAGCAGGCATTTTCACAGGTCGTCCTCCAGCTGTGCCATGCAATGGCGCAAGGCATCGTGGACCAACTGGTGCACCAGGCTCACCGAAACGTTCAGGTGGGCCGCCACCTGCTGCAAGGTGAAGCCACCGAGGCGGTGCATTTCGAAGGCCAGGCGGGTGCGCTCAGGCAGCGCCTCGAGGGCACGGTTGATGGCGGCGAGCTCGTCCTGCTGGGTGATGGTCTGCTCGGGCGAGGCGGTGCTGGAAGGCAACTCGGCAAGCATCTCGTCGCCACCGGGCTGGGCCTTTTCGGTTGCCGTGCGGCGGATTTGGTCCAACGACAGGTTACGGACGATGCGGTAGAGATAACTGGCCGGGTGGCGGATATCGGCATCGCTGTCCTGGCGGCTGAAGCGCAGCCAGGCTTCCTGTACCACGTCTTCGGCACGGGCGCGGCAACCCACGATTGGCGCGCAATAGTCGACCAATGCTGCCCGGTGGGCGAGGTAGAGCTGCAGTTTGTCGTCCGCCACGGGGTGGTGTGCCAAGCGATTTCGAGGGCGGCGATGTTACCTGTAGTCGAGAATCATTATCAACCAATGATGCAGCGTTGCCCTCTTGGCCCTCATCGCCGGCAAGCCGGCTCCCACAGGTACCGCACCGATCTCACGCCTTGCGGTGAATCTGTGGGAGCCGGCTTGCCGGCGATTGGGCTGCAAAGCAGCCCCGAAGCCTTAAAGCCTCACGCTGGCAAACGTCGACTCGTTACGCGCCTGGCTCAGTGCAGCCATCGGCCCGCTGTGCGGCGACAGGGTCATGGCCTGTGGAATCGGCATCATTGCCACCTGCTGCGCAGTATTGGAGCCTACGCGCTCATCCCGCGGCGGAATGCCGAAGTACTCGCGGTAACACTTGGAGAAGTGCGGCGTGGAAACGAAGCCGCACACCGACGCCACTTCGATGATCGACATCGGCGTCTGCTTGAGCAGTTGCCGCGCGCGGATCAGGCGCAGCTTCAGGTAATAGCGCGATGGCGAGCAGTGCAGGTACTTCTGGAACAAACGCTCGAGCTGGCGCCGCGACACGGCTACATAGACCGCCAGCTCGTCCAGGTCGATCGGCTCTTCCAGGTTGGCCTCCATCAGCGCGACGATTTCCTGCAGCTTCGGCTGGTTGGTGCCGAGCATGTGCTTGAGCGGCACGCGCTGGTGGTCCTGTTCGTTGCGAATACGCTCGTAGACGAACATCTCGGAGATCGCCGCCGACAGCTCGCGACCATGATCGCGGCTGATCAGGTGCAGCATCATGTCCAGCGGCGCGGTGCCGCCGGAGCTGGTGAAGCGGTTGCGGTCGAGGGTGAACAGGCGCGTGCTCATGTTCACCCGCGGGAAGGCCTCCTGCATCGCGGCCAGGCACTCCCAGTGCACGCTGCAATCGAAGCCGTCGAGCAGGCCGGCACAGGCCAATGCCCAGCTGCCGGTGCACACCGCACCCAAGCGGCGCGACTGGCGGGCCTGGGCCTGCAGCCAGGTAACGTGCTCACGGGTAACGGTGCGCTGGATGCCCACGCCGCCGCAGACGATCACGGTGTCGATCGGCGGCGCGCTGTGCATGGCGGCGTCGGGGGTGATCTGCAGGCCGTCGCTGGCCCACACCTGGCCGCCATCCACGGTCAGCGTGTGCCAACGGTACAGCTCACGGCCGGACAGCTGGTTGGCCATGCGCAGCGGCTCGACGGCCGACGCCAGGGAAATAAGGGTGAAATTGTCCAGTAGGAGAAAACCGATGGACTGGGGTGCTGTGCGGTTCTGGGTTGGGTTCCCGGAGGTGTACGACGTCATCGCGATTTCTCCTCACACAAATGCAGGGTGTGCCTCAGGCGGGCACTGATTTCTTGTTATGACCCCCCGGTCAGTTTCCGAGGGGTAGGTTGCCAATCTCAACGCAAACGCCGTGCCGGAAGTTGAACAGCCATTCGAAAACTCCTGAAAACGACGCCTTTGCTGAGCAATTCAGGGGCTTGCGATGCGTTTGCCAGGCGGCGCAAACCGGCGAGCTAGCGCCTCCCGTGTAACCGTTGAGCACTTTGGTGACACGCGCAGTGTAGGTTTCCCAGAAACGACACTCTTGAGTGTCACCGACAATGCCCACACTGATCACGACACCCGACGATCGGTAGATGCACAAACGCCCCATAACGGGGCGTCGTGTCGAGAATAGCGCGAGATCAGCGCATCAGCATTCGATGGCGCTGACCGCCAGCCCACCGCGCGAAGTCTCTTTGTATTTGTCGTGCATGTCGGCTCCGGTATCGCGCATGGTGCGGATGACCTGGTCAAGCGATATGAAGTGTTCGCCGTCGCCGCGCAGGGCCATCTGCACGGCGTTGATGGCTTTGACTGCAGCAATCGCATTGCGCTCGATGCACGGCACCTGCACCAGGCCACCGACCGGGTCGCAGGTCAGGCCAAGGTTGTGCTCCAGAGCAATCTCGGCCGCGTTCTCCACCTGCCCCGGCGTGCCGCCCAGCACTTCGGCAAGGCCCGCCGCCGCCATGGCGCATGCGGAACCGACTTCACCCTGGCAGCCGACTTCGGCACCGGAAATCGAAGCGTTCTTCTTGCACAGGATGCCCACCGCCGCGGCGCCGAGGAAGAAGTCGACCACGCTGGACTCATCGACCTCGTCACTGAAGCGCATGTAGTAGTGCAGCACCGCCGGGATGATGCCGGCGGCGCCGTTGGTGGGCGCGGTGACCATGCGCCCGCCGGCGGCGTTCTCTTCGTTGACCGCCAGCGCGAACAGGTTGACCCACTCCATGGCGCTCATGGTCGAGCCAATCACATTAGGCTTGCCGATCTCCTGCAGGCTGCGGTGCAACTTGGCGGCACGGCGGCGCACGTTCAGCCCGCCGGGCAGTGTGCCCTCGTACTTGAGGCCGTTGCTGACGCACTCCTGCATGGCTTCCCAGAGCTTGTGCAGGCCCGCGCGGATTTCCGCCTCGCTGCGCCAGACCTTCTCGTTGGCCATCATCAATTGCGACACGCTGAGGTCGTTTTGCTTGCACAGGCGCAGCAGCTCGGCGGCGCTGTCGAAATCGTACGGCAGCACCGTCTGGTCGGCGTCCAGCACACCGCTGGCAGCCTGCTGCGCATCGACCACGAAGCCGCCGCCCACCGAGTAGTAGGTGTCACGGTGCAGCTCGCCGTGCTCGCCCTCGGCGATCAGGGTCATGGCGTTGGGGTGGTACGGCAGGTTTTCGTCCAGCAGCAGCATGTCGCGGGCCCAGACGAATTCGATGGGCAGGCGGTTATCCAGCTTGAGGATGTTGGTTTCGCGCAGGTCGGCGATGCGCGGGACGATCTGGGTCGGGTCGATGGCGTCGGGCCAATCGCCCATCAAACCCATGATGGTGGCGTTGTCGGTGCCGTGGCCGATGCCAGTGGCCGACAGCGAACCGTACAGCCGCACCTCGATACGTTTCACCTGCGCCAGCTCCCCGCGTTCACGCAGGCCCTGAACGAACAAAGCACCCGCACGCATGGGGCCGACGGTATGCGAGCTGGAGGGCCCGACACCGATCTTGAACAGGTCGAACACGCTGATGGCCATTGTCGCTTCACCTCTTGCTGGGCTTGTCTCTGCGCGCCATGCGCAGGGCGGGGCAACTGCTAGGCTGAAGCTGCGAGCCGCCACGAATGCAAGCATCATCGGGCTTTTACGCACCCCCTCGCCGTCTGCAACCGACGTAATTTTGTCCAGCAGCGCCGCGCTGTTTTGGCCATTTGTGCGCCGCTTTTCAGCGCTTGAGTGACGGAAAAATGCGCCGGTCGGGGTGGATAAATCCATAAGCGACATCGCCCTCACTGGATGCGACCCGTTGCGTACTGGATACGACCCCACCAGTAGGCGATTGCCCGGCGCTGGAGGATTATCGAAAGCGACTCGTATTGCACGGCCTCGCAACCTGCCCTCTGCAGGCCTGGTCGACCGGACCCTGAGAAAGCCCCGGCGGCCCCCGCGAACCCGAAGATAAAATCACAGGAGTCCATCCATGAAAGGTTCACCCTCGCTGTTGCTGGTCGCGTTGCTGTCCGCACCGTTACTGGCCCAGGCTGCAGAACCCGAGCAGTGCCAGACGGTGCGTTTCTCCGATGTCGGCTGGACCGACATCACCGTTACCACAGCGACCACCAGCGTCGTGCTCGAAGCCTTGGGTTACAAGACCCACACCACCATGATCTCGGTACCGGTGACCTACAAGTCGCTGGCCACCGGCAAGGACCTGGACGTGTTTCTCGGCAACTGGATGCCGACCATGGAGAACGACATCAAGCAGTACCGCGACGCCGGCACTGTAGAAACCGTGCGCGCCAACCTGGAAAACGCCAAGTACACCTTGGCCGTGCCACAGGCGCTGTACGACAAGGGCCTCAAGGATTTTGCCGACATTCCCAAGTTCAAGAAGGAACTGGACGGCAAGATCTACGGCATCGAGCCGGGCAACGACGGCAACCGCACCATCCAGAGCATGATCGACAAGAACGCCTTCGGCCTGAAAGACGCCGGTTTCAAGATCGTGCAGTCGAGCGAGGCCGGCATGTTGTCGCAGGTCGACCGGGCGCAGAAACGCGGGGATGCCATCGTGTTCCTGGGTTGGGAACCCCACCCGATGAACACCCGGTTCAAGATGCAGTACCTCACCGGCGGGGATGATTTCTTCGGCCCCGACTACGGCAAGGCCACCGTGCTGACCAACACCCGCAAGGGCTATGCGCAGGAGTGCAGCAACGTTGGCCAGCTACTGAAGAACCTGTCGTTCGAGCTCAAGGATGAAAGCACCATGATGGGCTATGTCCTGGACGACAAGATGAAACCCGAGGCTGCCGCGCAGAAGTGGCTCAAGGACAACCCAGGCAAGCTTGACGCCTGGCTGGCCGGGGTAACCACCGTGGACGGCAAACCCGGCCTTGAGGCGGCCAAAGCCAAACTGACGCAATAACGCAAGACGCTCAAGCAACACCGCGGGGCGGGACCGTGCCCGCCCCGGACTGATTTCAATCTTTGCAGGTGGAAGCTCGCTATCATGCTTATCGATCAGAAAATACCCCTGGGTCAGTACATCGCGTCATTCGTCGAATGGCTGACCCAGAATGGCGCCGCCTATTTCGACGCCATCGCCCAAGGCCTGGAATTCATGATTCATGGGGTCACCAGCACCCTGACCTGGTTCAACCCGTTCGTCCTCATTGCCCTGTTCGCCGGCCTCGCGCACTTGATCCAGCGCAAATGGGCGCTGACCGTGTTCGTTGCGCTGTCGTTCCTGTTGATCCTCAACCTGGGTTACTGGCAGGAAACCATGGAGACCTTGGCGCAGGTCACCTTCGCCACGGTGGTGTGCGTGGCCATCGGCGTGCCGCTGGGCATCGTCGCCGCACACAAGCCGATGTTCTATACCGCCATGCGCCCGGTCCTCGACCTGATGCAGACGGTGCCGACCTTCGTCTACCTGATCCCTACCCTGACCCTGTTCGGCCTGGGCGTGGTACCCGGGCTGATCTCCACGGTGGTATTCGCCATCGCCGCGCCCATCCGCCTCACTTACCTGGGCATCTGTGACGTGCCGCAAGAGCTGCTCGACGCCGGCAAGGCCTTTGGCTGCTCGCGCCGCCAGCTGCTGACCCGCATCGAACTGCCCCACGCCATGCCGAGCATCGCTGCCGGGGTTACCCAGTGCATCATGCTGTCGCTGTCGATGGTGGTGATCGCCGCCCTGGTGGGCGCCGACGGCCTGGGCAAACCCGTGGTCAACGCACTGAACACCGCCGATATTTCCCTGGGCTTCGAAGCGGGCCTGGCGATCGTGCTGCTGGCGATCATGCTCGACCGTATCTGCAAGCAACCGGAAGCCACGGTAAGGGGTGAAGCATGAGCATCATTCGTTTCGAAGACGTCGACGTCATCTTCTCCAACAAGCCGCGCGAGGCACTGGCGCTGCTGGACCAAGGCAAGACCCGCGAGCAGATCCTCAAGCAGACGGGCCTGGTGGTCGGCGTCGAAAAGGCCAACCTGGACATCAACAAGGGCGAGATCTGTGTGCTGATGGGCCTGTCCGGTTCGGGCAAGTCGAGCCTGTTGCGCTGCATCAACGGCCTCAACACGGTCAGCCGCGGCAAGCTGTTCGTCGAGCATGAAGGCAAGCACATCGACATCGCCCACTGCACCCCGGCCGAATTGAAGATGATGCGCACCAAGCGTATCGCCATGGTGTTCCAGAAGTTCGCCCTGATGCCCTGGCTGACGGTGCGCGAGAACATCAGCTTTGGCCTGGAAATGCAGGGCCGCCCTGAAAAGGAACGGCGCAAGCTGGTGGACGAGAAACTTGAGCTGGTGGGCCTGACCCAGTGGCGCAACAAGAAGCCGGACGAGCTATCCGGCGGTATGCAGCAGCGCGTGGGCCTGGCCCGGGCGCTGGCCATGGATGCCGATATCCTGCTGATGGACGAACCGTTCTCCGCCCTCGACCCGCTGATCCGCCAGGGCTTGCAGGACGAGTTGCTGGAGCTGCAACGCAAGTTGAGCAAGACCATCGTGTTCGTCAGCCACGACCTGGATGAGGCGCTGAAGCTGGGCAGCCGCATCGCCATCATGAAGGACGGCCGGATCATTCAGTACAGCAAGCCCGAAGAGATCGTGCTGAACCCGGCGGACGAGTATGTGCGTACGTTCGTCGCCCACACCAACCCGCTGAACGTGCTGTGCGGCCGCAGCCTGATGCGCACGCTGGACAACTGCAAGCGGATCAATGGTTCGGTGTGCCTGGACCCAGGCATCGATTCGTGGCTGGACCTGGGCGAAGGCGGTTCTCTGCAGCGTGCACGCCAGGGGCAGAACGGGCTGGACCTGCAAAACTGGGCGCCGGGTGAGGATGTGGAGTTGCTGGAGCGTCGGCCGACGCTGGTGAATGCTGATATCGGCATGCGCGAGGCGCTGCGGATTCGTTATCAGACCGGCAACAAGCTGGTGTTGCAGGATAACGACAAGGTGGTGGGGATTCTTGGGGATACCGAGCTTTACCACGCGTTGCTTGGCAAGAACCACGGCTGAAGCCATTGGGGCCGCTTTGCGGCCCATCGCCGGCAAGCCGGCTCCCACAGGGCCGGCGTACACTGTACCTGTGTGAGCCGGCTTGCCGGCGATGGGCTGCGCAGCAGCCCCAATCACTCGATCAGCGAACCACGATCCCGCGCGAAGCCATGTAGGCCTTGGCCTCCGGCACGGTGTACTCACCAAAGTGGAAGATGCTCGCCGCCAGTACCGCGCTGGCATGCCCTTCCAGAATCCCGTCCGCCAGGTGCTGCAGGTTGCCTACACCACCCGAGGCAATGACCGGAATACCCAGCGCATCGCTGATGGCACGGGTTACACCCAGGTCGAAGCCGTTCTTCATGCCATCCTGATCCATGCTGGTCAGCAGGATCTCACCGGCACCCAGGCCTTCCATCTTCTTCGCCCACTCGACGGCATCCAGCCCGGTCGGCTTACGCCCACCGTGGGTGAAGATCTCCCAGCGCGGCGCTTCGCCAGGGGCGGAAACCTTCTTGGCATCGATGGCCACCACAATGCACTGCGACCCGAAACGGTCGGCAGCTTCACCCACGAACTCGGGGTTGAACACCGCGGCGGTGTTGATCGAAACCTTGTCGGCACCGGCATTGAGCAGGTTGCGGATGTCTTGCACGGTACGCACGCCGCCACCCACGGTCAGCGGGATGAACACCTGGCTGGCCATGCGCTCGACGGTATGCAAGGTGGTGTCGCGGCCATCGACACTGGCGGTGATGTCGAGGAAGGTGATTTCGTCGGCACCCTGCTCGTTGTAGCGACGGGCGATCTCCACCGGGTCGCCGGCGTCACGGATGTTCTCGAACTTGACGCCCTTGACCACCCGGCCGTTGTCCACGTCCAGGCAAGGGATGATGCGCTTGGCCAGTGCCATGGTTCAGTCCTCAGCCTTGGTAGTTGTCGCAGAAGGCCTGGGCCTCGGCGACATCGAGAGTGCCTTCGTAGATGGCGCGGCCAGTGATGGCGCCGACGATGCCTGGCGCCTTGGCGTCCAGCAGGGCCTTGATGTCACCCAGGTTGTGGATGCCACCGGAAGCGATCACCGGAATGCGCGTGGCTTCGGCCAGGGCCTTGGTGAACGGCACGTTGCAGCCCTGCATCATGCCGTCCTTGGCGATGTCGGTGTAGACGATCGCCGAGACGCCATCGGCCTCGAAACGCTTGGCCAGGTCGATGACCTGCACCGAGCTCACTTCAGCCCAGCCGTCGGTGGCAACGAAACCGTCCTTGGCATCCAGGCCAACGATGACCTTGCCCGGGAACGCTTTGCACGCTTCAGCGACGAATTCTGGCTGTTTGACCGCCTTGGTGCCGATGATCACGTAGCTGACGCCAGCCTTGACGTAGTGCTCGATGGTTTCCAGCGAACGGATGCCACCGCCGATCTGGATCGGCAGGGTCGGGTAACGCTTGGCGATGGCGGTAACCACTTCACCGTTGACCGGCTGGCCTTCGAAGGCGCCGTTGAGGTCGACCAGGTGCAGGCGGCGGCAGCCACCTTCGACCCACTTGGCGGCCATGCTCACCGGGTCGTCGGAAAATACCGTGGAGTCTTCCATGCGGCCCTGGCGCAGGCGCACGCAAGCGCCGTCCTTCAGATCGATAGCGGGGATAATCAGCATCTTGGGAACCTGTCTATTTGTTGGGTTTCAGGGCTTCTCGAGTGCCCACAGGTCGCTTTCGATGCTCTCGAACCGCTCCTTGAGGTGCAGCTGAACATCGGCAATCGCCCTGTTGTAGTAATGAGGTGCAATTTCTTTGCTGAACAGGTCGAGGACTTCGGCCACCTCGAACGACCCCAGCTGCAGCTCGAAGCGGTCTTCCAGGAAGCGCTTCAAGGTGTCGAGCGCCTCGCGCTCTTGCTCGGCGGCCAGGGTGATGACCGGGGCCTTGGTCTTCGACCTGCTCATTTACCAGCGCCCGTCCCAGGCGACGAAGTTCTGCAGCAGCTGCAGGCCATGGGTATGGCTCTTCTCCGGGTGGAACTGCACAGCAAAGCGCGAACCGTCGGCCAGCGCGGCGGCGAAGTCGACGCCATAGTGGCCGCGGCCGACCACCTGGCCCGGCTTGCCGGCATTGATGTAGTAGCTGTGCACGAAGTAGAAGCGCGCGCGGTCAGAAATGTCGTGCCACAGCGGGTGGTCGATGGTCTGGGCGACTTCGTTCCAGCCCATGTGCGGCACCTTCAGGTGCTCACCGTCTTCACGCAGGTCTTTGCCGAAAAAGCGCACATTGCCTGGGAACAGGCCGATGCAATCGACACCGTCGTTTTCTTCGGAATGGTCGAGCAGCGCTTGCATGCCGACGCAAATGCCGAGGAACGGGCGGTCCTGGCTGACTTCACGCACCAGGCTGTCGAAGCCCAGGCGGCGGATTTCGGCCATGCAGTCGCGAATCGCACCCACACCGGGAAACACCACACGGTCAGCCTCGCGGATTACCGCGGCATCGCTGGTGACCAGCACCTTGCCGGCGCCGACGTGCTCAAGCGCCTTGGCCACCGAGTGCAGGTTGCCCATGCCATAGTCGATTACGGCTACCGTCTGCATTTACAGGCATCCCTTGGTGGATGGCATCTGCCCGGCCATGCGCTCGTCGAGGGTCACGGCCATGCGCAGCGCGCGGCCGAAAGCCTTGAACACGGTTTCGATCTGGTGGTGGGTATTGTGGCCACGCAGGTTGTCGATGTGCAGGCTCACCAGGGCGTGGTTGACGAAGCCCTGGAAGAACTCCTGGAACAGGTCGACATCGAAGCCACCGACCGTGGCACGGGTGTACGGCACGTGCATCTGCAGGCCCGGGCGACCGGAGAAGTCGATGACCACGCGCGACAGCGCTTCGTCCAGCGGCACATAGGCATGGCCGTAGCGGAAGATGCCTTTCTTGTCGCCGATGGCCTGGGCGAATGCCTGGCCCAGGGTGATACCGACGTCTTCGACGGTATGGTGATCGTCGATATGCAGGTCACCCTTGCACTCGATATCCAGATCGATCAGCCCGTGTCGGGCGATCTGGTCGAGCATGTGTTCAAGGAAAGGCACGCCGATATCAAATCGAGCCTTGCCACTGCCATCGAGGTTGATCGAGCACTTGACCTGGGTTTCCAGGGTATTGCGCTCGACGGAAGCCTTACGTTCGACCATCACCAGCTCCGCAAAATCATTGGGCGAAAAGGGCTCCATTATAGGCCCAGAACGCTCAAGCTTGAAACGCGGATGACATATGGCAATGCAAGGGGCTGCTTTGGCTCCCACAGAGACCCCACAAAATTCGTGCACTGTGGAGAAACCTGTGGGAGCCGGCTTGCCGGCGATGAGGCCATGACAGCCAGCCAATCAGCTGGCTGTCATGCCCCTCAGTGGAACAACACCGCCGTCTTCTGCAGGGTAATCCACACCCCCCAGGCCAGCGGAACCACCACCACGGCCCAGGCAATCAGCACCAGCGGCAGGCTGCCCGGCGCGGCATGCCATTCCAGCGAGCGCGCACCATCGGCACCTTTGTCGTGGCTCAGCGCACGCTCGGCCGCCAGTTGTGCATCGCTCATGAAGTGCTTGTCGGCCACCGGGCGCACCAGCAAGTTGCAGATGAAGCCCAGCACCAGCAGGCCGGCGAGGATGTACAGGGTCATGTCATAGGCCGCTGCACGCTCCACACCGGCTGCCAGCTGATACTCGCGCAGGTAGGTGATCAGCACCGGGCCAAGCACGCCGGCAGCGGCCCAGGCCGTCAGCAGGCGGCCGTGAATGGCGCCGACCATCTGCGTGCCGAACAGGTCGGCCAGGTAGGCCGGCACTGTGGCGAAACCACCGCCGTACATGGACAGGATGATGCAGAAGGCGGCCACGAACAGCGCCACGTTCCCCAGATGGCCCATGTTCGGCACCAGGCTGTAGAGGCCAACGCCCAGGGCGAAGAAGGCGAAGTAGGTGTTCTTGCGGCCGATGTAGTCCGAGAACGACGCCCAGAAGAACCGCCCACCGATGTTGAACAGGCTGAGCAGGCCGGTGAAGCCCGCCGCAATGGCGGCAATCTGCGCCAGCTGCGCGGCGTTCAGCTCACTGAACGTCAGCTCGTTGCCCAGCAGCTTGCCGGCAAACACTTCCTGCAGCAGCGGCGAGGCCATGCCGAGGATGCCGATGCCCGCCGACACGTTCAGGCACAGTACCAGCCAGATCAACGCAAACTGCGGGGTTTTCCACGCCACACTGACGTGCACATGGCGGTCGGTGACCATCGCGTTGGCTTTTTTCACCGGCGCGGTCCAGCCTTCCGGCTTCCACCCGGTAGGCGGCACGCGATAGGCCAGGGCGCCAGCCGTCATGAACACGAAGTAGATCGCCGCCATGGCGACGAAGCTCTGCCATACGCCGACTTCATGCTCGTTGCCGAAGTGGCCCATCAGCGCAGTGGCCAGCGGGGCGCCGACCATCGCGCCGCCGCCGAAGCCCATGATCGCCATGCCGGTGGCCATGCCGCGCTTGTCCGGGAACCACTTGATCAAAGTCGAGACCGGCGAGATGTAACCCAGCCCCAGGCCGATGCCGCCGATCACGCCAGAGCCCAGCCACATCAGCCACAGTTGGTGGGTTTTAACGCCAATCGCCGAAATCAGCATGCCGCCGC
This sequence comes from Pseudomonas sp. LFS044, assembly GCF_047978245.1. Lineage (NCBI taxonomy): Bacteria > Pseudomonadati > Pseudomonadota > Gammaproteobacteria > Pseudomonadales > Pseudomonadaceae > Pseudomonas > Pseudomonas sp. LFS044. Next base: position 40,448 of record NZ_JBFPFX010000039.1, read on the forward strand.
ACCAGCACAGCGCCGACACCAGGCCAGCCTTGCGTGGGCCGGCGTGTTCCAGCCAGCCGCCCAGCACGGCTGCCGAACAGCCGAGGAAGACGAAGAACAGGGTGTAGATCCAGCTGAGCATGGAAATCGGCCAGTCGCACTCGGCGCTGAACATTCGGGCGATGAAGCCCATGTCAGCCGAGCACGCGACCGGTGCGGTAATGCCGATGGCCTGCGACAGTGGCAGCCAGAATACGGAGAAACCGTAGGCCATGCCGATGCACAGGTGAATGGCCAGCGCCGCTGGGGGCACCAGCCAGCGGTTGAAGCCCGGGCGGGCGATGATGCGCTCCTTCGACAGGAAGCCCGGCGCGCTGGCGGCCGCCCCTGCCGTGATACTGCTGTTCATGGATTCGATCCTTTTGTAGGTAGACGGTGCTTGCGGATTGAATGCCCGGCTCTTCTGAATGCACGTGAGGCGTGGCCGTTGCATGGCAACGCGCCGCGACAATGGGTCGCGGGCGCTTCGAAAGCGGCGCAAGAGTACCAGTTCGCTCATGACATGGAAGCAATCTGATATCGTTATTTTTTGCCCGGCTGAATCGGTACTTCTGGCTCGTCACTAAAAAGGAACTGCCCGGCCAACCGCTGTCGAAAGTCGCAATGTCTGATCAATTAGTAGGAAATGCCCTGTATCTCTTGTCTGATACTCAGGGCCCACCGCTGCGGCGCTATACTCTGCCGCTTGAAATTCAAATACGGACTACAAGGACTCGCCCATGAAAGCGTTCGGCAAAATCCTGGGACTGGGGCTTCTCGGGTTGCTGCTGATCATCGTGGCGCTGGGCTTCGCCCTGACCCACCTCTTCGATCCCAACGACTATAAAGACGAGATCCGCCAGTTGGCGCGCGACAAGGCCCATGTCGAGCTGACCCTCAACGGCGATATCGGCTGGAGCCTGTTCCCGTGGCTGGGCCTGGAACTGCACGAAGCCAGCATCGCCACCCTGAACAAGCCCACCGAGCCGTTCGCCGACCTGCAGATGCTCGGCCTGTCGGTACGCGTGCTGCCCTTGCTGCGCCGCGAAGTGCAGATGAGCGATGTGCGCGTCGAAGGGCTGAACCTGACCCTGGCCCGTGATGAACAGGGCCATGGCAACTGGGAAGACATCGGCAAGCCGCTGCCGGCGAAGGACGGCGCAGCCGCCAGCACCCCAGCGCCCGCCGAACAGCCAGGTGCGCCGGCAGAAAGCAGCAGCGAGCGCACGGTCAAGCTGGACATCGACAGTCTCACCGTGAACAACGCCCGCGTGCAGTACACCGATGCCAAGACCGGCAAGAGTTACAGCGCCGAAAGCATCCAGCTGAGCACTGGCCCGGTCCACGAAGGTGCGAACATCCCGCTCAAGGCCAGCGCCTTCCTCAGCGCCAGCCAGCCGAACCTCAAGGCGCGCACGGAGCTTGCCGGCGAGCTGCGCTTCGACCGCAAGCTCAAGCGCTACAACTTCGAGGACATGCGCCTGACCGGCGAAACCTCGGGCGAGCCGCTGGCCGGCAAGACCATGACCTTCGCCGCCCAGGGCCAGGTGCTGGTCGACATGGCGGCCAATGTGGCGTCGTGGAACGGCCTCAAGATCTCCGCCAACCAGCTGCGAGCCCTGGGCGAGCTGAACCTGCGCGACCTGGACAAGGCGCCGCAGCTCAGCGGCGGCCTGTCCATCGCCCAGTTCGACCTGCGCACCTTCCTCGACGGCATCGGCCACCCACTGCCGGCCACCAACGATCCCGCTGCCTTCAACAAACTGGAGCTGGTCAGCCGCCTGCAGGGCACGCCGAACAGCCTGGCCCTGGAAGACCTGGCGGTAAAACTGGACGACAGCACCTTCAGCGGCCGCGTGGCCGTCGAAGACTTCGCCAAGCAAGCCCTGCGCGTTAAGCTCAAAGGCGACAAATTCGACGCCGACCGCTACATGGAGCTGCGCTGGCAGGACGCCTACCATCAATTCAGCGCCGCGGAGAACGAGCAGCAGCTCTTCCAGCGGATCGCCGCGTATTCGAAGCGCCTGGGCTTCGAATACTGCTGTTACGGAATCCGGGTGCCGCTGCCCGTGTCGAAATCGGCCGTCGCGATCTTCGACACCTATCCGGACGGCTGGATGGCGCACTATCAGGCGCAGGACTACATCAAGATCGATTCGACGGTCCGCGACGGTGCGCTCACCACCAACATGATCGTCTGGCCGGACGTCGACGAGGTCGCGCCATGCCCGTTGTGGGAAGATGCGCGCGAGGCCGGGTTGTCGGTCGGCATCGCGCAGTCGAGCTGGGCCGCGCGCGGCGCGTTCGGCCTGCTGAGCATCGCGCGCCATGCGGATCGCCTCACGCCTGCCGAAATCGACATGCTCACGCTGCAGACCCACTGGCTCGCGAACCTGTCACATTCGCTGATGAGCGGCTTCATGGTGCCGAAGCTCGCGCCAGCGGCAAGCGTCGTGCTGACGGCGCGGGAACGCGAAGTGCTGTGCTGGACCGCCGAAGGCAAGACGGCATGCGAGATCGGTCAGATCCTCGGCATCGCGGAGCGGACGGTGACTTTTCACGTCAACAACGTCCTCGTGAAGCTTGGCGCGACCAACAAGGTGCAGGCGGTCGTCAAGGCGGTCTCGGCGGGGCTCATCGATATGTTCTGATGCCGGCCAAGAGCGAAGAAGCCAAGGGCGCCACCGCGGCGCGCCAGAACGAGGTCAAGCAACAGGAAGCCAGCGCCGTGGCCGGGGCAGGCAGCTCACCGCTGCCGAACGCGCCGACCCAGGTGGCCTGGAGCAACGACAAGCTACTGCCGGTCGATCGCCTGCGCGCCCTCGACCTGCAGGCCGACCTGGCCTTCGGTTCGCTGACCCTCGACAAGTTGCCAATCAGCGACGCTCAACTGCAGGCGACCGGCCAAGGCGGCCTGGTCACCCTGCAAACCTTGCGCGGCGGCCTTTACAACGGCAGCTTCGAGGCCAAGGGCACCGTCGACGTGCGCCCTGCCGTGCCGCAGATCGGCCTCAATACCAAGATCAACCGAGTACCGGTGGAACACTTCATCAAGGCCGACGACAAAGAGCAGGCCCCGCCGGTAAAAGGCCTGCTGACCCTGACCAGCGATCTGACAGCCACCGGTAACAGCCAGAAGGCACTGGTCGACACCCTCAACGGCAGCGCAAACTTCACCATCAACGACGGCGTGCTGGTCAACGCCAACCTGGAGCAGCAACTCTGCCAGGCTATCGCCACCCTCAACCGCAAGTCGCTGAGCGGCGAGCCGCGCGGCAAGGACACACCGTTCGAAGAACTGCGCGGCAACCTGGTGATGCGCAACGGCGTGGCCAGCAACCCGGACCTCAAGGCACGTATCCCCGGCCTGACCGTCAACGGCCACGGCGACCTCGACCTGCGGGTGCTGGGCATGGACTACAACGTTGGTGTGATCGTCGAGGGTGACCAGCGCGCCATGCCCGACCCGGCCTGCCAGGTTAACGAGCGCTACGTCGGTGTCGAAGTGCCGCTGCGCTGCCGTGGCCCGCTGGAGCTGGGCGCCAAGGCCTGCCGCCTGGACCAGGACGGCCTGGGCAAGGTCGCAGCCAAGCTGGCCGGCAACCGCCTGAAAGACAAGATCGATGAAAAGCTCGATGAAAAACTCGGAGACAAAGTGAGCCCAGAACTGAAAGACGCGCTCAAGGGGCTGTTCAAGCGATGACCCCTGCGCAGTTCTCCAGCGCCGTGCTGGATTGGTACGACCAGCACGGCCGGCATGACCTGCCCTGGCAACAGGGCATCAACCCATACCGGGTGTGGGTGTCGGAAATCATGCTGCAACAGACCCAGGTCAGCACCGTGCTGAACTACTTCGACCGCTTCATGCAGGCGCTGCCTACCGTGCAGGCCCTGGCCGAAGCGCCGGAAGACGAGGTGCTGCACCTGTGGACCGGCCTGGGCTACTACACCCGCGCGCGCAACCTGCAGAAGGCCGCGAAGATCGTGGTCGAGCAGCATGGCGGCGAATTCCCGCGCAGTGTCGAGCAGCTTACCGAGCTGCCCGGCATCGGCCGCTCCACCGCCGGTGCCATCGCCAGCATCAGCATGGGCATCCGTGCACCGATCCTGGATGGCAACGTCAAGCGCGTGCTGGCCCGCTACACCGCGCAGGCCGGCTACCCGGGCGAGCCCAAGGTGGCCAACCAGCTGTGGGCCACCGCCGAGCGCTTCACCCCGCCCACCCGCGCCAACCATTACACCCAGGCGATGATGGACATGGGCGCCACGCTGTGCACGCGCAGCAAGCCCAGCTGCCTGATATGCCCGCTGCAGCACGGCTGCGAGGCGCACCTGCACGGTGAAGAAACCCGCTACCCCGAGCCCAAGCCGCGCAAGGCCCTGCCGCAGCGCCGCACACTGATGCCGCTGCTGGCCAACCACGAAGGCGCGATCCTGCTTTACCGTCGCCCTTCCAGCGGCCTGTGGGGCGGGCTGTGGAGCCTGCCCGAGCTTGAAGATATCCAGCAGCTCGATGACCTGGCCTACCAGCACGGCCTGCGCCTGGCAGAAAGCCGCGCACTGGACGGCCTGACCCACACGTTCAGCCATTTCCAGCTGGCGATCGAGCCGTGGCTGGTGCGTGTCGACCCGGTCGGCCAGCACGTGGCCGAGGCCGACTGGCTCTGGTATAACCTCGCCACCCCGCCGCGCCTGGGCCTCGCCGCCCCGGTCAAGAAGCTGCTCAAACGCGCGGCCGACGAACTGATTGCAGGAGATGCCCGATGACCCGTACCGTGATGTGCCGCAAGTACAACAAAGAATTGCCAGGCCTGGAGCGCCCGCCCTACCCCGGCGCCAAGGGCCAGGACATCTTTGATCACATCTCGCAGCAAGCCTGGGCCGACTGGCAGAAACACCAGACCATGCTGATCAACGAAAAGCGCCTGAACATGATGAACGCCGAGGACCGCAAGTTCCTCCAGGCCGAGATGGACAAGTTTTTCGCTGGCGAAGACTATGCCCAAGCGGAAGGCTACGTTCCCCCGGCCGAATGACCCCAAAAATCGTAAGCGACGGAATTAATTTAAAATTTTTTCAAAAAGTCGTTGACGAGCGGTCTGGAAATCTATTTAATTCACCTCGTCGCCCAGATAGCTCAGTCGGTAGAGCAGAGGATTGAAAATCCTCGTGTCGGCGGTTCGACTCCGTCTCTGGGCACCACCTTCAAGCTTCTGGTGGTTGCAAAGTTACCCGAAGCGACAACAAGAAACCCGCCTAGTGCGGGTTTTTTGTTGTCTGCGATTTTTTCGTTCCCTTCTGCCTCACTGCTCATTGTTGACCAACATCAACAAGCGCCTTCTCGCTCAAACCCACAATTGCAGACGGACACACGACCCGACCCTGCAAGGACCTCCATGAGCGAAGAAACTCCCCTGCTGCTCCCCGCCCCCGACAGCCCCACGCCAAGCCCCTCGCCAAAACCGCGCCCCCGCCGCCCCCGTCAGCGCAAACCCGAGCCGGCCATCACCCAGATCAGCCAGGCACCGGCCGCGCTGGAAGTGGCCAGCGCACCGAAAGGCAGCAACGAGGACAGCACCTCTGCGCGCCTGCCGGCCAGCTACCCCTACCCCACCCGCATGCGCCGCCAGGAATACGAGACGGCCAAGCATGCGCTGCAGATCGAGCTGCTGAAGGTACAAAGCTGGGTCAAGGAAACCGGGCAGCGTATGGTGGTGCTGTTCGAAGGGCGCGATGCTGCGGGCAAGGGTGGCACCATCAAGCGCTTCATGGAGCACTTGAATCCGCGCGGCGCGCGCATTGTCGCGCTGGAGAAGCCTTCCGAGCAGGAAAAGGGCCAGTGGTATTTCCAGCGTTACATCCAGCACCTGCCCACGGCAGGCGAAATGGTGTTCTTCGACCGCTCCTGGTACAACCGCGCCGGGGTCGAAAAGGTGATGGAATTCTGCTCGCCCCTGCAGTACCTGGAGTTCATGCGCCAGGCGCCGGACCTGGAGCGCATGCTGTGCAACAGCGGCATCCTGCTGTTCAAGTACTGGTTCTCGGTGAACCGCGAGGAGCAACTGCGCCGCTTCATCTCACGCCGGGATGACCCACTCAAGCACTGGAAGCTTTCACCCATCGACATCAAGTCGCTGGATAAATGGGAGGACTACACCGCCGCCAAAGAGGCGATGTTCTTCCACACCGACACCGCCGATGCACCGTGGACGGTAATCAAATCCGACGACAAGAAGCGCGCCCGGATCAACTGCATCCGCCACTTCCTGCATTCGCTGGATTACCCCGGCAAGGACCTCAGTGTTGCGTATGCACCCGACGCACAATTGGTAGGGCGCGCCTCACGCGGTTTCGAGGAAGATGAGCTGGCACCGCAAGCCTGAAGGCTTAGAAGTTAGCGATGGCACTGCAATAGTCCGCCTTGCGCTTGGGCACTTCCCGGGTGTCGCCCAGGCGCTTGAGCGAACCATCGCAGGCACTGTAGCCATGCACGACAAACTCATAGTCAGCGCCTTTTTCCGGCACAAACGAGAACATCCCCAGGCAGTTCTGCACCCTGTCATACCCCGCCGACTGGCCGCGATCGAGAAAGTGCAGGGTAAAGGGCTTGCCCGCCGGGACCAGCACCTCGCTGACCGCATCCCCCGCCTGCACCGCCGCACTGGCAGGCATACCCAGGCTCTCGCCATTACGGTCGGCGAAGCCTTCGGTGGGCACCGCGATTACCCCCGCGCCAGGGCTGTACCAGTCCACGCAGTCCTTTTCCGGCACAGCACGCACCATGCCATTGGCGACCACCCGCAGCCTTGCGGTATCGCCTGCAACCGGCGAGGCGTAGGGCGTATTGAACGATTTGACCGCAGCCATATTGCCGCAACCACAGAGCGCCGCAGCCAGCAGGCCAAGCGAGAGTGCTGTTTTCATCCGTGAAACCTCATCAATGGATACCGGATATCCGGCGGCCTGCCTCAGACCATTGCCTGCCGCTTGGGTTTCCTCGGCAAGTACGATTCAATACGCACATTTTCGCCCCCAAGGATTTCCAGCCCCATGGCTACCCATACCAAGCAACAGAAACGCGCCAAACGCGCCGCCACCAAGGCCAAGCAGAACCGTATGGTGCGCAGCGGCCAGGCAGTCAAGGCCAGCGCCGGCGACAGCGCCAGCATCGAGCAGGTGTTCAACAAGGCCATGGAATCGGACAGCTACAAGGACATGTTCGAGAAGATGAAAGCCGCGCAGGAAACCAGCCTGGTGGCGATGATCTCGGTGTTCCTGGTCGACCCGCTGTTGGCGCTGGTGCTCAAAGGGCACAAGGAAGAGCACGCCACCGACTACATCGTGCTGGTGTTCAACGCCTACCGCACCTGGCTCGATGGCGCCGACGAAGACACCACCATGGCGTGGCTGGAGAGCGACGAGTTCCAGGAAGCGTACATCGCCGCCTCCGAGCTGGTGGCCAAGCAGCAACAGCAGCAGAAACAGTTCGGCTGAGCCAGTACCGGCCTCTTCGCGGGGCAAGCCCGCCCCCACAGGTTGTACACAGGCCTCGGGCATTGTGGAGAAACCCGTGGGAGCGGGCTCGCCCCGCGAAGAGGCCGGCACTGACAACCAAAAAGGCCGCGCCCCTTACAGGGCGCGGCCTTTTCATTGCAGCCAGCGCGGGTCAGTTATCCAGCGCCACCCGCCCAGCCGCCTGGCGCTTGCGATGCACCAGCAAGCCAGCCGCCACAACACCAATGCTCAGCAGCGCGGTGGCGATGATCTCTGCACGGTGGTCTTCACGCAGCCCCATCACCACCAGCACCGCAACGATGAAGGCAATGGTCGCCCAGGTCAGGCCCGGGAACAGCCACATCTTGAAGTCGATCTTCTCGCCACGCGCTTCACGCTGGCTGCGCATGCGCAGCTGCGAAACGGCGATCACCAGGTACACCAGCAGCGCGATGGCGCCGGAGCTGGCCAGCAGGAACTCGAACACCTGGGCCGGCGCCACGTAGTTGGCGAACACGCAGAGGAATGCCGCTGCGGTCGACAGCAGTACCGCCACATGCGGGGTAGATGCCTTGGTGGTGCGCTGCGCAATAGCCGGGGCATCGCCACGCTTGCTCAGCGAGAACAGCATGCGCGAAGAGGTGTACAGCGCCGAGTTGAGGCAGCTGGTCACGGCGATCAGCACCACGATGTCGACGATCAGCTTGGCGTTCGGCACACCGATGCGGCTCAGCACGGTCTGGTAGGAACCGGTTTCGGCCAGCGCCGGGTCGTTCCACGGCACCAGGGCCACGACCAGGAAGATCGATACCAGGTAGAACAGGCAGATACGCCAGATCACCGAGTTGGTGGCGCGGCTGATCTGCTTGCCCGGGTCTTTCGATTCGGCAGCAGCGATCGTGACGATTTCGGTCCCCATGAACGAGAACATGGTGGTCAGCATCGCTGCCAGCACTGCGCCCAGGCCATTAGGCATGAAGCCTTGGGTATCGAAAAGGTGGCTTGCACCGCTGACCTGGCTATTGGGCACGAAGCCGAACATGGCCACGCAACCCACGACGATGAAGCCGATGATCGCCAGCACCTTGAGCAGGGCAAACCAGAACTCGAACTCGCCGTAGTTCTTGACGCTGCACAGGTTGGTCAGGGTAAGTGCCAGGGTGATCAACAGGGAGAAGGCCCAGAGATCGACCGCAGGGAACCAGGCGTGGAGGATTGCTGCGGCGGCGTTGGCTTCCAGCGGGATGACAAGCACCCAGAACCACCAGTACAGCCAGCCAATGGTGAAACCGGCCCAGCGGCCAATGGCGCGGTCGGCATAGGTTGAAAACGAACCGGTGTCTGGCGAGGCAATCGCCATTTCGCCGAGCATGCGCATCACCAGCACCACCAAGGTACCGGCGGCAGCATAGGCCAGCAGCACGGCAGGGCCGGCAGCAGCGATGGCGTGGCCGGAGCCTACGAACAGACCGGCGCCGATAACGCCAGCAATGGACAGCATGGTGACATGCCGCTGTTTGAGCCCCTGAGCGAGGTCATTGGAATTGTTACCGCTCATAAAACTACCTTTGTAAGGAGTGGACCACCCGACTGCTAATACGAAGCGCGCCCGGGGTTGGTTTAGGCGTCGCTGCAATCGGCGGTTTCGATAGGGCAATAAGCGGGCCATCTGCTGAATGCATTCGTCAGATTGATCTGGCAGCCGTGAAGGGCGCGGGTTGCAGGGCATTCGGCCAAGTCTGACCGAAAGGCCGCCAAATAAGCAGTAAATGACGAGATTACGGAAATACCCACTTACAAACGCACCAAAGGTGCTCCTGGGTAACACCTATGCACCACAGCAATACAGAAAAGTGCAACCTTGGGGTACAACCTGGGATCGGGTTGACGGCTATCGCGGCTGAAGCCGCTCCTACGGGGGATCGGTGAGCCTGGCGCGGCTGGTTTGACGCGAAGGGGTCAAAAGCGCTTCCCACACCTGCCCAAAGCTGGCACCATCGCGCCTTTTTTCATCAAGGCTCTGGAGTTGGGCGAGCCCCCTTGCGGACATCTGCGCGACGTTGCGCTGCAACGATGCGACAAATCCCCCGGCAATGCCCCGAGCCCCCTGCGACCCTGTTGGCCGCCATAATGCCGCTATGCTAGCTTGGCGCACGCCAGGAAGGCCGCCAACAGCTGGGAACGCACCCGAACACATGAGGACCGCACATGGCCCAGGCCACGCCCGCGCTGGAAATCCGCAACCTGCACAAACGCTACGGCGACCAGGAAATTCTCAAGGGCATTTCGCTGACCGCGCGTGACGGTGACGTGATCTCCATTCTGGGATCGTCCGGCTCCGGCAAGTCCACCCTGCTGCGCTGCATCAACCTGCTGGAAAACCCACACCAGGGCGAAATCCTCGTGGCCGGTGAGTCGCTGAAGCTCAAGGCCGCCAAAAATGGTGACCTGATCGCTGCCGACAACCGCCAGATCAACCGCCTGCGCAGCGAAATCGGCTTCGTCTTCCAGAATTTCAACCTGTGGCCGCACATGTCGGTGCTCGACAACATCATCGAGGCGCCACGCCGCGTGCTCGGCCAGAGCAAGGCCGAGGCGATCGAAGCGGCCGAAGCGCTGCTGAACAAGGTCGGCATCTTCGACAAGCGCCACAGCTACCCCGCCCAGCTTTCCGGTGGCCAGCAGCAGCGTGCCGCCATCGCCCGCACCCTGGCCATGCGCCCCAAGGTCATCCTGTTCGACGAGCCAACCTCGGCGCTCGATCCGGAAATGGTCCAGGAAGTGCTTAACGTTATCCGCGCACTGGCCGAAGAAGGCCGTACCATGCTGCTGGTGACGCACGAGATGAACTTTGCCCGCCAGGTGTCCAGTGAAGTGGTCTTCCTGCACCAGGGCCTGGTTGAAGAGCAAGGATCGCCGCAGCAGGTCTTCGAGAACCCGACCTCGGCGCGTTGCAAGCAATTCATGTCCAGCCACCGCTAACGGAGCAACACGAATGCAGACCTACAAGAAATTCCTCCTGGCAGCTGCCGCCACTCTGGTGTTTTCGGCCAATGCCATGGCAGCCGAAAAACTGAAAATGGGCATCGAGGCGGCCTACCCGCCCTTCAACAACAAAGATGCCAGCGGCCAGGTAGTCGGCTTCGACAAGGACATCGGCGACGCGCTGTGCGCCAAGATGAAGGTCGAATGCGAAGTGGTCACCTCCGACTGGGACGGCATCATCCCGGCGCTGAACGCCAAGAAGTTCGACTTCCTGATCTCCTCGCTGTCGATCACCGACGAGCGCAAGCAGGCGGTTGATTTCACCGACCCGTACTACTCCAACAAGCAGCAATTCATCGCCCCTAAAAACGTCGACTTCAAAACCGACCGTGCTTCGCTCAAGGGCAAGACCATCGGTACCCAGCGCGCCACCCAGGCCGCGACCTGGCTGGACGACAACGGTGGCATGGACGGCGAGTTCAAGGTCAACCTGTATGACGGCCAGGAAAACGCCTACCTGGACCTGACCTCCGGCCGCCTGGACGCCATCCTCGCCGACAAATATGCCAACTATGACTGGCTGAAGTCCGACGCTGGCAAGAACTTCGAGTTCAAGGGCGACCCGGTCAACGACAGTGACAAGGTCGGCATCGCCGTGCGCAAAGGCGACAACGAGCTGCGCAACAAGCTCAATGCCGCACTGAAGGAAATTGTCGCCGACGGCACCTACAAGAAGATCAACGACAAGTACTTCCCGTTCAGCATCTATTGATTCGCCCCGACCGGCACGCCCTGCGGCGTGCCGGTCCCTAGAACGACCCTGCCCATGAATATCGACCTGCACGGATTCGGTCCGGCCCTGGCGGCTGGCACCTTGATGACCGTAAAACTGGCGCTTTGCGCCCTGCTGCTTGGGCTGGTCCTGGGCCTGCTCGGCGCCCTGGCCAAGACTTCCCCGATCAAACCGCTGCAATGGCTTGGCGGCTTCTACTCGACCCTGGTTCGTGGTGTGCCCGAACTGCTCTGGGTATTGCTTATCTACTTCGGTACCGTCGGGCTGATGAACAGCCTCGGCAACGCCCTCAACATGCCGGGCCTGGAACTCAGCGCCTTTGCCGCCGGCGTGATCGCCCTCGGCCTGTGCTTCGGCGCCTATGCCACCGAAGTGTTCCGCGGTGCCATCCTGGCGATCCCCAAGGGCCACCGTGAGGCCGGCCTGGCGCTTGGCCTGTCGAAGGGGCGCATCCTCTCGCGGATCATCCTGCCGCAGATGTGGCGCATCGCCCTGCCCGGCCTTGGTAACCTGTTCATGATCCTGATGAAGGACACCGCGCTGGTGTCGGTGATCGGCCTTGAAGAAATCATGCGCCACGCACAGATCGGCGTGACCGTGACCAAAGAGCCCTTCACCTTCTATATGGTTGCGGCCTGCATCTACCTGAGCCTGACCATCGTCGCCATGACCGGCATGCACTTCATGGAAAAACGCGCCGCTCGCGGCTTTGCGAGGGCTGAGCAATGAATTGGGAAGTGATCATCAAGTGGCTGCCACGCCTGGCCCAGGGTGCCACCCTGACCCTGGAGCTGGTCGCCATCGCGGTTGTCGCCGGGCTGATTTTGGCGATCCCGCTGGGCATCGCCCGCTCCTCCAGGCACTGGTATGTGCGCGCCGTGCCTTACAGCTACATCTTCTTCTTCCGTGGTACGCCCCTGCTGGTGCAGCTGTTCCTGGTCTATTACGGCCTGGCGCAGTTCGATGCGGTGCGTGCGAGCAGCCTGTGGCCCTACCTGCGCGACCCGTTCTGGTGCACGGTGCTGACCATGACCCTGCACACCGCCGCCTACATTGCCGAGATTCTGCGTGGCGCGCTGCAGTCGATCCCCAAGGGTGAGATCGAGGCGGCTCGGGCGCTGGGCATGTCACGCGGCAAGACGCTGTTCTACATCATGCTGCCCCGCGCTGCGCGCATCGGCCTGCCGGCCTACAGCAACGAAGTGATCCTGATGCTCAAGGCCAGTGCGCTGGCCAGCACCGTGACCCTGCTTGAGCTGACCGGCATGGCACGCACCATCATCGCCCGCACCTATCTGCCGGTGGAGATCTTCTTTGCGGCAGGCCTGTTCTACCTGCTGATCTCGTTCATTCTGGTACAGGGCTTCAAGCTGCTGGAGCGTTGGTTGCGCGTAGACGCCTGCCAGGGGCGCTGAGATCTCGCTGACCTCATCGCGGGCAAGCCCGCTCCTACAAGCGGGCTTGCCCGCGATGAGGCCCTATAACCCCCACACCCCTCAAGCCCATGCCCCCCTACCTCCACAGCCACCACCTAAGCGACCGCTTCCAGGCCCTCGACCAGTTCCTGACCGAGCACCAACAGCTGTGGAAACCCAGGCCCTTCACCACCCTGCGCCTGGACTGGGAAGCCCAACACCCCGAACTCTCCGCCCACCTGCGCTACTGCAGCCTGACCGACGCCGAAGCCGACCTCGACCCGCAAGCCCTGCCCGCGCCTTATCCACAGTTAGCCGATAAAGCTCAACAGCTCTGCGCCCTTGGCGACCTACCCGACACCGGCCTGCCCCCCGCCGCCCACCGCCTGGACGTCAACGTCCCCGGCCGTAAATGGCAGCAGATCGAAGCCTTCAGCCGCCGCCTGGGCTTTCGCACACGAACCCAGCACTGGCTGGACTGGTGCTCGGGCAAAGGCTACCTCGGCCGCCGCCTGCTGCAGCCCGGCCAGCACCTGACCTGCCTCGAGTACGACGCCGCACTGGTCGCTGCCGGCCAGGCCTTGAGCGACCATCACCATTTGCCGGCCAACCACATCCATCAGGACGTGATGGCCGCCGACAGCCGCCGCCATCTCGACAGCGACAAAAGCGTGGTGGCCCTGCACGCCTGCGGCGACCTGCACGTGCACTTGCTGCGCGTGGCCAGCCAGCAAGGCTGCCGCCACCTCGCCGTGGCGCCGTGCTGCTACAACCGCATCCAGGCCGAGCACTACCAGCCGTTATCCACAGCCGCGCAGCACTCGCCGCTGCAATTGTCACTGACCGACCTCGGCCTGCCCCTGAGCGAAACCGTCACCGCCGGCGCACGCGTGCGCCACCAGCGCGACTGCTCCATGGCCCGGCGCCTGGGCTTCGACCTGCTGCAGCGCCAACAACGCCAAATCGACGAGTACCTGCCCACCCCCTCGCTGCCGGTTGCCTGGCTGAGCAAACCCTTCGAGCAGTACTGCCGCGACCTGGCCGCGCTGCGCGACTTGGAGCTCACCTTCACTCCCGATTGGGAAGCCCTCGAAGCCGCCGGCTGGCAGCGCCTGGCTGCAGTGCGCAACCTCGAACGGGTGCGCAACCTGTTCCGCCGGCCGCTGGAGCTGTGGCTGGTACTCGACCGCGCGCTGTTCCTTGAAGAGCAAGGCTACGCCGTGCGCCTGGGTACCTTCTGCGATTACCCGCTCACCCCACGCAACCTGCTTTTACTGGCAGAACGCGACAGTTAGCCACAGCACAACCTGTGGATAACTCTGTGAACAAGCTTGTGATGAATGTTTGCAGCCAAGCGCTATTTCAAACGCCTGGCTTATTCCGAAGCGCTCGCCAAGCCCAGTAAAAACAGGCATTTGCGCAAAGACCGACGGCGTGTGGAATCGGCATGCCTTTCGCGCAAGGCATGGATGCCTCTTGTGCATAAACAAAAATTCGATTAGGCAAAACCCACTCTTTGTAGGAGCGGGCTTGCCCGCGAAAAGGCCCCAAGTCGCTCACAGATCATGCGCGGAGACTGTGGGAGCGGCCTTGCCGGGGCGCCGGACCGGTCGCGATGGGCCGCAAAGCGGCCCCACCTCAGGCGATGCATAACTTAAGTGAACAGCATTACCCACTTCAACGGACTCTATTCCTGCCCATCTCAATATCGTTCATCAAAGCCTTAGCCAATGAACTGAGATAATCCGCCGCACCCAGCAGCTTATGGTCATCCTCCATATCACCTTCACGCACCAGGTGCTTGATGTAGCCCAGCAGCACTGACACCTGCTCATAGGCCGCATCGATTGGGATACCGGGCTGCACACGCAAAAGGCCCACCGGCGGGTTACCGACCTCGAGAAACGTTTCGACACCAGCAGTGGTAATAGGCTTTGGTTCCGGACTCATTCCAACGCCTCCGTAGCCTGGGCGTCTTCCAATCGCCGCTTTGCATGCTGCACCAGCACGCACGCCGAATCGGCTGCATGGGCGGCGTTGACCAGCAGGTGCAGGCCGGGTTTTCCGGCGTGGTCACGGCAATGGTTATCGATGGTTTCGGCTACGACACGCATCAGCTCGAGGGCGTGGGCGATGGCGTCGATTGGGGAGATGTCGCTGTGGATAGAGAAGTATGGCGTGGTGATGAGGGGGCGCGGTGGGTCTGGAACGATTTTTTTCATGGCTAATTCCTTATTCCAATGGAAAGGCCTGCCACGAAAATCTTTCTCACGGATTTGGGTGGCAGCCGTACGCGGGGTGAGAAACCGAGGGAATAAGGAAGCTCGGCCAGACCGAAGTCTGCCCGCGTACGGCCACCATGTGGCTACTGCTTATTCGCGATCGGGTTCTCACACCCTGTCACCAGAATCGGCGACCCAGGAACGGTATCCCTGAGTGTCTCTCACGCCAATCGTGAAGCTTCAGCAGCGCGCGTAGGATAATTCCCAAACACCCCAACCCTGAAGCATTTGGTTTCAGCTTCAGAAATCCCTTACAGATGCCCCCGAATCTGACAGCACCACCGCCCGGTTTTTGTGGGAGCGGGCTTGCCCCGCGAAGAGGCCCGCACATTCAGCGCCCCACCGCCCCAAGGCACCGCAATCCCGAGCCAACCGTGTATCATCCCCACCCCAAATCATTAAAAAGCTACGTCGCGCGCTGCCCGCCAGCCCCGCGACCGTCTGGCGTTGCGCCAGACCGACATGGACAAACGGACTTAGACATCGTGACCCAAGCCAAACCCCTCGCCCTGCTGGCCTTCGCGCTCACCCTGACCGCCTGCAGCAACAGCCCCGCCCCCCAGCCCACCAGCAACCTGGGCTGGAACACCCCAGCCATGCAGCTGGGCGGCGACAACGGCCTGCCCCTGCGCACTGAAAGCCCCTGCCGCAAGCGCGGCTGCGACAACGACAAGCTGTTCTTCAACCCCGGCAAGACCGAGCCAAACGTCAATACCATCCACCGCGGCTGGTAGGAAATTTCTCCTTTTAGGCCGGTGACTTAGGTCATTTTCGAGTATTTGAAAGGAAGTGGTTTACAGGCGTCGAACGATCGTTATAATGACGCCCCATTGCCGGTATAGCTCAGATGGTAGAGCAACTGACTTGTAATCAGTAGGTCCCGGGTTCGATTCCTGGTGCCGGCACCATACGCAGTATCAAAGAGGCTCACCGAAAGGTGGGCCTTTTTTGTTTCCCCTGTCCCGTCCTGAATAAGGTTTACACCTCCCATCCCGAATTTCCGGAGAGTCAGATGGAGCAAGGTGTAAAGCGCACACAGCGAGATTACTCACTGTCTTTTAAATTGGC
>NZ_JBFPFX010000040.1:0-46910 GCF_047978245.1 Pseudomonas sp. LFS044
AAGGCGGACAACCATGGCCTGACTGGAACGGCGCGTTGCAACAAATGTAGGAGCGGGCTTGCCCGCGATGCGCCGCGCGGGCGGCGCTCGATCTCAAGGGCGCTGAAGATCTTGAGGCAAGCCCTTCGCGGTCGCCGCTCGATACCGAACGCGCCTCACCCCTCAAGGCATGCCCCCAGCAAATACTCATACTTCTCCCGCAACATCCCCATCCGGTCACGCTCGCGATACTCCTCGACCGTCTCCGGCCGCAGGCAATGGAACAACGCCGTCAGCAAGAACACATAACGCAGATTCCCCAGCGCCTGCCCCTCATCAAACCGCTCTGCCAGCGCCTCGCGATAGGCCTCGACAAACTCGCTCTGTGCGGCCAGAAAAACGCTCATATCCTTGCGCCGGAACAGGCTACCCAGGTACGCCCCGCCATCGAAGCCAACCCGCCCGACCTTCACCTCGCTCCAGTCGATCAGGTGCAGTTGCCCCTTGTTCACGAACAGGTTCTTGCGCAGGTAATCCATATGGCTGAAGCACCGCGGGCTGCGCCGTGCCTCGCCGGCCAGCTTGCGAATCAGCGGCACAAATGCCTCGAAGCGCTCGGCCAACCCAGCAAACTGCGCATCTTCCCGCCCCAACTGCGCAAGCCCCGGCAGGCAACGGTCGAAATTGAAGCGCGGGCGCAGCAGGAACCACGGCCGGAAGAAGTCCATGCTCCACAGCAGGGGCGCCTTGCCCAGCGGTTGTGCCTGCAGCCAGGCGTGACTGAGGTCTTCAAGCTCAGCGATACCTGATGCCAACTGCCGCGCAATCGCCTGCATGCGCGGCGGCTTGCCACGCACGAACTCGGTGAAGATCAAACTCTCCCAGGGCGTTTCGATTACCCCAAGGCAGGACGGGTAACGGAACTGCGTGCTTCCCGCCAGCATGCCCTCGGCGCGGTGGAACCGCGCCTCCTGGCTACCGAGGAAGGCGACTTTGCGAATTGATTTTTCCACCACTTCTACCGGTTTACCGGTGTTGGGGTCGGTGAAGCGATGGTGGCGCACGTAGTTGACGAACGAGGCATTGGACGCCAGGTCCTGGCTGCTGATCTCCAGCGCCTGTCCGCCCCACTGGGGCATCAGTGCGTGAAGGTTGTTTTGCAGAGGGGCCCGTTGCCAGCGGAAGAGCGTCTTGCTCGGCGCAGGCGGGCTAGGAGGGGTTTTCATGACATCCAATCAGGCAGCAGCCGTCGTCCATTCAAAGCTGTGAAGGGCGGCTATGCTGCGTCATGTGCGTCCTGCGTACAACGAAAAGTTACAACAACTTGTTGATTTACTTGGGGGATGTGGGGGGGGGTGGTGTTCGCGGGGTGCATGGCTTGAGCTGTTTGGTGATGGTGAGATCGAGCGGCGCTCGCCTTGGTATCTTCAGCGCCCTTGAGATCGAGCGGCGCTCGCCTTTGTATCTTCAGTGCCCTTGAGATCGAGCGCCGCCCGCGCGGCGCATCGCGGGCAAGCCCGCTCCTACATTTGTTGCAACGCGCCATGGCCTGTGAGGCCATAGTTGTCAGCCTTGGTGGCACGACGTGATTTCTCGGCTGGCGCTGCCGGCGCCCCACCAGTCTTCAGCCATGCGCCAAGGCGAACAACCATGGCCTGACTGGAACGGCACGTTGCAACAAATGTAGGAGCGGGCTTGCCCGCGATGCGCCGCGCGGGCGGCGCTCGATCTCAAGGGTGCTGAAGATACCAAGGCAAACGCTTCGCGGGCGGCGCTCGATCTCAAAGGCGCTGAAGATGCCAAGGCAAGCGCTTCGCGGGCGGCGCTCGATCAATGCACCCCCGACGACCGCTCCATCGCCAGCGCCAACGCATCCGCCTGCCCCCAGGCAATCTGCATCGCCCGCAACCCATGCTCCAGCAACTGCCGCGTTTCTTCATCCTCGATTCGCTCAAGGGCACGCCGGCTGTCGCTGTAGGCAAACATCAGGTAATGGGTGACATTCATCAACACGAATTCCATCGGCACCATGTTTTCACCGATGGCGCGGGAGAGGGATTTGCCGGGCGGCAGTTCGAAAGTATGGGGTGGGTCGGGGACGATCTTTTTCATAATTGGCACCATATTGATCATGTGCCGCCCCTCAGTTTCCACACATTGGGGTGACAGCTGTACGCGGGGTGGAAAACCAGGCATATGGCGAACCCGGTAGGCCCAAGGGCCTCCCGCGCAAAGCTGTCATAACGACAGGAGCCATATGTTACTGCCAGGTTTCCACACCCGATCGCTGAACCCTCAGCGACCCCGAAAGCCTAGAGGGCTAGCTTTCCAGGAACAATCAGACGCCTGTCGACAGACTTTGTAGGGTATTTCCCTGGGTCTGATACCTCCAGCCCATTCCTGTAGGAAGAATCTGAATCCGCAGTAGGGCCAATCAATAATCCAGCTCCATCGGAGCAGATTGCCCCGCAGAGCGCGGTACAGTTGCCTCAAATCAAAAAAACCGCGACCCATCAGTCAGATAGCCCCCAATCCCCCGCCTATCGCGCTTTGATTAATGTGACAAAAACCTTACCATGCGCCGCTTCGCAATAACTGCAGTCGTCAGGGACGAACATGAATCACCTCAGCATCGCCAAAGAAGCTTTAATTGCCCAGGCCCAGGCTGTCACCCAGCTGGCCGACCGCCTCAACGGCGAGTTTCAGAGCGCCGTCGAGCTGATCCTCGGCTGCCAAGGCCGTACCGTGGTCTGCGGCATGGGCAAGTCCGGCCTGATCGGCCAGAAGATGGTTGCCACCTTCGCCTCCACCGGCACCCCAAGCTTCTTCCTGCACCCCGCCGAAGCCTTCCACGGCGACCTGGGCATGCTCAAGCCAATCGACGTGCTCATCCTTATCAGCTACAGCGGCGAAACCGAAGAGCTGATCAAGCTGATCCCAAGCCTGAAGTCGTTCGGCAACAAAATCATCGCCATGACCGGCAACGGTAAGTCCACCCTGGCCAAGCACGCCGATATCTGGCTGGATATCTCGGTCGAGCGCGAGGTCTGCCCGAACAACCTGGCACCGACCACCTCCACCCTGGCAACCATGGCCATGGGCGATGCACTGGCAGTAGCGCTGATCGAAGCCATCCAGTTCAAGCCAATGGACTTCGCCCGCTACCACCCCGGCGGCAGCCTGGGCCGCAAACTGCTGACTCGTGTTTGCGATGTGATGCACTCGCCAGCACCGGTGGTTACGCCTGCTACCAGCTTCCATGATTGCTTGCTGGTGATGACCCGCAGTCGCCTAGGCCTTACTGTCGTAATGGATAACGACAAGCTGGTCGGCATCGTGACAGACGGCGACCTGCGCCGCGCGTTGCTGGATAACGAAGGCACGATTCACGAAAACGTGGCGAAGTTCATGACTGCCAATCCGCACACTATCCAGGAAGATTCCCAGCTTTCCGAAGCTGAGGCCTACATGCTGGATAACAAGATTCGGGCGTTGGCAGTGACCGATGCACAGGGCGCAGTGGTCGGCGTGGTTGAAATCTTCGACTGACGCACTGCATAACAAAAAAGGGCCGATACAACTTGGTTGTATCGGCCCTTTTCATTGTTGGGTGCAAGCCCCCGCAGGGCTTGCCGATGACGCTTGTTACTGCGCCATCTTCGCCATCACCTTGGCATACCCTGCAGCACTACCCAGCACCGCCTCTTTGCCTTGAGCAAAGAGAATGGCATCGGCGACTTCACGGAACGCCCCGGTACCACCGGCCGAAGTCAGGGTCTGCGTAGCGGCGGCCTTTACATAGACCGGCGCATCCGCCACCGCAAACGACATCCCACAGGCCGCGAACGCGGGCAGGTCGATGCAGTCATCACCGATGCAAGCGGTCTGCTCAAGCGTCACCCCAGCCTCAGCCATCAGCTGATTGCAGGCTGCAAGCTTGTCCTTCACGCCAAACTGGCAAAGGGTCACGCCCAGGTCGGCCACACGCTTGCGCAAGGTCGCCGAATCCCGTCCGGACAGCACCGCCACCCGTACGCCGTTCTCTTCCAGCAAGCGCATGCCCATGCCATCACGCACATGGAAGCGCTTGAGGCATTCGCCGGTGGCGTCATAGTAGATTCCACCATCGGTCAGCACGCCATCGACGTCGGTGATCACCAGGCGGATGTCGGCCAGCGTTGGCTTTGCCACCGGGGCTTGGCCAGTCATCAACGCGCGCACCTGCTCCAGGCATTCAGGCGTATCCACGCCCGGGCCGGTTGGCTCTACCACGTACGCACGAATGCAGTAGCCGGCCGCCATCAAGCGCAACTGCTCCAGCTTTTCCGCGTGCTCCATCATCGGCTGCCGCAGGCTGGCGTATTCGGCCAGCACGTCGCGGCGATAGGCGTAAACACCGACGTGCTTGAGGTAGGTGGCGACTTCGCTGTCGCGCGGGTAGGGGATAGGCGAGCGGCTGAAGTACAGCGCGTTGCCATTACTTGCCAGCACCACTTTGACGGTGTTGGGGTTGCCCGCTTCATGCGCATCGATCGGGTGGCACAGGGTGCCGACATTGACGCTGGCATCCGCCAGCATGCCGGCCGCCAGGGCTTCGATATCTGACGGGCGCACCAGTGGCTCGTCGCCTTGCAGGTTGATGTAGATATCTGCATCAACCTGGGCCATGACTTCGGCAAGGCGATCGGTGCCGGACGGGTGGTCCGGGGACGTCATCACGCACACGCCACTAAAACCGCGTACGGCTTCGGCGACGCGCTCGTCGTCAGTGGCAATGACCACCACTTGTGCGTTGGCAACCTGCAGCGCGCGCTCGTACACGTGCTGCACCATCGGTTTGCCGGCGATATCGGCCAACGGCTTGCCCGGCAAGCGAGTTGAGCCGTAGCGGGCCGGAATGACGATCGCGACTCTTTGTTCAGAAGGTGCCATGCTCACAATCCTTGTTACCGAGGCTTACGAAATGGCCAGGGGCGGGAAGCCCTTGATCAGGTCGTCCAGTGCCTTGATCTGCGCCAGGAACGGCTCTAGCTTGTCCAGCGGCAGGGCGCTTGGGCCGTCGCACTTGGCTTGGTCCGGGTTGGGGTGCGCTTCCAGGAACAGGCCAGCCAGGCCAACGGCCATGCCCGCGCGTGCCAGGTCGACGACCTGTTCGCGGCGGCCACCGGAGGCAGCGCCCGACGGGTCGCGGTTCTGCAGGGCGTGGGTGACGTCGAAGATGATCGGCAGGTTGTCGCAGGTGCGTTTCATCACGCCAAAGCCCAGCATGTCGACCACCAGGTTGTCGTAGCCCATGCAGGTGCCGCGATCGCAGAGGATCAGCTGGTCGTTACCGGCTTCCTTGAACTTGTGCACGATATTCTGCATCTGCGAAGGGCTGAGGAACTGCGGCTTCTTGATGTTGACCGGCTTGCCGGTCTTGGCCAGGGCGACCACCAGGTCGGTCTGGCGAGCCAGGAAGGCGGGCAGTTGCAGCACGTCGACCACTTCGGCGACTGGGGCGCATTGGTAGATTTCATGCACGTCGGTGATGATCGGCACGCCGAATTCGGCCTTCACCTTTTCGAAGATGCGCAGGCCTTCTTCCATGCCAGGGCCACGGTAGGAGTGGATGGAGGAGCGGTTGGCCTTGTCAAAGCTGGCTTTGAAGACGTAGGGGATGCCCAGCTTCTGAGTGACGCGCACGTATTCTTCACAGGCCTTCAGGGCAAGGTCTTCGGACTCGAGGACGTTGATGCCGCCGAAAAGGACGAACGGGGCGGAGTTGGAGCACTCGATTGCGGAGGTGATTTTGATCATTTGTTTACTCTGTAAAGCCCATTGGGAAATAACCAATAGTCAAACAAGCATTCTTGATTCGGATAATTTTGCTTTTGCCATCAGTGGCTAAGTTGAATCTTACAAATATCCGATCTTTGTGATTGGGGCTCACCGATGTGAATTGTTCAAGCACAACGAGCCTGCTCCATTTGCCAGCGCTACTTTTTTCCGAGTTTTTATGGTGGTAGCCTGAATCCCCCACACCTCCCAGTGTTATGGAGACTTCGCCTTCAGTGGTGAATACGTCCGCAGTGAAGGTGAGGAATTGGCCGCGGATTTCGCTGGTATCAATGTCTGTCGGTATTGAAGAGTTTATGTAGATGTTCTTATTTTTTGCTTCGGTTATGTGGATTTCACAAAAGTCATGCTGGCCCGAGGCGATAATCGTTGAGCCCGCTTCATTTCTTACCCACCAAAAATCGTTGATAAACACGTTATTGGTAGATGTGTTAACGCTACCATTGGTGCAGAAATCGTTCGAAGAAATTAGATTGTCGCTGGATTCGTATGGCAGATTGGTGAGTCGCCATTTTTTGCCATCGAAGAAGCAGGTCGCTCCAGTGGGGGAGCCGTTATGGTAAAATCCGATATTACCAAAGTGGATTGAGTTTCCAGCGCTTTCGTGGTTGTATCTGTCCTGCCAGAGTTCCCCGTTGGCTGGTTTGGACAACGATCTAAAAGGGTCTGTGATTGTGGACTGACTCCTTTCTGATCTAAGCGATTTTTTTATATTTTTTGCTTCTTTCGTGAGGCTTTCCACTGTTGCAGAGAGGTCAAGTTTGTCTCTGAATATGGTGAGCATCTGCATGACATCGTAGACGTACTCAATATTCTTCCCAAAGTACAAGACGTGCGAGTCAATATCTACTGTTTGCACTATCAATTTCTTGTTGTTTGGCTGGGTTTTCAATAAGAGATTGGCGTTAACGGTGTCTATATCATCATGGCCATGAATTATGTAAATCGCGGAGTCTTGCCAGATCGAGGCTGCGATTTTCTCGATGTTTGTATGGTGACCATTAAGATCATTGATGTGGTCAACGAGTTCTGGCCATGCATAGTCCTTCGTAATATCAAGGTTTATTTGGGGGTTGGATGCGATAGCATTGAGATTGAGCTTGAGTGCATGAAGAATGGCACCATATCCGGACATGGATGAGCCAAATAGAAAAACATTCTTGTTCTCATATTGTCGCGAGAAGTTATGAATGACTTTCTCGAAAGATTCTCCGTTATCTTCATCTAAGTACCAAGAATTTTTTGGGTCAGTGATGAAGAGTAAGTCGCAGATCTGCTTCTCGAGAAAAGATCTGAGAGCCATATACTTTTCGCCATGATTGTGGGCGCTCATGACGATAAGGAGGCGATCAGATTTTTTTTCTGCATTCAGCTGAATGTAAAGTGTTCTCTTCCCTGAGACTATTTTTTCGTTGCCTTCAACAACTTCCGCCAGGTCGAGTTGGGTTGTCACTTTCAGCCCCTTATGCTGAGGCCAATGGTATGTTCCCATAGCATTGGCCCTGATGTTCGAAATTTATTAACTTTTGCCAGTGAAGCTTAAGTTGCTAGGGAAGAAAATGTGTAGCCAGCGTACGCGAGCATTCTTCGAATCCTTAAAAAACTTTTTTGGAGTTTTCCAGAACTTCTGCCATTTCTTTTTTGACTTGGCATTGGCCTGAGCTTTAGCCTGTGTGTCGGCTTGCACTGAGGCTGCCACTGGTGGTGCTGAAACATGTGCAGCTGGCTTAGCCAATATAGCGGGGTTCGCTGCAGAAGCTGCGACTGGCTTGGCGGCGGCCGCCGCCTTAACAGGTGCAGCTGGTTTAGTCGGGGCTGGTACTGGAGTACCCTTCAAGATCGGCACATGCGGGGGCAGACTGAAGATGTCATTCAATTGCGCTTTCCCGGACGGGAATGCCGATACTAGTGAGAATTGCAGTGCGCGGACGAGGAATGTCTCGTAGCACTTGTAAGCTTGGATTCCAAGGTGGCTCGGCACTTTGCCACTATTCAGATCGTCGATAAAAGTATCGATTTGATCAATGGAATAATCACTTGTGAAGCCCTTGTTTCCGTAGAAGGCATTGCCAAATTGGATAGGTTGGTA
Source organism: Pseudomonas sp. LFS044 (assembly GCF_047978245.1). Classification (NCBI taxonomy): domain Bacteria; kingdom Pseudomonadati; phylum Pseudomonadota; class Gammaproteobacteria; order Pseudomonadales; family Pseudomonadaceae; genus Pseudomonas; species Pseudomonas sp. LFS044. Next base: position 7,907 of record NZ_JBFPFX010000040.1, read on the forward strand.
TCCGTCAAAAGCAGCTTCGATCAGGGCTTGAGAGTTGATTCCCGCAATATAATCGACTTGCCTGAACAGCGACTTGATATTAAAGTCTTCAATGAAAATCAGACGCTCATTGTCAGTGACGATGTTCGGGGTAGCGTTAAATTTCTCACAGAGGGTTTCGAGTGTAAGTGCTGTTGTAATATTCTTCTTCTTTCTTTCCCAAGGATGGGCTTTGAAGATAATATTCAGATCTGTGTTTTTCAGCAGTGCATCGATTAATCGTTGATAGAAGTGAATGCTGTTGATGCCTACGCCATTGTACTCAAGCACCGAAAAGTCGTTTAGGACCTGGCCGGTAATAAGTATTGTGCTCTTCTGATTCTTGAAGAGTTTTACCTTTGTTTCTTCGGGTTGGTTGACGTTTTTATTTTTTGCGGCGATGACTTTGTTGAGGGCCTTATTTCGCTCGCGGTCACGTGCGTCAGGCGTCACGCTGGGTTCTAGCGAACGGTAGTATGCGAGATGCTTGAGGTTGGAGTTGTTGGCAATCGGCTCATACTTTTCTTCGATGTAGTTGTCGTTGCCGGTAAAGAAACTTTCAAGGACAAAGGCACGAGCAGAATGCGTACGACTTACTTCAAGCAATGAGCGGGCGTAAATCAAGCTGCCGGAGAATACAAGAGCAAATTTAGGGTTGTGCTTTTTCAGCATTCCTGCCCAAAAATTAATCCAGAGAATTGCTGCGCTCATATTCCATAGCAAGGTCTCGCGCTGGTTTTCGAACAAGGTTTCGAAAATCTCACGGGCTGTCTGCGGCAGCCTCTGATCTTTCATCTCGTTTGTTGTGATGACCCAAGACAGTATTTCTGCACGTGATACGTTGAACAGATTGACCTGTAGGATGCTGAAGGAAAAAAGATCTTCTTTGGATAGATTTTCGAGCATTTCATAATGTTCGATGAGTAAGTCCTGTGATTCGGAGTAGTCACCGAATGCGCTCATCAATTGTTGATGCTCGTTGTTTATGACAACAACAGCCTTTTTTTCCTTGAGGTAATCGAAAAGGCTGCGGAAATTACGTTCGTGAATGTGCACTGGATCGGTGATAAGGAACTTGCTCATGCGATCGCCTCCAGTGCTTTATGAATCGAGGCTTGACTGCCCTTGTAAAGTTTGACGTGTTCTTTCGTGTTTAAAAGAATTGAGTCTTGCCAGGTGATAAGGTTCTGGCTTGCAATTTGGCTCGATTGAAAAATTGACGAGTAGACTTCTGCTTCATTCGAAGCTAACCCATTGAGGGTTTCAGCATCGATTGAAGGATTCATTGTCAAATAGAGACCATGTACGCCGTTATCAATCAGGTCCGGTACCATTCCAATAGGGTTAGATACCACGGGTACTCCCATGGCGGCAGCCTCAGGGATGTTCGCCGGGCCTCCCTCGAAGTAACTCGTCATTAACAACGCATCAACGCCGCGGTAAGCATCAATAAGGGATGCGTAGGGAAGCTTTTCATAAACCTCGACGTCAAAGCCCATGCTTCTAAATACGCGACCCTCTTCTGATCGTCCATCACCTACCAAGAAAAACTCGATCAGGGAGGGATCAAGACGCTTTGCTAATTCAAAGAGATAAGCCTCGCCTTTAACTTTGCGGCCATATCGCTTTGAAACGATGGCGAGGGTGAACTTATTTCGTTTAGTTCGACCTTTCGCGCGTGCTGGGTCGATCAAGTGGTGGTTGTACCCATGCGGCACCACGCAGGTGTGGAAGATGCCGTGCTCAGCCAACTTTTTCTGTTGCAAGGTGTTCAGGCAAATGACCATATCGGCTTCGCGATAGCGATCAAGGAATGCATTAATCGAAAGCCAGCCATCAGGATCGTTGAGGTCATGATGAACTGTGACCACGCAAGGAGAGATCAGCTTCTCTTCCAAGTGAGGGCGGTGATAGTGGCGGACGTGGGCGCCAACTATTGGCTTCTCACTAACTACTTGCTCAGCAATTCCGTCTGTGTATCGAGAGAAATAGCGGAAGATGTCTTCAAAAATGCCGCTATGGACATTATTGGAAGTTATATGATTTATGATGATGGCCATTCGATTTTTCGATCCTGAAAAACTCGTATTCTTTAACACTTGCAGCGGTGCGCAAAATTGTGATGGATGTAGTAAGTGGCCCTGTGGGGCCATTACTTACTTGTACGCACCCACTGCGCGTCCTAGCACCATGGTTTGAACGACTGGTCCGATAACTTTTTGCCATTCGTAAACCGCAGCATTGGTTACGTAGATGGTGTCATCTGGTTTGATTGCGATCTGGCGTGCATAGAATACTGCCGCTGGGTCTCGCATATTGAGACGTAGAACCGTAGGTTTTGAGTTTTCCCCAGCCCCCATCCGGAATACAAATACACCTTCTGGGTTAGCGTTAGCTTCACGCAGCCCACCTACGCTACCCAGTGCATCCAGCAGGCTGGTGTTCTGGCTAGGCAGGTCCTTCAGGCCTGGCTCACCCACCGCACCCATCGCTACAAACCGCTGACGCGCACGGTCCAGCACCACTTCAGAGTTCGGGCGCAGCACCATGTTGTTGCCCGCCAAAATGTCTTCGTAGTTGAACTGCTGCACCTGTTTGCCGTTGCGCACGGTCACGTTAACCAGGTGCGGTTCCATGACCGGGCCACCGGCCTGGTTGACCGCGTCCAGCAGGGTCAGCGGACCTTGCAGGGTGCTGAAGCGCCCCGGAGTCTTCACTGCACCGGCAACCAGCACCGAGCCGGAAAGGTCACCGACCAGCTCAACGTGGGTTTGCACGTCGGTGGTAATGCCTTTCAGCTGGCGGCGGATCATGTTCTCGACTTCGTTGAGGGTCATGCCCGCAACGAACTGGCGGCCAACGTAGGGCAGCGACAGCATGCCCTGCGAGTCGATACGCGTTTTAAGCTGGGTGCCGCCAGACGCCAGGGGGGCGAACAGGGCGGAGCCTTCTGGGGCGGTATCGGCGATCAGCACGTTCAGCACGTCACCAGCGGCCAGGCGCACTTCGGCCGATACCGGCTTGGTGACCGAGGCCAGGGCAGGGCGCGGGGCGCCGAACATGAACGGCGCGATGGTGCTGGCGTTGATGTCGACGAGGTTGTAAGCCTCGTTCTTGGTTTCGATCGTGCCCTTGTACGGGCCGGCGCCAGACAAGGTGCCGCCGCAGCCCGCCAGGCCCAGGGTCGCCAGGGCCAGTGCTGCCAGTTTCAGGTTGACGCGTTTGGAGACAGCCAGGGATTTAATCACGATGATCCTCGATCGAAGCCAGAATGAAGCGGGTGATGCCGAATACCATCAGCAGGCCAAGCAGAATGGTGGCCAGGTTGTACAGGCGCTCTGGGTACAGGGCGAGCTGCGGAGTGTTCGGGCTGACTACGGTCACCAGGGTGCGGATTTTCTTGCTCGCTTCAATGCGGGCATTGTCCAGCGCGGCGACGGCAGTCTTGTAGGTTTCTTCGGCAATGCCGGCGTCAAGCATCAGCTGCTGGTAGCGCGAAGCAACCACGTTCAGCTGCGAGCCTTGCGGCGACGACACCAGCAGGCGCTTTTCTTTGGCCAGCTGTTGGGTGATGGCCTCGACCTTCTGCTTCTGCTGGCGTACCTGGGGGGCGTTGGCGCGCAGCTTGAAGTTCATCTCGGTGAGCGATGCCTGCTCTTTGGTGTACTGGCCTTCAAGGTCGGCAATGATGGTCGCGCGGCTCTGCGCGGTGTTGCCACCGTCCAGTACCTTGTTGTCGTTCTGGAAGGTCAGCAGCTGGGTTTTGCGCTTGGCGTAGTTCAGGCGTGCGTTTTCCAGCTCGCCCTGGGCGAACTTCATCTGCTCGCGGGCAATGTTGTGGCTCACTTCGTTGACGAAGTGCTCACTGGCCTGAAGGATCTCGCGCAGCATCTGCTCGGAAAGCTCCGGGGTGAACGCTTGCACTTCTACACGCAGCAGGCCGGTGGTTTCGTCGTAGTGGGCCGACACCATGCGCTGGTAGTACTCAAGCAAGTCTTCGCGCGCGGCGTCCTTGTCGAGCCAGAAGAACACGTCACCGCGCTGGGTGGCGTACTGCTCGATCCAGTGCAGTTTGTTTTCCAGCAGCAGCATCATGTCCATCGAAGTGATGTATTCGCGCAGGTACAGGGTTTCTTCGCGCGAAGCCGGGTTGGCGCCGGTCAGCAGGGTGGCCAGGCCAGGCACCTGGGCGCCCTGGTTGTTGCCGTCCTGGCGTACCACCACCTGGGCGGAGCTGACGAAACGGTCGACAGCGAACACGCCGTAGTACACGGCCGCCAGGATCATTGGCAGAACCACCATGGCCAACGCCAGGCGCCAGCCCTTCTTGTTACCCGTACTGCTCATAGTTGGATGCATCCTTGATATGGAACGGTGCTGCTGAATTGGAAGAGGGTTTGCTCAGCTGTTGTAAGCCTTGATGCCTTCGGCGACGTCTTCGTACACCTGGATGCCGCCGTCACGCACCAGCAGCACGATGTCGCACAGCTTCTCGATCTCGGGCATGGAGTGGGAAACCAGCACCACGTTGGCTTTTTGCAGCTTTTCTTTGAATACGTCGGCGCACTTGCGCTTGAACTGCGCATCGCCCACCGACATCACTTCATCGATCAGGTAGTAGTCGAAGTCGAAGGCCATGCTCAGGCCGAATGCCACGCGCGAGCGCATGCCGGAGGAGTAGGTCTTGATCGGTTCGTCGATCCAGTCGCCGATTTCGGCGAATTCCTGCACGTAACGGATCTTTTCGCGCATCGCATCGCCCGTGGCGCCGTATACACGGCAGACGAACTTGATGTTGTCGCGCCCGCTCATGCTGCCTTGGAAGCCGCCGGTCAAACCCACCGGCCACGAGATGCTGCGGTCGGTGACGATAGTGCCGGAGTCGGGCACATCGGCACCGCCCAGCAGGCGCATCAGGGTCGACTTGCCGGCGCCGTTGCGGCCGATCAGGCCGATGTTCTTGCCGGGCGGGATGGCCAGCGACAGGTTGCGGAAGACGTACCGGCGACCATTGGGCGTCAGGTAGGACTTGGTGACGTTTCTGAGCTCGAACACGGGTGGCCTGTACTTAACCGTTCTTGGTGGAAATCAGGTGCATCCTGCGGGCGCGGTAGGCCCCAAGGGACAGGAACAGCAGAACCATGGTGAAGGCGATGACATAGGTTTCGGACACGCCATCGACCGGGGTGTAATTCGGCAGCACCTCAGCGCGGATCAGCTCGAGGATGTGCAGGAACGGGTTGAGCAGCAGCACCGGCATCATCGCGGGAGGGAGGTAGGCTGCGGGGATCAATACGCCAGAAATGAAGTACAACGGGAAGAAAGCCATGCGGATGACGATCTTCAGGCTGGGCAGGGCGTGGGTAATCAGGGCCAGCAGCATGCCAAGGCCGAAGGCGAATAGCAGGCCCAGCAACAAATTGGCTACCCATTGCAGCGGGCTATGCACAGACATGTCGAAGCCGAACCAGGCGAAGCCGAACACCAGAATGGCGTATACGGTGGCGGCAATACAGGTTTCCACGATCACGCGGGCAACATACGTGTCCAGCGGCTTGATCTGTTTGTAGCCGAATAGCGAGCGGTTTTCGCGCAGGCTGTCCATCAGGCGCAGTGCAGTGTTGCGGTAAAGCAGGAACGGCGCCATGCCGACCAGGATGAAGACCGGGTACTCGACGCCGGAAACGGTGCGCCCGCGCAGCATGCTGAACAGCAAGGAGAAGATCAGCAGGTGGCAGATCGGTTCAAGCAGCAGCCAGACGGCGCCGAGCCGGCTGGAGCCGAAACGGGAGCGCGCTTCACGCAGCACGAGGGCGAAGATGACCGACTTCTGAATCTGGAGGGAGGAACGAGGCTTCAAGATGGTAACCGCAAAGCAAAGCAGCGCGCCAAAGGCACGCCGGGATTCATCTTCAGGAAAGGACCGAGCCCGTCGGCGTTGTGCCGGGGTATGTTCCGGAGACTTCCATGTTCTAAGGGCGGCGAGGTTAAGCGCGAGAGGGTATAAGCGTCAAGGTCGTACCACGTCTTTATCGGAAAGTTCCTACCGATTATTCGGCTATTTCTGCCGTTAATCGTGTTTCATGGGACACGCATGATGGCGTTTTGCCTGGCAACTACCGGGTGTCGTTTTAATGAATTTGGCGACCGGTGGTATCCGGGTGGTCGGTAGGGCTTCTTCATCCCCCGCGCAAAATTACCCACCCAACCATCCTGCGATGGTGTGCGCTGCCGATAACGCTTTCATCAATCGCGTTTACACTTACGTCACTTCTTACCACCAGCTCGGGAATGACCTGACCCTATGACAATCCTGGTAACCGGCGGCGCCGGCTTCATCGGTGCGAACTTCGTGCTGGATTGGGTGAGCCAATCGGGCGAGACCATCATCAACCTGGATAAGCTCACCTACGCCGGCAACCTGCAGAGCCTGGCCAGCCTGGAAGGCAACCCGCAGCATGTGTTCGTGCAGGGCGACATTGGCGATGGGCCGTTGGTGCAGCGGCTGCTGGCTGAATACCAGCCGCGGGCGGTGCTCAATTTTGCTGCCGAATCGCATGTCGACCGCTCCATTCATGGGCCGCAGGCGTTCGTCGAAACCAATGTGGTCGGCACCTTCCAGCTGCTCGAAGCGGTGCGCGCTTACTGGCAGGGCCTGGGCGAAGCGGAGCGGGGGGCGTTTCGCTTCCTGCATGTGTCCACCGACGAGGTGTATGGCTCGCTGAAGGCCGATGAGCCGGCGTTTACCGAAACGCACCAGTACCAGCCCAACAGCCCTTACTCGGCGAGCAAGGCGGCCAGCGACCACCTGGTGCGCTCTTACCACCACACCTACGGGCTGCCGGTGCTGACCACCAACTGCTCGAACAACTACGGGCCGCTGCACTTCCCCGAAAAACTCATCCCGCTGATGATCGTCAACGCGCTGGCGGGCAAGGCGCTGCCGGTGTATGGCGACGGCCAGCAGATACGTGACTGGTTGTACGTGAAGGACCACTGCAGCGCCATCCGCCGTGTGCTGGAGGCTGGCACGGTGGGCGATGTGTACAACGTGGGCGGCTGGAACGAGCAACCCAACCTGGACATCGTCAACCGCGTGTGTGCGCTGCTGGACGAGTTGCAACCGCGTGCCGACGGCAAGCCATACGCGCAGCAGATCACCTACGTTACCGACCGCCCCGGGCACGACCGCCGCTACGCCATCGATGCGCGCAAGCTCGAACGCGAACTGGGCTGGAAGCCGGCGGAAACCTTCGAAACCGGCATCCGCAAGACGGTGCAGTGGTACCTGGACAACGCAGCGTGGGTCGAGGGCGTGCAGTCGGGCAGTTACCGCGAGTGGGTTGAAACGAATTACACCGGGCGTTCAGGGAAGTACGAAAAATGACCACGATCTCACAACGTAAGGGCATCATTCTGGCAGGCGGTTCGGGCACCCGCCTGCACCCGGCGACACTGGCCATCTCCAAGCAGTTGCTGCCGGTGTACGACAAACCGATGATCTACTACCCGCTGACCACTTTGATGCTGGCGGGCATCCGCGACATTCTGATCATCTCCACCCCGCAGGACACGCCGCGTTTCGAGCAGTTGCTGGGCGATGGCCACCAGTGGGGTATCAATATCACCTACGCGGTACAGGCCTCGCCAGATGGCCTGGCGCAAGCGTTCATCATTGGCGAGCAGTTCATCGGCAACGACCTGTCGGCCTTGGTGCTGGGTGACAACATCTATTACGGCCACGACTTCCACAAACTGCTGGACGGCGCCATGGCGCGGGGCGAGGGGGCGAGTGTGTTCGCTTACCACGTGAACGACCCCGAGCGGTATGGCGTGGTCGAGTTCGACGCGCACGGCAAGGCCATCAGCCTGGAAGAGAAACCGCTGCAGCCCAAATCCAACTATGCGGTAACCGGGCTGTACTTCTACGATCAGGATGTAATCGAAATGGCCAAGGGGCTAAAACCCTCGGCGCGCGGTGAACTGGAAATCACCGACCTTAACCGGCTTTATCTCGAGCGTGAGCAGTTGTCGGTGGAAGTGATGGGGCGCGGCTATGCCTGGCTCGACACCGGCACCCACGACTCACTGCTTGAAGCCAGTGGTTACATTGCCACACTCGAACGCCGCCAGGGCCTCAAGGTCGCCTGCCCGGAAGAAATGGCCTTCCGCCAGAACTGGATCAATGCAGAACAGCTGCAAGCCCTGGCTGCGCCGTTGAGCAAGAATGGTTATGGGCAGTACCTGCTGCGCTTGTTGCGCGACCCTATCCTGCAGGGTTGAAGGCCTTGTGCACGCTTGCCGTGGGAAGTTTTACCGGTAAGCGTGCAACATGCCGTGACGTCTGATTTGGTAACCATTCCCCAGTGGGTTTAGTGCCTGTGAGCCGCTAGTTTGAAGGGGCAGCCAAGGAAACTGCTGCACGCAAACTCAACTCACAGGAGTGACCTCATGCGCAATATTGTCCTCAATTACCTGCTGTTGCCGCTGTTCGCTGGTTTGTCGTTCTCTGTTGCTGCCGCGCCGGGGGCTTCGACGATGCCTAAAGAGCCGGTGCCGGTGGTGAGCCAGATGGACGCGGCGGCGGGCAAGGTAAACCTGAATACGGCGGATGCCTTGACGCTGCAGAAGGAGCTGAACGGGATCGGCAAGGCCAAGGCGGAAGCCATCGTCGCTTACAGGGATGCCCATGGGCCGTTTGCTTCAGTGGATGAGCTGCTGGAGATCAAGGGGATTGGCACTGCATTGCTGGAGCGCAATCGGGACAAGGTGATGGTGGAGTAGGGCGTTAGAGCGCCAGGCACGGGTGCTGTAGGGCCCTGGAGATTGAGCGCCGGGCCAGGCGTAAATGCTATAGCGCCCATGAGATCGAGCGCCGCCTGCGCGGCGCATCGCGAAGCGCCTGCCTTGAGATCTTCAGCGCCTTTGAGATCGAGCGCCGCCCGCGCGGCGCTTCGCGGGGCAAGCCCGCTCCCACATTTGTTGCAACGTGCCATGGCCTGATAGGCCATAGTTGCCAGCCTTGTTAGCACGACGCGATTTTTTTGGCTGGCGCTGCCGGCGCCCCACCTGTCTTCAGCCGTGCGCCAAGGCGAACAACCATGGCCTGCCTGGAACGGCGCGTTGCAACAAATGTGGGAGCGGGCTTGCCCCGCGAAGCGCCGCGCGGGCGGCGCTCGATCTCAACATCGCTGTAGAGCGCGCGGCGTACACCCGAATCCCCCGCAAATCTGCCGGCGAACACCCGCATTCAACGCGGGCACAGCCGCAACTTAGCTCCTACCTATCCTGCGCATCCTTGGCATCCGCCTCGGCATTGCGCTCATGCACCTTGCGCAATTGCTCATCGGTCAGGGGCAGCTTTTTCGCTGTGTCGCGCAGCATCATCAGCCCACCGACGATCGAGCCGAGGGCTATGATGAGTATCAGCCAGGCATACCAGGGCATTGTCGTTCTCCTATGAACATCGGGGGCATTGCGTATCTGAAATTTTGAGCAAATACCTTGACCGTTGGTTCAATTATAGGACCGAGACCCAGCCGGGCCAATTCTAGTGACCCACGGCCCCCAAAGGCACCGCCACTTCGTTTACAATGCGCGCCGTTTTCGACTTGCCAAGAGACCCGACCATGTCCGCCTGCCAGACGCCCCTGATCGTCGCCCTGGATTTCCCAACCCGTGAAGCCGCCCTGAAGCTGGCCGACCAGCTCGACCCTGCCCTATGCCGGGTCAAGGTGGGCAAGGAACTGTTCACCAGCAGTGCTTCGGGCATTGTCGAGACGTTGTGTGCGAAAGGCTTCGAAGTGTTCCTCGACCTCAAGTTCCACGACATCCCAAACACCACCGCCATGGCGGTGAAGGCGGCGGCCGAAATGGGCGTGTGGATGGTAAACGTGCATTGCTCGGGCGGCCTGCGCATGATGTCGGCCTGCCGTGAAGTGCTGGCCCAGCGCAGCGGCCCGCAGCCGTTGCTGATCGGCGTGACGGTGCTTACCAGCATGGAGCGTGAAGACCTGGCCGGCATCGGCCTGGATATCGACCCGCAGGAGCAGGTGCTGCGCCTGGCTGCACTGGCCGAGAAAGCTGGCATGGACGGGCTGGTGTGCTCGGCACTGGAAGCCACGGCCTTGAAGGCGGCACACCCGTCGCTGCAATTGGTGACACCGGGTATCCGCCCGGCTGGCAGCGCGCAGGATGACCAGCGCCGCATCCTGACCCCGCGCCAGGCACTGGATGCCGGTTCCGACTACCTGGTAATCGGTCGCCCGATCAGCCAGGCAGCAGACCCTGCGCAGGCGCTGGCGGCGGTGGTGGCGGAAATTCGCGGCTGATAGAGGCTGACCCATTATCTGTGGGGGATTAGCCAGCCCTTCTGGCTGCGCTGTCGCGCAGAGAACAAAGCCCGCGAGCGCGCCGCATACCCTGTGGGAGCGGCTGCAGCCGCGAAGTAGGCGCTGCGGTGAATGGCACCGGCTTTGCCGGTGATCGCGGGCAAGCCCGCTCCTACATGGATCGCGACAGGTTCTGAAGTTTTGGGCAATAAAGCTGCGCTTGCAGGATGAAAAAAGGGCCGACATGCAGTGCGCATGTCGGCCCTTTTTTGTTGCCCTTGAATCAGGCAATGACCAGTGGCTGGAAGCCCTTGATCAGGTCGTCCAGCGCTTTGATCTGCGCCAGGAACGGCTCCAGCTTGTCCAGCGGCAGGGCGCTCGGGCCGTCGCACTTGGCTTGGTCCGGGTTGGGGTGCGCTTCCAGGAACAGGCCAGCCAGGCCAACGGCCATGCCCGCGCGTGCCAGGTCGACGACCTGTTCGCGGCGGCCACCGGAGGCAGCGCCCGACGGGTCGCGGTTCTGCAGGGCGTGGGTCACGTCGAAGATGATCGGCAGGTTGTCACAGGTGCGTTTCATCACGCCAAAGCCCAGCATGTCGACCACCAGGTTGTCGTAGCCCATGCAGGTGCCGCGGTCGCAGAGGATCAGCTGGTCGTTACCGGCTTCCTTGAACTTGTGCACGATATTCTGCATCTGCGAAGGGCTGAGAAACTGCGGCTTCTTGATGTTGACCGGCTTGCCGGTCTTGGCCAGGGCGACCACCAGGTCGGTCTGGCGAGCCAGGAAGGCGGGCAGTTGCAGCACGTCGACCACTTCGGCGACCGGGGCGCATTGGTAGATTTCATGCACGTCGGTGATGATCGGCACGCCGAATTCGGCCTTCACCTTTTCGAAGATGCGCAGGCCTTCTTCCATGCCAGGGCCACGGTAGGAGTGGATGGAGGAGCGGTTGGCCTTGTCGAAGCTGGCTTTGAAGACGTAGGGGATGCCCAGCTTCTGAGTGACGCGCACGTATTCTTCACAGGCCTTCAGGGCAAGGTCTTCGGACTCGAGGACGTTGATGCCGCCGAAAAGAACGAAGGGGGCGGTATTGGAGCACTCGATGTTCTGGGTAATCTTGATCATTTTTTACTCTGTAAAGTCATGGGGTAGCCATGGCGCTCTACCAACGACTTTCGAGGACACCGCGGGTGAAGATCTCTCGGCGCTCCAGGCGCCCGATGTCCTGATGCTTGGCTAGCGCATAGACCCGGTCGAAGGCAGTGCGTTGCACGTCGGGGAAGTACTCGGCAAGCGCGCATTCTACCGCAGCATCATAGTCCGCTTCGGTAATGTAGCGGTAGATTTCTCGATAGTAGAAAAAGCCAAACTGGAAGCCCAGGGTTTCTCCCGTATAAGCCGTAGTCCCGGAAAAGCTGTTCTCCAGATCGATGGCCTGGGCCAAGCCTTGCTCTGGCAGCATGACATTCCCAGCCCACAGGTCCATGTGCGTGATGCCCTGGCAGTGCAATGCGTGTAGAAGTTCGAAGGTTGCACGCAGGACAGCGTGTATCGCATCCGGCGCCTGACGAACACGGGTCAGTCCATCCACATGCCCGGCCAGCAGGTCGGTGATGACGAAGACGTTTTGAACGAGGCCCAGTTTTGAACGGCTGTAACCGTAGCCCATGAGCGCAGGTACCCGCGCACCACGACGAGCTGCCTCGTGGGTATTTATCAGCTCTTCGATCGACCAGTCATACATTCCGTTGCGCTTAGGGATACCGCGTTGAATTCGCCATTTCTTTTTCAGCGAGTCGAGTTTTTCACGCTTGGTGAACAGTTGACTCCTGTCGCACTCCAGCGGGGCGCTAACGCGTTTGGCAGGCAGGTTTCGCTCTATCAGTCGTTCGAAGGCCCGCCGGGTGTGAGATGCAATGGGGCTGCGCAGGTAAAGGGTAGTGTCGCGATACCGTAACGTATGAGGGTATTCGTGCTGCCAATTCTGAGTGCCGCCAACCACGTCCAATCCTTGTAATATCAAAAAGCCACTTCTCAATGGATCCAATATTACAGTTTTTCACATATTTCCTACAGGTCTCTTCATCTCGGAGGGGCGCGCGTGTGCCTGTCGGGGGGCGAATGGGGCGCTGAACGCCCCGTTGTGCCGCAGGTTTAGACCTTCAGCACCAACTTGCCAAAGTTCTCCCCGCTGAACAGCTTGAGCAATGCCTCCGGGAAGGTTTCCAGCCCTTCCACTACGTCCTCCTTGCTCTTGACCTTGCCGCTGGCCAGCCAGCCGGCGATTTCCTGCGCTGCCTTGCCGTACTCCTTGGCGTGGTCCATCACCACAAAGCCTTCCATGCGCGCACGGTTCACCAGCAGCGCCAGGTAGTTGGCCGGGCCTTTGACTGCTTCCTTGTTGTTGTACTGGCTGATCGCGCCGCAGATGACGATGCGGGCCTTGAAGTTGATGCGGGTGAGCACGGCATCGAGGATCTCGCCGCCAACGTTGTCGAAGTACACATCAACGCCTTGCGGGCACTCGCGCTTGAGGCCGGCCAGCACGTCTTCGGCCTTGTAGTCGATGACGCCGTCGAAGCCCAGTTCGTCCTTGAGGTACTGGCATTTCTGCGCGCCGCCGGCGATGCCGACCACGCGGCAGCCTTTGAGCTTGGCGATCTGGCCGACGATGCTGCCGACCGCGCCGGCAGCGCCGGATATGACCACGGTTTCACCGGCCTTGGGCTGGCCCACATCGAGCAGGGCGAAATAAGCGGTCATGCCGGTCATGCCCAGGGCCGACAGGTAGCGGGGCAGGGGGGCCAGCTTGGGGTCGATCTTGTGCAGGCCCTGGGGTTCGCCGGTGAAGTAGTCCTGTACACCGAGGGCGCCGCTGACGTGGTCGCCGGGCTTGTAGTCGGGGTGGTTGGAGGCCACCACTTCGCCCACGCCGAGGGCGCGCATCACTTGGCCGAGGCCCACGGGCGGGATGTACGACTTGCCTTCGTTCATCCAGCCGCGCATGGCCGGGTCCAGCGACAGGTACAGGTTACGCACCTGGATCTGGCCATCGGCGGGGGCCTGGGCGGGTACGGTCTCGAAGGTGAAGTCGTCACGGCGCACGGCGCCGACCGGGCGTTTGGCGAGCAGGAAGCGGCGGTTGGTCTGGGTCATGGCAGGGTCCTTGAGGGCAAGAGGCTAAGTAGGCAATTTAACGCGGTGATGCCGGTTGGTCTGCAAAATCACTGGAAAGCATGGTAGCCCAACCGCTGGCCTGATGATGCTGCCCAGTTGGATGAGTGGCTGACTAGACTCTGGTCAAACCCGCGGCCTGTTGTGTGTGGGAGCAGCCATGGGCCGCGGCTGCCACACTCAGGCGTGAGCCCGCTTTGAACATTCCTTCGCTGTGGAGCTAACGATGAGCATGACCTTTTCCGGCCAGGTAGCCCTGGTCACCGGCGGCGCGGCAGGCATCGGCCGGGCGACGGCACTGGCGTTCGCCCGGGAGGGCCTGAAGGTGGTGGTGGCCGACCTCGATCCTGTTGGCGGCGAGGCTACGGTGGCCCTGATTCAACAAGCCGGTGGCCAAGCGCTGTTCGTGGCCTGCGACGTGACCAAGGACGCCGATGTGCGTCACTTGCACGAACAGGTCATCCACGCCTACGGCCGCCTGGACTACGCCTACAACAACGCCGGTATCGAGATCGAGCAGGGCCGCCTGGCCGAGGGCAGCGAGGCGGAGTTCGACGCCATCATGGGCGTCAATGTGAAGGGCGTCTGGCTGTGCATGAAGCACCAGCTGCCCCTGCTGCTGGCCCAGGGCGGTGGGGCGATCGTCAATACCGCCTCGGTGGCCGGTTTGGGCGCAGCGCCGAAGATGAGCATCTACAGCGCTTCCAAGCATGCGGTGATCGGCCTGACCAAGTCGGCGGCCATCGAATATGCCAAGAAAGGCATCCGGGTGAACGCGGTGTGCCCGGCGGTGATCGACACCGACATGTTCCGCCGGGCCTACGAGGCCGACCCGCGCAAGGCCGAGTTCGCTGCGGCGATGCACCCGGTCGGGCGTATCGGCAAGGTCGAGGAAATCGCCAGTGCCGTGCTGTACCTGTGCAGCGATGGTGCCGCTTTCACCACCGGGCACAGCCTGACGGTAGATGGTGGGGCTACTGCAATCTGAGTGGTTCGCTATGGGCGCTGTCGCGAGCGGACACTACCAAGGCCAGTGCGACAGCTGCACACCCCAGCAACAGCACACCCCCGAACATCAGCAACGCCATCCCCGACCCCAGCCGATCACTCAGTACCCCAGTGAAGATCACCGGGACGCTGAACCCCAGGTAGGCGAGCAGGAAGAACCCGGCACTGGCCCGGGTTTTCTCGCTGCCCGCCAGCTGGTTCACCGCCGCCAGCCCGCCCAGGTAGATAAAGCCATAGCAGGCGCTGCTGGCCGCCACCGCGCCCAGCAGCACGGCGCCGAGGTGCCCTGCGTTGGCGCCCCAGGCCAGCAGTGCATAGCTGCACGGCAGTATTGCCAGGCCGAGCAACGTGGCCTTGGTGCTGGCCATGCGCCGCGCCAGGGGCTGGAACAACAGGCCGCAGCTGGTGACGCAGAACGTCGAGAAGCCCGACCAGTCGCTCAGGCCATGCTGGCGCAATATCCCCGGCAGCAAGGCGATGACCAGGCCGGTGCCGGCCCAGGCCAGCAGAATGGCCAGGCCATACACCGCGCTGCCACGTGGATAGAAGGGCAGGCGCAGCATGGCGCCACGTTGTGCCGGGCGTGGGTCGGGCAGGCGCCAGGTCAGTACCAGGGCGATGCCAGCCAGCAGCAGTTGCAGATGAAAACTGCCGGGTGTGAGGCTGGGCCCGCGCAGCAGGAACAGGCTGGTCAGCGCCGCGCCGAGGCCAAAGCCCAGCGAGGTGCTCGCAGTTACCCAGTTGGCGGCGCGGGCGCTGCTGGCGCCACCCATCAATTCGCCCATATAGGCCGTTGCAGTGGCTGTGGCCAGGCCGGTACCCAAGCCCAGCACCAGTCGCGCCAGGGCCAGTGTCTGAAGGCCTGGCGCCACCAGCATGAGCAGAGTAGCCAGCATCGACAGCAACAGTGCGGCGATAATCAGCGGCCGCCGCCCAACCCGGTCGGCCAGGCCGCCCAGGGCCAGCAGCACGGGGAGCACACCTACCACATAAGCGGAAAAGGCCACTGCTGTGGCGGCGGCGCCTTGGCCGGAAAGGTCGGCGTAGGTGATGTACAGCGGGGCCTGCAGGTTGACTGCCAGGGTGATCAGGCACAGCGCGAAGGCCAGCAGGGCAGGGTTGGAGCGCGGGGGCATGGGAGGGTCCTGGTTTCGGGGTTGTGAGTACCGGCCCTATCGCCGGCAAGCCGGCTCCCACAGAGTCCTCAGGCGCCTTGGCCATTGGACTGCCCCCCAGGTTTGGATGGGTGTCCAACTTATTGGGGCAGTCCACATTGTGGGAGCCGGCTTGCCGGCGATAGGGCCGGTACTGCCAACAGTGCTGCCAAGCCGAACCCTCAACAAGGCACACCACCATCCTATTTATGCTTAACTGTTCGCTCAAAACCACCAAACACCAAGCCCATGCACCTTCCCCTGGACCGCCAAAGCACAACCCCCCTGGTAAAGCAGCTCACTGACCACCTGCAAGCCTGGATCGAACAGCAGCGCCTGCGCCCCGGCGCGCGCTTGCCATCGATTCGTGCGCTGGCACGCGACCAGGCCGTCAGCGCCTCTTGCGTGATCGAAGCCTACGATCGCCTGGTCGCCAGCGGCTGGCTCGAAGCCCGCCACGGCACCGGCTTCTTCGTCGCTGAGCGCAAATCCGCCATGGCCGCGGACGACGCGCCGGTGTGGGACGAAACCGGTAACGGCAGCTGGCGCCAATTTCGCGAAGGCCATGACCAGTTGCTCAAACTCGGCTGCGGCTGGCTGCCCAGCGCCTGGCGGGCGGACGCCGAACTGGCGCAGGCCATCCGCCAGGTCAGCCGCGGCAACCCGCAGGACTTGTTTGACTACTGCCCGCCCCTGGGCCTGGCCAGCCTGCGCCTGCAACTGCACAAGCGCCTTGCGCGGCTGGACATCGCCGCCGCCCCCGAGCGCATCCTCACCACTCAGGGCGCCAGCCATGGCCTCGACCTGCTGGTGCGCACGCTGCTGCGCCCAGGCGACACCGTGCTGGTAGAAAACCCCGGCTACTACAACCTCTACAACCTGCTGCGCCAGCACCAGGTGCGCATGCTGCCGGTGCCGCGCACGGTGGCGGGGCCTGACATCGACGTGCTTGAGCGCTTGCTGGCGCAGCACCGGCCCCGCTGCCTGTTCGTCAACAGCTTGTACCAGAACCCGACCGGCACCAGCCTGACGCCCAAAGTGGCCTACCGCCTGCTGGAGCTGGCCCGTGAGCACGACCTGCGCATCGTCGAGGACGATATCTACGCCGACTTCCAGGACGGGCCAGCCACACGCCTGGCCACCCTCGACAGCGAGCAACGGGTGATCTACATGGCCAGCTTCTCCAAGACCCTGAGCAGTTCGCTGCGGGTCGGTTACCTGGTGGCCGACCCGCCGCTGCTGGCGCAACTGGCCGAACTGAAAATGGTCAGCGGCATCGGCACCTCGCGCTTCGCCGAACAGGTGGTGGGGCAGATGCTCGCCAGCGGCAGCTACCGCAAAAGCACCCAGCGGTTGAGGGGGCGCCTGGCCCAGCACATGGCCAAGCTGCTGGGGCAGCTCGAACAGTACGGTTGGCAGGTGTTCTGCGAGCCTTACGGCGGCATGTTCGTCTGGGCGCGGGTGCCGGGGCGCGACTTCGCCAGCCTTGAGCAGCTGGCCTTGCAGCATGAGGTGCTGCTCACCCCGGGCAGCGCCTTCGACTTCGAAGGCGCTGCCAGCGAGTGGCTGCGCATCAATGTCGCCTATGGGCAGGACTCACGTGCCCAGGCCTTCCTCCAGCACGCTGGCGCCGGCCCTGAAAGCTGAAGGGCAGGCGTGGCGTCAATCCACGCCGACGAAGCCACCGGTCTGGTGGTGCCACAAGCGGGCGTACAACCCTTGCTGTTCCAGCAACTCGCTGTGGCTGCCACTTTCGACGATGTGCCCTTGGTCCAGCACCACCAGGCGGTCCATCCGCGCAATGGTCGACAGGCGGTGGGCGATGGCGATCACCGTCTTGCCTTGCATCAGGGTTTCCAGGCTTTCCTGGATCGCCGCTTCAACTTCGGAGTCCAGCGCTGAGGTGGCCTCGTCCATGATCAGGATCGGCGCGTTCTTCAGCAGTACCCGGGCAATCGCGATGCGCTGGCGCTGGCCACCGGACAGCTTGACCCCGCGCTCACCCACATGCGCATCGAAGCCGGTGCGGCCCTGGGCATCCGACAGTTGCGGGATGAACTCGTCGGCACGCGCCCGGCGCACGGCCTCGCGCAACTCCGCCTCGCTGGCGTCGGGGCGCCCGTACAGCAGGTTGTCGCGGATCGAGCGGTGCAGCAGCGAGGTGTCCTGGGTGATCATGCCGATCTGCGCGCGCAGGCTGGCCTGGGTTACCTCAGCGATGTCCTGGCCGTCGATCAGGATGCGCCCGCCCTGCACGTCGTAAAGCCGCAGCAGCAGGTTGACCAGGGTCGATTTGCCGGCGCCGGAGGGCCCGATCAGGCCAATTTTCTCCCCGGGGCGAATGTCCAGGTTCAGCGCTTCGATCACGTTGCGCGCCTTGCCGTAATGGAAGTCGACGTCATCGAAACGCACGGCGCCACGGGTGACTTTCAGCGGCGCTGCATGGGGCTTGTCCGTCACGGTGACCGGCTGGGCGATGGTCTGCAGGCCGTCCTGGACCATGCCGATGTTTTCGAAGATGCCGTTGACCACCCACATGATCCAGCCCGACATGTTGACGATGCGGATCACCAGGCCGGTGGCCAGGGCAATGGCACCCACGGTGATCAGCGACTGGCTCCACAGCCACAGGGCCAGGCCTGTGGTGGTGACTACCAGCAAGCCGTTGAGGGTGGTGATGACCACGTCCATGCTGGTGATTACCCGTGAGGCCAGCTGGGTTTTTTCGGTTTGCTCGCGGATCGCCTCACGGGCGTACTGCTGTTCGTAGTCGGTGTGGGCGAACAGCTTGAGGGTGGCGATGTTGGTGTAGCCGTCGACGATGCGCCCCATCAGCTTGGAGCGGGCATCGGACGAAATCACCGAGCGCTCCTTCACCCGTGGCACGAAGTAGAACAGCGCGGCGACGTAGCCGGCGATCCAGATCAGCAGCGGCAGCATCAGCCGCCAGTCGGCCTCGGCGAACAGCACCAGCGAGGTGATCGCGTAGATCAGCACGTGCCACAGCGCGTCCACCGCCTGCACCGCCGAGTCACGCAGCGAGTTGCCGGTTTGCATGATGCGCTGGGCAATGCGCCCGGCGAAGTCGCTCTGGAAGAAATTCAGGCTCTGCTTGAGCACGTAGGTGTGGTTTTGCCAGCGGATCAGGCTGGTCATGCCGGGGTTGATGGTCTGGTGCACCAACAGGTCGTGCAGGCCGAAGAAAATTGGCCGCAGCAGCAGGACCACCACCAGCATCCAGGTCAGCTCGCCGCTGTGCTCGCTGAAGAAGTTGGCATTGGGTGTGCCCTGGGCCAGGTCGATGATGCGGCTGAGGTAGCTGAACATCGCCACCTCGATCAGCGAGGCGACCAGGCCGACCACCAGCAGGGCGAGAAAACTCGGCCACACCTGGCGCAGGTAATAGAGGTAGAACGGCCACACCTGGGTGGGTGGCGACTCGCTGGGCGCGTCGCGGAAGATGTCGATCAGTTGCTCGAAACGGCGGTACAGCATGGGTGACAACACTCCTGTTCAACCCGACCCTCAGGCGGTTTCACGTCCTTGTGAAGCCTGCGGTCAGTCGATGCGTTTGGCAGACTTGATGAACACCGGGTCGGCCGGCACATCGCGCATGCCTTTCTTCACGGTGGTGGGGGAATTGACGATCTGGTCGACCACTTCCATGCCCTTGGTGACTTTGCCGAACACCGCGTAACCACGGTCACGGCCGGGGTTGAGGAAGTCGTTGTCGGCCACGTTGATGAAGAACTGGCTGGTGGCCGAGTTAGGGTCGGAGGTGCGGGCCATCGACAGCGTGCCGCGGGTGTTCAGCAGGCCGTTGCCGGCTTCGTTGCGGATCGGGTCATTGGTTGGCTTCTGGTTCATCTGCTCGGTAAAACCACCGCCTTGCACCATGAAGCCCGGGATCACGCGGTGGAAGATGGTGTTGTTGTAGAAGCCGCTGTCCACGTACGCGAGGAAGTTCTTGGTACTGATCGGCGCCTTCTCGGCATTGAGCTCGATTTCGACCTGACCGAAGCTGGTGTCCAGCAACACGTGAGGGGTCTTGTCGGAGGCCATGACGCTGGTGGCGAAGGCGACCGAGCAGGCGGTGAGCAGGAGTTTTTTCAGCATGGGCTCAATGATCCTTGAGAGGTGGAAGCGGCTGCGAGGAACTGCAGCAAAGTCTGGTTGAAGACCTCGGGTTGATCGAGGGGCGTAGCGTGCCGGGAATCGTCGATGACTACCAGCTTTGCCTGGGGTATCAGGGCCACGTAACGCTCTTTAAGGTGTATCGGGGTGTAATCGTGGTCGGCGGCGATCACCAGCGTGGGACAGCGAATCTGCCCGATACGTTCCTGCACGCCCCAGTCGACGATGGCGTCGAAGCTCTTGAGGTAGGCGCGTTTGTCGTTGCGCGCCCAGCGCTCGGCCATCTTCTGGCGCAAGTCGGCCTGTTCGGGCTTGGGGAACAGCCGCTCGGCCAGGCCCTTGCCCACCGTTTCGACACTGAGGATGCGCGCCAGGCCCCAGCGCTTGGCCCACCACACCCAGTCGCTGCGGGTGCGGCGCTTGACCTCGGGGGCGCTGTTGACGATGCACAGGCTGCGCAGCCATTGCGGGTGGTCGACGGCAAACTGAAAGCCCACCATGCCGCCCATGGACAGCCCGACGAAGTGCACCGGGCCGGTCTGCAGGTGTTCGAGCAGGGCCAGCAGGTCGGCGCTGAAGGTGGC
Source organism: Pseudomonas sp. LFS044 (assembly GCF_047978245.1). NCBI lineage: Bacteria > Pseudomonadati > Pseudomonadota > Gammaproteobacteria > Pseudomonadales > Pseudomonadaceae > Pseudomonas > Pseudomonas sp. LFS044. The sequence continues at coordinate 28,311 of NZ_JBFPFX010000040.1, forward strand.
GATCTGGTAGCCGTCACGGGGCTTGTCGGAGCGGCCGTGGCCGCGGATGTCCATGAGGATCACCCGGTACTGGCGGCTCAGTTCGGGTACTTGCAGTTCCCAGTCCTGGCTGCTGGAGCCCAGGCCGTGCAGCAGCACCAGGGGTTCGCCCTGGCCGTATTCCTGATAATGCAGCGAGCATCCTTCATGTTCGAAATAGGCCATGGGCGCGGTCCTCTCAGGCTTGCGGGGGGGCTGCGAAGGGCACGTCCAGGGGCGCAGTGTCGAAATTGCGCAGCAGGTCGATGAGAATCTGCGTGGCCGGGCCCAGGGTCTTCTCTTTGCTCGAATAAAGGTAGAACAGTGGGTGGCGGCTGCCACCCTGATCGAGCGGCAACGGCTTGAGCACGCCATCGCGCAGTTCGCGTTCGATCATGTGCCGAGGCAGCCAGGCAAAACCCAGGCCGCTGCTGACGAAGGTGGTGGCGGTGCCCAGGCTGCCGACGGTCCAGCGCTGTTCGGCGCCCAGCCAGCCGACATCGCGCGGCTGGGCGCGGCCCGAGTCGCGAATCACCACTTGCAGCTGGCTTTCCAGGTCCTGGAAGGTGATCTCCCGGCCCAGACGGTGCAGGCTGTGCTCGGGGTGGGCGACGGCGACGAACTCTACCGCGCTCAGTTCCGTGCCCAGGTAGCCGCCTATGCTGTAGCTGCTGATGGCAAGGTCGGCGATGCCTTCGTGCATCACTTCCTCGACCCCCGACAGCACTTCCTCACGCAGGCGCACCCGGCAACCGCGGCTTTGCGGCATGAATGCGGCCAGGGCGCGCACCAGTCGGGCGCTGGGGTAGGCGGCATCGACCACCACGCGCACTTCGGCTTCCCAGCCTTGTTCCATGTGGTGGGCCAGGTCTTCGAGCTGGCTGGCCTGCTTCACCAGGTGCCGCGAGCGGCGCAGCAGCACGTTGCCGGCCTCGGTCAGCACGGCCTTGCGGCCATCGATGCGCAGCAGCGGCACGCCCAGTTGCTCCTGCATGCGCGCCACCGTGTAGCTGACCGACGACTGCGACCGGTGCAGGGCTTCGGCGGCCTGGGCAAACCCGCCGTGATCGACCACTGCCTGCAGGGTCCGCCACTGATCCAGGGTTACGCGCGGCGCTTTCATCTTTGGCTCCTGTTGTCCTAAGCTGCGCGCTCACAAGGAGAGCGCCCCATGAAAAAATGTTGTGTGGCAATTTTGCTGTGCCTGCCCCTTGGGGCCATGGCTTACCCCATTGATGTGGAGAAGGAGCTGACCGGGGTCAAGCTGGACTACAACGCCTACGACACCGCCTACGACATCGGTGCCATTACCCTGAACAACTATGGGCAAGTGCCGGCGGCCTGCAAGGTGACGTTCCGCAATGGCCCGGAGGCGCCACGGGTGCGCCGGGTGAATGTACCGGCCGGCAAAAGCGTGGATGTGACGGCCAAATTCAACCGGCAGATCATCAAGCTGCGCATTGCGCTGGACTGCAAAGCGCAATAAAACTGATTAATCGATAGATTGAACCCACTTTTTACGCTTTTTTATCGATAGGTCAAGCCTTAATCTCCCCTCCATCGAATCGCACCCTATTTGCCGATGGAGGCACCCCATGTCCCGCGTACTGATCATCGAAAGCAGCGCCCGCCAGCAGGATTCCGTATCCCGTCAACTGACCCGGGACTTCATCGAGCAGTGGCAAGCGGCGCACCCGGCTGACGAAATCACCGTACGCGACCTGGCCGTCACCCCGGTGCCGCACCTGGACGCCAACCTGCTGGGTGGCTGGATGAAGCCTGAAGAGCAGCGCAGCGCTGCCGAGCTGGACGCGCTGGCGCGTTCCAACGAATTGACCGATGAGTTGCTGGCCGCCGATGTACTGGTGATGGCTGCGCCGATGTACAACTTCACCATCCCGAGCACGCTGAAGGCCTGGCTGGACCATGTGCTGCGTGCCGGCATCACCTTCAAGTACACCCCAACCGGCCCGCAAGGCCTGCTGACTGGCAAGCGCGCCATCGTCCTGACTGCCCGTGGCGGCATCCACGCCGGCGCCACCAGCGACCACCAGGAACCGTACCTGCGCCAGGTGATGGCATTCATCGGCATCCACGATGTGAACTTCATCCATGCCGAGGGCCTGAACATGAGCGGCGACTTCCACGAGAAAGGCCTCAACCAGGCCAAGGCCAAGCTGGCCGCGGTGGCCTGAGCTTCAACGCATTCCCAACCCTGACACCTTGTTTGCTCCTTTGGGTGTACATGCCCGGCCTTGATGGCCGGGTTTTTTTTTGCCTTTACTGGCCCCATCGCCGGCAAGCCGGCTCCCACAGGGTATGCGGCGCGCTCGCGGGCTTTGTTCTCTGCGCGACAGCGCAGCCCGAAGAGCAGAGAGCGCCGCTGTGCCTGTGGGAGCCGGCTTGCCGGCGATGGGCTGCAACGCAGCCCTTTCCGCACGGTCCGGCGCCCCGGCAAGGCCGCTCCCCAAAAAATAAGCGCAGCCCCCACATTCCTCATGGTTGAACACATCAGCCGCAACCCGCTAAGGTCGCGGCCTTGATTTACGAGAGGCAACCATGGGCTACCTGATAATCGTCGCGCTGATCCAGGCGTTTTCCTTCAGCCTGATCGGCGAGTACCTGGCTGGGCATGTCGACAGCTACTTCGCCGTGCTCGCGCGGGTGTTGCTGGCGGGGCTGGTGTTCCTGCCGCTGACCCGCTGGCGCCAGGTCGAGCCGCGCTTCTTGCGTTCGATGCTGCTGATCGGCGCGCTGCAATACGGCATTACCTATGTGTGCCTGTACCTGAGCTTCCGCGTGCTGACGGTACCGGAGGTGCTGTTGTTCACCATCCTCACCCCGCTGCACGTGACCTTGATCGAAGATGCCCTTAACCGCCGCTTCAACCCTTGGGCACTGCTCGCGGCCCTGGTAGCGGTCGCGGGCGCGGCGGTTATTCGCTTCGACAGTATCAGTGGCGACTTCTTCATCGGCTTCCTGTTGCTGCAACTGGCCAACTTCACCTACGCCGCCGGCCAAGTGTTGTACCGCCACCTGGTCGCCCGCCACCCCAGCGACCTGCCGCACTACAGGCGCTTCGGCTACTTCTACCTGGGCGCATTGATCGTGGTGCTGCCGGCCTTCCTGCTGTTCGGCAACGCCCAGCACCTGCCGAGCACCGACGTGCAATGGCTGGTGCTGCTGTTCCTCGGCTTGTGCCCGACGGCACTGGGGCTGTACTGGTGGAACAAAGGCGCGTGCCTGGTTTCCGGTGGAACCCTGGCGGTGATGAACAACTTGCACGTGCCGGTAGGGCTGCTGCTCAACCTGCTGATCTGGAACCAGCACGAGCCCCTGGGGCGGCTGTTCATCGGTGGTGCAATCATCCTGGCGTCGGTGTGGCTCAGCCGCCTGGGCAACCGCACCGAAGCAGCGCTGCCCGGCAAGGCGTGATATGCACACCATCTTCGTCATCGTTGCACCGATCTTTGCCCTGATCCTGGTCGGTTACCTGTGCCGTCGCACCAACAAGCTTGGCGACAAGGCAGCGGCCGAGATCAACAAGATGGTGGTCTGGCTGTGCCTGCCGGCCTTGCTGTTCAAGGTGACGGCCACCGCGACCTGGAGCGAGATCTGGCACCCGGGCTTTATCGTCGCGTTTGGTGCGGGGGCGCTGGCGATGTTCGTGGCCACGCTGGCTTGGCGCCTGTACAGCGGCCATGGCCTGGTGGCGGCGAGTATCGACGGGCTCAGCGCAGGCTATGCCAACACCGGCTATATCGGCATCCCGCTGTGCCTGCTGCTGTTCGGCCAGCCAGGGCTGCAGCCGGCGCTGATCTCGTCGCTGATCGTGGTGTGCCTGGTGTTCGCGATCTCACTGACGCTCATCGAGATCGGCCTGCAGGAAGAGCGGCAGATTGGCCGCGCCATGGTGGTGGTGTGCAAGGCGCTGGCGAAGAACCCGTTGGTGATTTCGCCGGTGCTGGGGGCTGCCTGGGCCATGTCGGGCTTGGGCCTGGCGGAACCGGTGATGCACTTTCTGGACATGCTGGCCTTGGCAACCACGCCGTGCGCGCTGGTGTCGCTGGGGGCGTTTCTGGCAGAAAAACGCACGGGCGCCCAGGCCAGCCCTTGGCCACTGGTGGCGATGAAGCTGGTGGGGCAGCCGGCGTTGACCTGGGTGCTGGCGTTCAAGGTGTTCAGCCTGCCGACGATGTGGGCGGCGTCCGCCGTGCTGCTGGCGGCGCTGCCGACCGGGACCGGGCCGTTCATGTTGGCCGAATACTACAACCGGGAGGCGGGGCTGATTTCGCGGACCATCCTGTTGTCGACGGTGGCTTCGCTGGTGACCTTGACCGGGTTGTTGTACCTGCTGGGGTATGCGGGGTAGTCAAGGGCCCTATCGCGGGCAAGCCCGCTCCTACAGGTTTTGCGCAGGTCTCAGGCCTGCGCTGTACCTGTAGGAGCGGGCTTGCCCGCGATGGGCCGCAAAGCGGCCCCGACAATCTCAAGCCTCGCTCAATTCTTCCAAACGCTGCGGCACCCGCCCAGCCAACCCCACCCGCATGTCATTCCCACTCGGCTGCTGATACAAACTCAGCCCAAACTCCGGCAACACCGCCAGCAGGTAATCGAAGATATCCCCCTGAATCCGCTCGTACTCGGCCCACACCGTGGTCGTGGTGAAGCAGTAGATCTCCAGCGGCACCCCTTCGGCGCCGGTCTGCATCTGCCGGACCATGCAGGTCATGCCCTGGTGCACATTGGGGTGGTTCCTCAGGTAAGCCAGGGCAAAGGCGCGGAAGGTGCCGATGTTGGTCAGCTTGCGGCGGTTGGCAGCAAGTTCCGCCACCGGCCCCAGCGCCTCGTTCCAGGTCTGCAGCTCCTGGCGCTTGCCGGCCAGGTAGTCGCCCAGCAGGCGCACCCCGCTCAGGCGCTGTTCTTCTTCGCGGGTCAAAAATCGCACACCGGCCGCATCGATGAACAGGCTGCGCTTGATCCGCCGCCCACCCGATTGCTGCATGCCGCGGTAGTTGCGGAACGACTCGCTCATCAAGCGCCAGGTGGGGATGGAGACGATGGTCTTGTCGAAGTTCTGCACCTTCACCGTGTGCAAGGTGATGTCCACCACATCGCCGTCAGCGCCGACCTGGGGCATTTCGATCCAGTCGCCCACGTGCAGCATATCGTTGCTGGTCAGCTGCACGCTGGCCACGAACGACAGCAGGGTGTCCTTGTACACCAACAGCAGCACCGCCGACATCGCACCCAGGCCCGACAGCAGCAACAGTGGCGAGCGGTCGATCAAGGTGGCGACGATGACAATGGAAGCGAAGATCCACAGCATCATCTTGGCCAGCTGCACGTAGCCCTTGATCGAGCGGGTGCGGGCGTGTTCGGTGCGGGCATAGATGTCCAGCAGGCCATCGAGCAGGCACGACAGCGCCAGGGTCATGAACAGCAGGGTAAAGGCCAGCGCGACATTGCCGAGGAAGTGCTGGGCAGTGTCGGACAGCTCCGGCACCAGCTTCAGGCCGAACTGGATGACCAGCGACGGTGTGGTTTGCGCCAGGCGGTGGAAAACCTTGTTGTGACGCAGGTCGTCGAGCCACTTGAGCGCTTGCTGGCGTGCCAGCAGGCGCGTGCCATGCAGGACCAGAAACCGCGCCAGGCGGCCCATTACCAGGGAAATCAGCAGCAACACGGCCAGGCCGATGGCGGCGTGGAGCAAGGGGTGTTGGTCGAGGGTGCCCCACAGGTCGAGGCTGTCACGCCAGATTTTTTGCATATCCATGAGCTTTAGAACGGTCTTTGCTTGCGAAACGAAGCGCCATTAGAGCGCGGATGGCGACAAAGTTGCCAAAAGAAATTCGGCTACGGCGGCAGAAAACGTTACCCTATGCAACTGAATTTCCCCGCACTTGCCTGAGGTTACCTCCGTGTTCTCCCAATTCGCCCTGCATGAACGCCTGCTTAAAGCCGTGGCCGAGCTTAAATTCGTCGAGCCAACCCCGGTGCAGGCCGCGGCCATCCCCCTGGCCCTGCAAGGGCGCGACCTGCGCGTGACCGCGCAGACCGGCAGCGGCAAGACCGCAGCTTTCGTCCTGCCGCTGCTCAACCGCCTGGTCGACCTGAAAGGCGGGCGCGTCGAGATCCGTGCGCTGATCCTGCTGCCAACCCGCGAGCTGGCCCAGCAGACCCTCAAGCAAGTGCAGCTGTTCTCGCAGTTCACCTACATCAAGGCAGGCCTGGTCACTGGCGGTGAAGACTTCAAGGAACAGGCCGCCATGTTGCGCAAGGTGCCGGACGTGCTGATCGGCACCCCGGGCCGCCTGCTCGAACAGCTCAATGCCGGCAACCTCGACCTGTCCCATGTGCAGGTGCTGATCCTCGACGAAGCCGACCGCATGCTCGACATGGGCTTTGCCGAAGACATGGAGCGCCTGTGCAAGGAGTGCGAGAACCGCGAGCAAACCCTGCTGTTCTCTGCCACCACTGGCGGTGCGGCCCTGCGCGACATCATCGGCAAGGTGCTGAAAGACCCTGAGCACCTGATGCTCAACAGTGTTTCGCAGCTGGCCGAAGGCACGCGCCAGCAGGTCATCACCGCTGACCACGACCAGCACAAAGAGGCGATCGTGCAGTGGCTGCTGGCCAACGAAAAATTCGACAAGGCGATCATCTTCACCAATACCCGCCTGCTCGCCGACCGCATCTATGGTCACTTGGTGGCCAAGGATGTGAAGGCCTTCGTGCTGCACGGTGAAAAGGACCAGAAGGACCGCAAGCTGGCCATCGAGCGCTTCAAGCAGGGCAGCTCCAAGGTGCTGGTCGCCACCGACGTGGCGGCCCGTGGCCTGGACATCGACGGCCTGGACCTGGTGATCAACTTCGACATGCCGCGCAGCGGCGACGAGTACGTGCACCGCATCGGCCGTACTGGCCGTGCCGGCGGCGAAGGCCTGGCGATCTCGCTGATCACCCACAATGACTGGAACCTGATGTCCAGCATCGAGCGCTACCTCAAGCAGCAGTTCGAACGCCGGGTGATCAAGGAAGTGAAAGGCACCTACAACGGGCCGAAGAAGGTCAAGGCGTCGGGCAAGGCGGCCGGCACCAAGAAGAAAAAGACCGAGAAGAAGAGCGGCGACAAGAAGGCCACTGCCAAGCGCAAGCCGACTGCCAAGCCGAAGGCCAACGCACCGCTGACCAGCTCCGATGGCCTGGCGCCGCTGAAAAAGCGCAAGCCTGCGGCTGAGTAATCAGCCTGCGCCATCGCGAAAAAGCCGACCCCTAGTCGGCTTTTTTCTCCGCCTCCTTCAGCTCCTTGATTCGCTTGTCGATCAGCTGACACTTGTCGGGCAAGTCCTTGCTCGCCGTCCCCAGCTCCATCCCCTGGAGCTCATCGTTGATCTCCTTGGCCTTCTGCGGGTTCTGTTCGGTCAGCTGGCTCACCAGCCCGGCCAGTTCTTCACGTTTCTGTGTGGCCTCTTCCGGTGTGCATGCCCAGGCGGGCAGGGCGCAGAACAGGGCGGTCGTACAGGCGATGCGTAGCAGCGGTTTCATCCTTTATACCTCCGGCGGTGGTCATGATCGAGGGAGATACTGAGGGGCTTGGAAGTTCAGCGCTAATGACGAGAGGTCTCCGACTTCCCTCGCGACTGTAGGCCTTTTCTGAATAGCCTCCTGGCCCATTGATGCGTGTGCAAGGTTCTCCTAGTCTCGCAATCAAAGAGGAGGTATCGTATGTACATCTGTAAATACAAGGCGCCCCATGATATTTGAGTGGGACGCAACGAAAAATCAAAACAATATCCGCAAGCACGGTATCGACTTCGCTGATGTGCCCGACATGTTCAACCATCCTATGTTGACCTTGCGGGACGATCGCGCAGATTACGCTGAGGAGCGCTGGATAGGCTTGGGATGGCTTAAGGCCTTGCTTGGCGTGGTCGTGTATACGGAGAGGCAGGGTGAGGTCATCCGGATCATATCTGCACGTAAAGCCACCAGATGGGAGGCCAAATACTATGACCAAATCATCGAAAACTGATTGGAGCCGCCTGGCTCAGATGGACGACAAAGATATAGATACCTCGGATATTCCGGCGTTGGACGAGGCTTTTTTTCAGCAGGCCGAACTGCGTGTGCCGGCGAAGCAGGCAGTGACTATCCGCCTGGATTCTGATGTGCTTGCATGGTTCAAGGACCAAGGTGCAGGTTATCAGACGCGGATCAACCTGCTGCTGCGTCAATACATGCAGGCTCAGCAGCGCCAGCGCTGAGATCTTTTGGAACGCTGCAGACCCCCCACCGGTCCCAAGCTGTGTACTCCTTTCGTCCACAGCAAGAGGCCACTGCCATGAGCACCACCTACGACTGGGACCTGATCGAGCGCTTGCTGCACGAGGTGCAGAACGGTGCCGGTCACAGCTTCACGCCACGCCCCTATGCCGAGCAGCACGCTGCGGCCAAGGCCGCCGAGGGCCAGCCGGTGGGGGATGTCGACCATCTGAAAACCCGTGCCTGCGAGTACGAGAAACTGCTGTTCGAGCGCGGCTTCGTCGAAAGCCGACCGCCTGAGGAGGGCGGCAACGGCGAGAACTTCGTGCTCACCGAGCGGGGCTCGCGGCTGTTGAGCCTGATCGACAGCAGCATCCCGGGCTTCGAGCACCCACGTCAGGTGCTGGATGAACAGGAAGATGCGCTGGATGAAACCACCTTCGAGCACGTGTCTGCAAAAGCGCAGATCGCTTGAGGTCGTTTTGAGGCTGGCAAGGTTGGGTATGGAAAACCGATAATCGGTATTCCTTGAAGTCTGCCGAGCCATGCCCATGCCATTGATCTACCAGGAGGGCCGCCCATGAGCGCGGCCCGCAAGAACCCCGATGCCTTTGCCTTCCAGGTGATGCTGGGGCTGTGCCTGATCTGGGGTTGCCAACAAGTACTGATCAAAACGGCAGCGGTCGACATTGCCCCGGTGATGCAGGCAGCGCTGCGTAATGGCCTGGCTGCCGTGCTGGTAGGGCTGATGATCTGCTGGCGCGGTGGCTGGGGCCAGGTAAGCAGTACCTGGCGAGGCGGGCTGCTGGCTGGCGCGCTGTTTGGCGTGGAGTTTCTGTTCATTGCCGAGGGGCTGAAGCTCACCTCGGCGGCGCACATGTCTGTCTTCCTCTATACCGCACCGGTGTTTACCGCCCTTGGGCTGCACTTCATGCTGCCCAGCGAGCGCCTGCGCCTGCTGCAGTGGCTGGGTATCCTGCTGGCTTTTGGCGGCATTGCCACGGCGTTTGCCGGAGGAATGTCGTTTGCCGAGATGGACGGGCGCATGCTGCTGGGCGATGCCTTTGGCGTGCTGGCCGGGCTCGCCTGGGGCGCGACCACGGTGGTGGTGCGTGGCTCGCGGTTGTCGGAGGCGCCGGCGACATTGACGCTGTTTTACCAGCTGGCGGTCGGCTTTGTCGGGTTGCTCTGCATTTCCTTGCTAAGCGGGCAGATCGGCAAGGTGTCGTGGACGCCATTGGCGATCGGCAGTGTGTTGTTCCAAGGCATTGTGGTCTCGTTCGTCAGCTACCTGACCTGGTTCTGGTTGCTGCGTAAGTACCTGGCCTCGAACCTGGCAGTGTTTTCGTTCATCACCCCTTTGTTCGGCGTGACCTTCGGCGTGCTGCTGCTCGATGAGCCGTTGAGTGTGAATTTTGTGCTTGGGGCTGTGATGGTGTTGCTCGGGGTAGTGCTGGTCAGTGCCGAGCCTTGGGTGAAGCAGCAATTGCGCAGGTTTGTGGGATAGGCGTAATTGTCACGGGCCCTTCTTCGGCAAGCCTCCACCCACAGGCACAGCACAGCATTCAAGACCCGCGCAGCACATGTGGGAGCCGGCTTGCCGGCGATAGGGCCGGTTCTGATCAGCCTTGATTGCTCAGGCAACCCGCCCTGTAATACGGCAGCTCTGGCTAGTGCGGGTGCCGGTGAGCACCAACACCCCCGCCAGCCCCAACCCAGCAGCCGCCAGCATCAGCGCCGGCTGCAGGCTCCCGCTGTAATGGTTGCTCAGCGCCGCCAGCAACGGACCGCTCAATTGCCCCAGGGCGAAGCACGCAGTCAGCAGCCCGGCATTACGTTGCGTGGCATGCGGCGCCAGCTCCCGCGAGCGTTGCATCACCAGCTGCATGCAGGCCAGAAACGGCGTCCCGCACAGCACCACGCCCAAGGCCAGGCCAAGGCCGCCGCCCATCAGGCAGGCCAGTACCCCCAGGCCTTGCAGCCACAAGGTTGCGGTCAGCCAAGCCGATGTCCGGCCACCGCGCCGCAGGCTCACCAAGACCACGCCCAATGCAGCAGCCACGCCAAACGCCGGCCAGAACAGGTCGGCCATCCAGTTGCCCTGGAACTGGTGGTTGGCCATCTGCGACAGGAAAGTCGCTGGCAGGATGTAGCCGACGCCGTACAAGGCATACACCAAGGCAAGGCGGCCGATACCCACGCGGCGGGTAGCACCCGGCACAACGTTCGCGGGTAGCGCAGGCTCCATGGCGCGGGGCAGCCAAGGGCGTACCGCCAGCAACATCACCAGCGCCGCCACGGCATACACCAGCCATAGCGCTGCCGAGCCCAGGCCCAGCAGGTGTGCACCCAGTGCCAGCAGGCCGGTGAGGGCGATGCCCAGGCCCGGCCCGGCAAACACCAGGGCACCCAGGCGCTGGCGGTTGTGGGCGTTGGCCACCTGTTGGCTGAGGCTGGTGATCATCACCAGCACCCAGGCACTGGCCACACCGGTACCAAAGCGCAGCAGCAGGTGGCTCCAGAACCCTTGCGCGGCCCACGAGGCTAAGGTCAGCACCACACAAAGCCACAGGCCGCCCTGCAGGCGCAGCCTGACCTGGGCCGGCTTGGGGGCGAACATTGCATCTGCCGCACCCAGGAAGTAACCCAGGTAGTTGGCCGCCGCCACCAGGCCGGCGGCGGTCAGGTCGAACTGGCCTTCAGCGATCAGTTGCGGGAGTTGCGGGGTGAGGGCAAAGCGGCCGATGCCCATGGCCATCATCAGGGCCACGGCGCTGGCCAGCAGTTGTACGAACGGCGACATGAGGACACTCCTGCACGGATGTAAGCGATGGAAGGCAGGTTAGGGCGCTTTCACTTTCAATAAAATTGAATAATGATGATCAAGTTGTTCTGTTTTGGAGAATGTCGTGGAATTCAGCCAGCTGCGTATCTTTCAAGCCGTCGCCGAAGAGGGCTCTATCACCCGGGCTGCCGAGCGCTTGCACCGTGTACCTTCCAACCTGTCCACACGCCTGCGCCAACTTGAAGAGCAACTGGGCGTCGAGCTGTTCCTGCGCGAGCGCCAGCGCCTGCAGTTGTCACCAGCCGGTAAGGTGCTGCTGGATTACGCCAACCGCCTGGCGGCGCTGCGCGATGAAGCCATGGCGGCGGTGCAGGGTGGTCAGCCGGCCGGCGATTTCGTACTAGGTACCATGTACAGCACCGCGGCCATCCACCTGCCCGCATTGCTGGCGCGCTACCACCAGGCGTACCCGGCGGTGAACCTGCAGGTGCAGGCGGCGCCCAGCGGCGAACTGCTCGAAGGGTTGCTCAGCCACCGCCTGGATGCTGCGTTGGTGGATGGCCCGCCAAGCCTGGCCGGGTTGGACGGTGTGCCGTTGTGCGAAGAGGAGCTGGTGCTGATTACCAGCCCGGAGCACCCCCCCGTGCACAGCGCCCGGGACGTGGCGGGCAAGGCGGTGTTCACCTTCCGCCAAGGTTGTTCGTACCGCATGCGCCTGGAGGCCTGGTATGCCCACGCGCATACGCCTATGGGCCGGGTGATGGAAATCGAGTCCTACCAGAGCATGCTGGCGTGCGTGATCGCTGGCGCAGGGGTGGCGCTGATGGCCCAATCGATGCTCGACAGCCTGCCCGGGCGTGACCGCGTACGGGCTCATCGGCTGCAGGCGCCGTTCGATCAGGCGGTAACTTGGCTGATGTGGCGGCAGGGCATGCGCGGGGCAAATTTGCAGGCGTGGGTCGACATGCAACAAAGCGAAACGATTAACCAACCGTCGGAATGCAGCGTTTCCGCTTGATTCACGTCAAACTCGCCCTTATCTGTAAGAACAAGGGCATGCGTAATACAGGACATCGGACTATGATCTGTATGAAACATCGCAGGATTGATTGACCGTGAGGCTGACCCGTCAAGGGGGCACTATGAAAAACCAAATGTTCAACTGGCTCCACGACTTGGCTGTTGCCTTGGGGCTGATACCACCACCCTTGCAGCCGGTGCCGATCCCGACTGATGAAGAGCAGCGCCGGCGCCAACCGCGCCGCCGCTGAAAACAAAAAGGCCGCGGCATCAGTGATGATGCCGTGGCTTTTTTGATTGTGCAGGTTTTGCAGGCTGGGCTGGCCTTATCGCGGGCCGGCCCGCTTCTACGCCAGTTTCACCACGCCGACTGGTTTGCGCGACAGAGCGCTGACCAGCACAAAGCTCACCAGCCCAACCGCCAGGCTGTAGTAGATCGGCGTGTTGGCATCGAGCCCATCCTTGAACATGAAGAACAGCGCGGTGGCAAAGCCCAGCGACATGCTGGCGATCGCCCCTGCGGTGGTCGCACGCTTCCAGAAGATCGCCCCGATCAGCGGGATCAGCATGCCGCCCACCAGCAGGTTGTAAGCCAGGGTCAGGGCGCTGATCACATCGTTCACCGCCAGGGCGATGCCCAGCACTACCAGGCCGGTGAGCAGGGTGAACAGGCGGCTGACGCCCAGGCTCGACTGCTTGCCACCGCGCAGCTTGGGCAGCAGGTCTTCGGTAATGGTGGTCGAAGCGGCCAGCAAGCCGGCACTGGCAGTCGACATCATCGCGGCCAGGGCGGCGGCCATCAGCAGGCCACGGATACCGTCAGGCAGCTGGCTCTTGATCATCTCGGCGAACGCGTTGTTCGGGTTGGCCAGGTCTGGCATCAGCACATGCGCGGCCATGCCGATCAAAGCGCAGGCCAGGCCATACACCACGCAATAAACGCCTGCCGTGGTACCGGCACGTTGGCAGACCTTCTCGTCACGGGCGGTGAATACCCGCTGCCAGATGTCCTGGCCGATCAGGATGCCGAAGAAGTAGATCAGGAAGTAGGTGATGATGGTGTCCCAGCCGATGGTGGTCCAGCTGAAGCTGGCCGCCGGCAGCTTGGCTACCAGGGTGTCCCAGCCGCCAGCGTTGTACAGGCACACCGGCAACAGGATGAACATCAGGCCCACGGTCTTGATCACGAACTGGACGATGTCGGTCAGGGTCAGCGACCACATGCCGCCGATGGTCGAGTAGACCACTACCACGCCGCCGCCCAGCAGCAGCGACATCCAGAACGGCAAGTCGAGCAGCACCTGCAGGACCGTGGCCATGGCCAGGGTCGAGGTAACGCCGATCATCAGCGCGTACGCCAGCATGATCGCGGCGCTGGCCTGGCGTGCCATGGGGTTGTAGCGGCGCTCCAGCACCTGGGTCACGGTGAAGATCTTCAGACGCAGCAGCGGTTTGGCGAGGAACAGGTTGAGGGCGATGATGCCCAGGCCCAGGGCTGCGCACAGCCAGAAGCCGGAGATGCCGTGGACATAGCCCAGGCGCACGGTGCCAACGGTGGACGCACCGCCCAGCACGGTGGTGGCCATGGTGCCCATGTACAGCGTGGGGCCCAGGTTGCGCCCGGCCACCAGGTAGTCTTCGTGGGTTTTCGCGCGCCGCATGCCATACCAGCCAAGCCCGAGCATGCCGGCGGTATAGATCATTACAACAATGATGTCCAAGGCCATTGGGGTTCTCCCGATTATCTTTATTATGGCGAGATCGACCGCGCGGGCGTTTTCACGGCGCCCGGCGGTCTAGTCTTGTGTTGGCGGGCCTCTATGGCCCTCCCGCATGGCTCCTGCCGGGGTAAAACAGCCGTATCAGCGGCGCACGACGCCTGGCAGCACGCAAAGCATCTCGAACAGCAGGTTGGCACCGAGCAGCGAGGTGTTGCCGGTGGTGTCGTAAGGTGGGGAGACTTCAACCAGGTCACAGCCGATCAGGTCCAGGCCGTGGCAGCCGCGAATGATCTCCATCGCCTGGATCGTGGTCAAGCCGCCAATCTCAGGGGTGCCGGTGCCTGGGGCCCAGGCCGGGTCGATGCCGTCAATGTCGAACGACAGGTACACCGGGCCGCCGCCGACTTTTTCGCGCACTTCGGCCATCAGCGGTTCCAGCGATTTGTGCCAGCACTCTTCGGCCTGCACTACACGGAAGCCCTGGCGGCGGCTCCAGTTGAAATCGTCGGCGGTATAGCCCTGGGCGCGCAGGCCAATCTGCACCACGCGGTCGCAATCGAGCAGGCCTTCTTCCACGGCGCGGCGGAAGGTGGTGCCGTGGGCGATCTTCTCGCCGAACATGTGGTCGTTGACGTCGGCGTGGGCATCGATGTGCACCAGGCCGATCTTGCCGTGCTTCTTGTGCAGGGCCCGCAGGATCGGCAGGGTAATGGTGTGGTCGCCGCCCAGCGTCATCGGGATGACGTTGTGCTCGACGATCTCGTCGTAGGCTTCTTCGATGATGCGCACGGCGTCGAGCAGGTTGAAGGTGTTGATCGCCACGTCACCGATGTCGGCGACCGACAGCGAGTCGAACGGCGCGGCACCGGTGGCCATGTTGTACGGGCGGATCATCACCGATTCGGCGCGGATCTGGCGTGGGCCGAAACGGGTGCCGGAGCGCAGCGAGGTGCCGATGTCCAGGGGCACGCCGATGAACGCGGCGTCCAGGCCTTCGGCGCTTTGCAGGTGGGGGAGACGGAGCATGGTGGCGATGCCGCCGAAACGCGGCATTTCGTTGCCGCCCAGTGGTTGATGGAGAACTTTGTCCACGGTGGGCCTCATCAGTCGGTCGATTGTTTTGTTTGTTCGAACCTGTGCCGCCGCGCGCCTTCGAGTGTGGTTATGCCGGCGGGCAGGGACATTTCGGCCAAGTCTGCTGGAAGGTAGTGCGCGGGGAAAATCGCTACCGGCAAATACTTACTTCAGGATTTTCTAAACTAAAGCCCGCCGCAGCGGTTAGACTGCGCGCAAATGTCACAGCGGAACCGTTGCACCATGGCCTCGACCTTGCCCGACCTGAAACTGCTGCGCATCTTCGTCAGCGTGGTGCGCCACCAGGGCTTCGCCAACGCCCAGCGCGAGCTCAACCTGTCGACCTCGGCCATCAGTACCTACATGAGCCAGCTCGAAGGCGCCCTGGGCATCGTGCTGTGCCACCGGGGGCGTGGTGGCTTCAGCCTGACCAGCAAGGGTGAGCTGTTCCACCAGGAGACCTTGCGCCTGCTGGCCGAACTGGACGGTTTCGAACAGTACGCGGCCGCGCTCAAGGGCGAGTTGCGCGGCACGCTCAACCTCGGGGTGATCGACTCCACTGTCGGCGACCGTGCGCTGCCGTTGGCCGAGGCGATCGGTGCCTACAGCCAGGAGCACCCGGCAGTGCACTTGCACCTGTCGGTGTCCAGCCCCTACGAGCTGCAACTCGGCGTGCAGGACAACCGCCTGGACCTCGCAATCGGCGCGTTCTCCTCGCGCATGAGCGGCCTGGTGTACCAGCCGCTGTACCGCGAGCAGCACTGGCTGTACTGCAGCAGCCGCCACCCGTTGTACGCCGAGCGGCGGATCCCGGAGCCGGTGGTAACCCAGCAGCGCATGGTCGGGCGCGGTTACTGGAGCCAGGCCGAACTGGCCCGGCATGGCTTCAAGCACAGCGCCGCGACGGTGGAGAGCATGGAGGCGCAGCTGATTTTGATCTTGTCGGGCGCTTACATCGGTTATTTGCCGGAACACTACGCTCAAGCCTGGGTCGACAAGGGTGATTTGCGCGTGCTTTCGCCGGCGACTTTCGGTTATCAGGCGCCATTTTCGTTGATCGTGCGCCGTGGGCGCAGCCGCGAGCCGTTGATCCAAACGTTCCGCGACCTGCTCAAAAGCCAGCTTAACGTCGGATGATAAACAGGGCGTTCAAGTCATTCCGTCGGGATCAGCAGATTTCCTACAAAACCTGACCACTGTGCCTTTTGCCCTCTGCTAAACCTCTACTTGCTTTGATGATTTTCCCTTTCATCTATACAAGCAAGGATCGCCCGAGATGCGCATGAATTTGCCCGTCACTGAGCACGAAAGAACGTTTTCCAGCGACCAGCGCCTGATCTCCACCACGGACCTCAACAGCCGCATCACCTACTGCAACGACGCCTTCGTGGCGATCAGCGGTTTTACCTACGACGAGCTGGTGGGCCAGACCCACAACCTGGTCCGCCACCCCGACATGCCGCCAGCGGTGTTCGGCCACATGTGGGACACCATCAAGCAAGGCAAGCCCTGGATGGGCGTGGTGAAGAACCGCGCCAAGAACGGTGACTTCTATTGGGTGAGCGCGTACGTCACGGCGATTTACGAGAACGGCCGCATCAGTGGTTACGAGTCGGTGCGTTCGGTGCCGAGCCGCGAGCAGATCCGCCGCGCCGAAGCGCTTTACGCGCGCTTGCGTACCGGCCGCTCGCCCGTGCCGGTGGCGGCACAACTGTGGCATCGCCTGGGCCATGGCTGGCCGCTGATCGGTGCCGGCCTGCTGTCGGCGGCGGGCTACCTGTGGCTACCGCCTTACGCGGCACTGGGCGTGTTGATGGCCAGCTTGCTGGTGGCCTGGTACTTGATCGAACAGCAACAGAACCGGGCCATCCGCCGCACCCTGGCAGAACACCCCAAGGCCTTCACCAGCCCGCTGGTGGCGCTGACCTACAGTGACAACCCCGGCCTTCATGGCCAGCTGGACCTGGCGATCATCAGCGAAGAGGCGCGCCTGCAGACCGCGTTGACGCGGCTGGTGGACGCCGGGGTCGGGGTCAAGTCGCGGGCCGCGCAGTCGGCCGACCTGTCGGATGCCCAGGCACAGATGCTCGACCGCCAGCGCAGCGAGACCGACCAGTCGGCCACCGCCATCGCGCAGATGGCCGCGACCATCCAGGAAGTGACGCACAATGTGCAAAGCACTGCGCATGCTGCTGGCGATGCCGACCAGTTGGCCCAGCAGGGCAGCGAGCTGGCGCAGCAGAGCCTGAGGGCGATGGGCAGCATGAGCGAAGCGGTCAGCGACATCGGCCAGGCGGTCAATGCCCTGGCCGAGCAGACCCAATCGATTGGCAGTGTGGTCGATACCATCACCTCGATTGCCGAGCAGACCAACCTGCTGGCGCTCAACGCCGCGATCGAGGCAGCGCGCGCGGGCGAGCAGGGCAGGGGCTTTGCCGTGGTTGCCGATGAGGTGCGCTCGCTGGCCCAGCGCACGCGTTCCTCGACCGAAGAGATCCACCACATCATCGCCTCCCTGCGTGCTGGCGCAGAGCGGGCAGTGAGCACGGCTAACCGTGGCGAGCAGATCTCGCGGGACAGTGTGCACAGTGTGGAGGCGGTGCAGTCGGCGCTGGCCGGGATTGCCCAGGCGGTCAGCCGCATCACCGGCATGAGCCAGCAGATGGCGACGGCGTCGGAACAGCAGAGCCACGTGGCCGAAGACATCAACCAGCAGATTGTGCGCATTGCCCAGTTGTGCGACCAGACGGCGGGGCAGGCCAAGCAGGGCGCGGAAATCAGCCAGGACCTGGAGCGCATGGCCGAGTACCTGCATAGCCTGGCGGAACGGTTTAACCGCTGAGGGTTCAGGGGGCTGCTTTGCAGCCCGATCGCCGGCAAGCCGGCTCCCACACAGACCTCGCTGCCCTCACGGGGCGTGCGGTACTCCGGGGAGCCGGCCTGCCGCGAGGCGGGCCTGGGGGGCCAACCTGTGGCAAAATTCCTCCGCCAACGGAGACCCCCATGCCCAGACCCCGCTGCGAGCGCTGCCAACGCCCGCTCGATCACTGCCTTTGCGCCCTGATTCCCTCGCTCGACAGCCGCACCCGCGTGGTGCTGCTGCAGCACCCCAGTGAAACCTCGCACGCGCTGAATACCGCCCGCCTGGCCGCCCTTGGCCTAGTCAATGCCGAGCTGCGCATTGGCGAGGTGTTCGAAAAACTGGGCGAATTGCTCAACACGCCAGGCTACAGGCCGGTGTTGCTGTTCCCGGGCGATGCAGCCCAGGTGCTGACGGCCTATGGCGATGTAGACGACACGCCATTGCTGCTGATCGTCCCCGACGGCACTTGGCGCAAAGCGCGCAAGTTGCTGTACCTCAACCCGCTGCTCGACGCGTTGCCCAGGGTGACGCTGGCGCAGGTCACGCCCTCACGCTACCGCTTGCGCAAGGCGCCCGAGCCGGGTGCGCTGTCGACCGTCGAGGCGGTGGTGCAGGCATTGAATGTGCTGGAACCGCCGGCGTGTTTCGATGCGTTGCTGCGCCCATTCGAGGCGTTGATCGAGGGGCAGATCAGGGCCATGGGGGCTGAGACATTCGAGCGTAATCACGGTGAAGGCTGAGATTCGTTTGTGCCTGTACCGGCCTCATCGCCGGCAAGCCGGCTCCCACCAGCTGTGCACCTATTCAATGCCGGTGGTACCCCAGGGGGAGCCGGCTTGCCGGCGATGAGGCCC
>NZ_JBFPFX010000041.1:0-37716 GCF_047978245.1 Pseudomonas sp. LFS044
TTCAGCCATGCGCCAAGGCGAACAACCATGGCCTGGCTGGAACGGCACGTTGCAACAAATGTAGGAGCGGGCTTGCCCGCGATGCGCCGCGCGGGCGGCGCTCGATCTCAAGGGCGCTGAAGATCCCAAGGCAAGCGCTTCACGCGCTGCGCAAAAGCGATCGACCTGTACTAGGGTGAAGCAGTGCTCCATGCACCGCGATGTCAGGTCGCGCTTTTGAGGCCTGGGCAAACAGGCTCCACTGCGCGCAGATTGGGCTACCTGGAGAATCCCATGGTACGAGACTTCACGGGCGGCTTCATCGGGCTGTTCATCGGGCCGGTGATCCTGGCGGTGGGTTACATGCTGTTCTGGCAATGGGTCGACGACGGCCCTGCCAGCGGCCCACGAGTGGTCGCGCCATGAAGGGCACTGATGCAGGCGCAGCGCTGCACAGGGCAGATGATGTGATCATTTGCGAGTACTGCGACGCGGTCTACCAGCGCGCCCCCCTGCAGCGCCACCAGAGCGCGGCATGCCTGCGCTGCGGCGGCGTGCTGTACCGCCACAACCCGTTGAACGTGCAACAGCGCCTGGCCCTGTGCGTGACCGGCGGCGTGCTGCTGGTGTTCGCTAATGCCTACCCAGTGATGACCATCAGCATGGGCGGCCTGAGCAACTCGGCGACCTTGTGGGATTCGGTGTTGGTGCTCAGCCAAGGCAGCATCACTTTCATTGCCCTGGTGCTGGCGCTGGCGATCATTTTCGCCCCGGTGCTGCAGATTGCCCTGCTGTGCTGGGTGCTGGGTTTTGCCGTGGGTGGGCGCCGTGCCCCCGGCTTTGCCAGCTGCATGCGGGCGCTGGAAAAACTGCGGCCCTGGAGCATGCTGGAGGTATGCCTGCTGGGGGCGATGGTTGCGGTGATCAAACTGGCGGGCCTGCTCGATGTGATTCCGGGCATCGGGCTGATCGCCTTGGCGGTGTTGAGCGTGTTGATGATCTTCATTGCCGGGCGCGACATCCGCGACCTGTGGGGGCAGGTATGAGTGCCCCGGCGCTGGCCGGCGAGCTGGGCCTGTGCCTGTGCCATGGCTGTGGGCAGGCCTGTGACCTGCGCCTGGGCCAGCACCAGTGCGACCGCTGTGGCGCGCCGCTGCACCGGCGTAAGGCCAACCCCATCGCCCGGGGCTGGGCGTTTCTGTTCGCGGCGTTGATCTTCTATGTACCGGCCAATGTGCTGCCGGTGATGAACACCGAAATGCTCGGCCAGGGCAGCGACAGCACTATCGTTGGCGGCGTGTTGGAGTTCTGGGAGGCCGGCGCGTGGGACATCGCGCTGATCATCTTCATCGCCAGCATCGGCGTGCCAGCGATCAAGTTCGTCTCCCTCGGGCTGCTGCTGTTCACTGCCCAGCGCCATAGCCAGTGGGCACGGCGGCAGCGCTCGCAGCTGTTTCGCTGCGTCGAGCTGATCGGCTATTGGTCGATGCTCGACGTCATGGTGGTGGCGCTGGTGGCTGCGCTGGTGCAGCTGCGCGGGCTGGGCACCATCGAGCCGCGTCCCGGCATTCTGTTTTTCGGCCTGGTGGTGGTGCTGACCATGTTCGCGGCTATGAGCTTCGACCCACGCCTGATCTGGGACGACCAACCACACCACGGGGAGCACGGCGATGGCGCTGGAGACTGAGAACCACGCACGGCCCGGCCAGGCGCAGGTGCGCACACGGCGCTTCAGTGTCTCGCTGGTGTGGATCGTCCCGGTGCTGGCACTGCTGGTCGGCGCCTCGCTGGTGGTGCGTAACTGGATGGAGCAAGGGCCGGTGATCAGCATTTCATTTCGTAGCGGCGAGGGCCTGGTGGCGCACAAGACCCAGGTGCGTTACCGCAGCGTGGTGATCGGCGAAGTGACCACGGTGGAGCTGACCGAGGACCGCAAGGGCGTGGTGGCCAAGGTCGAACTGTCCAAGGAGGCAGAGTCGTTCGCCACCGACGGCGCGCGCTACTGGGTGGTGCGCCCGCGCATCGGCGCCGGCGGCATCTCGGGGATCGACACGTTGCTGTCGGGCAGCTTCATCGGTGCCGATGCCGGCGAGTCGAAAAAGCCTGAAAAAACCTTCGTCGGGCTTGAGTCGCCACCGCCCATCACCTACGGCGAGAAGGGCAAGCGCTTCGTGCTCAGCGCCAATGACCTGGGCTCGCTGGACATCGGCTCATCGATCTATTTCCGCCGTATCCCGGTGGGCGAGGTGGTGTCTTATGCGATCAAGCCCGACGGCAGGGGCGTGGACATCGATATCTTCGTGCAGTCGCCCTACGATGCGTTCGTCACGCTCGACACGCGGTTCTGGAACGCCAGCGGCATCGACATGCAGATCGGGGCCAACGGGCTGAAGGTCGAGACCCAGTCGTTATCGTCGATCCTCATGGGCGGGCTGGCCTTCGGCACGCCCGAATACGCAGCGCCCGCAGAGGCCGCTGTCGACCAGCAGGCCTTCGAGCTGTTCGCCGACCGCGATGCGGCCCTGGCACCGCCAACTGGCAAGGCGCAATACCTGCGCCTGCGCTTTGACCAGTCGATGCGTGGGCTGTCAGTGGGGGCGCCGGTGGAATTCAAGGGCGTGGAGTTCGGCCGGGTGACGTCGATCACCCTGGATTACGACCCGAAAAAACAGAGCTTCCCCGTTGTGGTGGATGCGGCCATCTACCCCCAGCGCCTGGGCCCCGTGCACCAGAAGATGCTCAAGGTGTTCAAGCACACCGAGGGCGACGCCGCCGGTGCCCGGCAACTGATCGGTACGTTCGTCGAGCACGGCCTGCGCGCCCAGGCCCGCAGCGGCAACCTGATCACCGGGCAGATGTTCATCTCGCTGGACTTCTACCCTGAGGCGCCCAAGGTCGCCTTCGACATGAGCGCCGACCCGATCGTCATCCCCACCGTGCCCGGCAGCCTGGAAAAACTCCAGGAGCAGCTGCAGGGTGTGCTCGAGCGCATCGGCAAGCTGCCGCTCGAAAGCATCGCCGGCAACCTCGATGGCACGCTGCGCGAGCTGCGCAGCGCCGCCAAGCGGGTTGATGGGCAGACCCTGCCTGGCCTGACGAGCACCCTGGATGAACTGCAGAAGACCCTGCGCACGGCCAATTCGGCGATCGCCGAAAACTCGCCGCAGCGGGAAAAACTCGGCGATACGCTGCAGGAGCTGGAACGCATGTCACGCTCGTTGCGCGACCTGGCGGACTATCTCGGCCGTCACCCTGAATCGCTGATTCGCGGGCGGCCGAAAGCCGCAGGCGCGGACGACGTCAATCCCTGAGCATGCCCCAAGGAGTATGAGCCAATGCGCACGCTGCCTACCCTGTTGCTGGCCACGCTGGTGGTGCTGACCGCGGGCTGTCGCAGCGCGCCCAACAACTATCACACCTTGGTTGCCGCTCAGCCGAGCCGCAGTACGGGAGAGAAGATCCTGGTCGAGCGGGTCAGCGTGCCGCCGCAGGTGGACCGCCCTCAACTGGTGATACGCCAGGGCACGAGCGGGCTGGTGATCCTGGAAACCGAATGGTGGGGGGCTAACCTGGTCGATGAGTTCCGCAGCGCCTTGCAGGACCAGCTCGGCGGGCCGGTGGGCGGCACGCCCAGGGCGCTGTTGCGGGTGGATGTGCAGCGGTTCGACTCGGTCCCGGGGCAGTACGCGCTGCTGGAAACGGTGTGGCGCCTGCAACGCCCTGGGCAGGCTGAGATGACGTGCCGGACCTCGGTGCAAACCCCCGCGCAAAACAGCATCGGCAGCCTGGTCGGCGCCCAGCAGGCCAATCTGCAGAAGCTGGCCAGCGCGGTGCGCGCCAGTGCAGCCGGTTGCCCGAGATCGTAGCGTTCAGCCGCAGCAGGCAGGTTGCTGATAAACGGGTTGTGCACACGACAGGCAGGTTTTCCGCTAGAATGCCGCCCGGGTGCTAGCTGCACGGAGCAGTGATGCAGGTTAAACAACTACGCCGGTCGGGCCGCCAGCGGGAGTTCTTGCGCCCATGCAAAAACATGTAATTCCTCGCGCCCAGCGCATCGCCCTGCGCGCTTTTGCCAACTTCGAGCGCTTCCTGCACATCGAGGCCGTGAGCGGTATCGTGCTGCTGATCGCCGCCGTGGCGGCGTTGATCTGGGCGAATTCGCCCGCCGCTGACAGCTACGATGCCCTCTGGCACACGCCCATCACCTTCGGCATCGGCTCGCTGGTGTATTCCCAGTCACTGCACTTCTGGATCAACGATGGCCTGATGACCATCTTCTTCCTGGTGGTGGGCATGGAAATCCGCCGCGAAATCCATGAAGGGGCGCTGTCCAGCCTGCGCCAAGCCACGCTGCCGATGGCTGCGGCCGTCGGCGGGGTGGCGGTGCCTGCACTGATCTACCTGGCGTTCAACCATGGCCCGGCCGACCACCAAGGCTGGGCGGTGCCTACCGCCACCGACATCGCCTTTGCGGTGGGTGTGCTGGCGCTGCTGGGCAAGTCGATCCCGTCCAATGTGCGGGTGTTTCTGCTGGCCCTGGCGATCATCGACGACATCATTGCCGTGCTGATCATTGCCTTCTTCTACTCCGGTGGCCTCGATTACAGCGGCCTGGGCGTTGCCGCCATCGGCCTGCTGCTGGTGCTCGGCCTGCAGAAGATCGGCGTCGGCTCGGCCTATGCCTACATCATCCCCGGCTTCATCACCTGGCTGGGCGTACTGATGACCGGTGCCCACCCCACCTTGGCGGGTGTGGCGTTGGGGCTGATGACGCCGGTCAAGGCGATGCCGCTGAGCGAGCGCCCGCTGGAGGCCGTCAGCCGCTTCACCGACGACCTGCTGGGCCGCGCAAAGGCACCGGAGCGTGATGCCAGCCAGCTCATGAGCCCGCTGAAACACCTGCGCCTGGCCCAGCGTGAGCTGGTGCCGCCAGTGACCCGTGTGCAAGGCACCCTGCACCCATGGGTGGCCTACGCGATCATGCCGCTGTTTGCCCTGGCCAACGCCGGTGTCGGGTTGTCCGGTGTCGACCTGTCGGCCGACGGGCCGTTCTGGGTGATGGTTGCCGTTGCCGTTGCGTTGGTCGCCGGCAAGCCGTTGGGCATTGTCAGCGTCAGTTGGCTGATGGTGCGCCTGGGTTGGTGTGCGCTGCCGGCCGGTGTCACCTGGCGCGGTATCACCCTGATCGGGCTGCTGGCGGGTATCGGCTTCACCATGTCGATCTTCATCGCCAACCTGGCCTTCGCTGACCCTGGCGCGCTGGGCGCAGCGAAACTCGGCGTGCTGTCGGGCTCCGTCACCGCGGCGGTGATCGGCCTGGCGTGGGGCGTCTGGAGCCTGCGCAAGGCAGCCTCGGCTGTGCGGGCTGAAGCCGGCTGATGGCAACGCCCCTCGAAATAGTTATCGGGGGCTGCATCCAAACAGCACCCTGGCGGGTATTACAGGCAGCGCGACTTCGCGCTGTCGATTACTCGCCAGGAGATGTGCACCATGAATAGCCCCGTTACCCTGCTGATGCTTGCCGGCGGCCTTGTGCTGATACTGGCCAACCAGGCCGCCCACGCTCAATCCACCGTACCTGACGCCGTCAAGGTGCCGGACGGCCATTCGGTCATGCTCGAGACCGTCGGTGTCGGCCAGATCACCTACGAATGCCGCGACAAAGCCAATGCGCCGGGCCAAACCGAATGGACCTTCGTCGGCCCCAAGGCCGTGCTCAACGACAGGGCCGGCAAGCCAGTGGGCGACTATTTCGGGCCGCCCGCCACCTGGCAGGCGAAGGACGGCTCGAAGGTCACCGGCACCCAGTTGGCCATCGCGCCAGCGGCCAAGGGCGACCTGCCTTACCAACTGGTGCAGGCCAACCCGGCCGAGGGCAAGGGCGCCATGACCGGCGTAAGCTTCATCCAGCGCCTGGCCACCCGTGGCGGCGTGGCGCCGGCAAGCGCCTGCGCGGCGCAGAACAAGGGCGAGCGCAAAGTCGTCGACTACCAGGCTGACTACATCTTCTGGGCGGCTAAATGAAGGTGACCGAACCAGGCAGGTGAGTGGCTGGCGTCTACGCTATCGACAAGCCCCAGTCACTTGGCTGGGGTGCCGCCCAGGGACCTTGCAGTGAACTCACCTTTGCCTCCGTTCGATTATCAACGTTGCCTCCAGGCTTGCGCGCAGGGTGACCGGCGCGCATTGCATGATCGAATTGCTCTCTGAATCGCTGGAAGGGCTTTCCGCCGCCATGATCGCCGAGCTGGGACGCTACCGGCATCAAGTCTTCATCGAGAAGCTGGGCTGGGACGTGGTCTCCACCTCCAGGGTCCGCGACCAGGAATTCGACCAGTTCGACCATCCGCAAACCCGCTACATCGTCGCCATGGGCCGCCAGGGCATCTGCGGTTGCGCCCGCCTGCTGCCGACGACCGACGCCTACCTGCTCAAGGACGTCTTCGCCTACCTGTGCAGCGAAACCCCGCCGAGCGATCCGTCGGTCTGGGAGCTTTCGCGCTACGCCGCCAGCGCGGCGGACGATCCGCAGCTGGCGATGAAGATATTCTGGTCCAGCCTGCAATGCGGCTGGTACCTGGGGGCCAGTTCGGTGGTGGCGGTGACCACCACGGCCATGGAGCGCTATTTCGTTCGCAACGGCGTGATCCTCCAGCGCCTCGGCCCGCCGCAGAAGGTCAAGGGCGAGACGCTGGTCGCGATCAGCTTCCCGGCCTACCAGGAGCGCGGCCTGGAGATGCTGTTGCGCTACCACCCGGAATGGCTGCAGGGTGTACCGCTGTCGATGGCGGTGTGAATGCACTCTACGAGGAGGAGGGCGCACGCTTGCTGGGCGTCGCGCGGCGTATCGCCCGCGACGATGCGACGGCCGAAGATATCCTGCACGACGCCTTTGTCCGCATCTGGACCCGGGCCGCCAGCTTCGACCCTGCGCGCGGCTCGGCGCGTGGCTGGATCTACAGCGTCACTCGCCATCTGGCGCTCAACTTCATTCGCGATACCCGGCGGGAAGTGGTGTTTGACGAGGCGGCTTTCACCCCTGCGCCCTTTGCCGGGGATATCGACCTGCAAGCGGATTCGGCCAAGGTTCATCGCTGCCTTGAGCAGCTGGAGCCTGCACGCAAGCTGTGCATCCTGCATGCGTATGTCGACGGGTGCAGCCATGCCGAGATCGCCAGTTTGCTGAACACGCCGCTGGGCACCATCAAGGCCTGGATCAAACGCAGCCTGAAGGCGTTGCGGGAGTGCATGGGATGAAGAAAGCGCAGGGCGAAACGGCAGAAGCGCTCGACGCGCTTGCCGGGGAATATGTGCTGGGCACTTTGTCGGCAGAGCAGCACCAGGCCGTGCAGAAGCGCCTCGGCGAAGACGCGCAGCTACGTGCCGCCGTGGATGCCTGGGAGCAACGGCTACTGTCGCTCAATGCACTGGCCGAGCCTGTGGCGCCCAGCGCTCGGTTGTGGCGCCGGATCGACCGCAGCCTTGATGTGCAACAACCTGCACAGCCACCGCGCTGGTGGCAACGCTTGGCGCTGTGGCAAGGCATGGCCGGGGCCGGTGTGCTTGCGAGCCTGCTGCTGGCATTTACGCTGCTGACCACCCAAGCGCCGGCGCCGTCTTACCTGGTGGTGCTGGTTGCACCGGCTGACAGTGCTGCAGGTTGGGTGGTGCAGGCCAGCGACGCGCGCAGCATTCAGCTGATTCCTCTGGGCCAGTTCCCGGTACCCAGCGACAAGGTGCTGCAGTTCTGGACCAAAGGTGAGCAGTGGCAGGCCCCGGTGTCGTTGGGCCTGGTCAAGCCGGGTGAGCAATACCGCGTGCCCGCGCACGACCTGCCGCCGCTGGAAGCCAACCAACTGTTCGAGTTGACCCTCGAGAAGGCCGGCGGCTCGCCAACCGGTCGGCCAACGGGGCCTGTGCAGTTCATTGGGCGAGCGGTGAAAGTGCTGTAAAACCGGCCCCGAAAAAAGCGGCGCCTGGGCGCCGCTGCCAGTCAATGCACGTGCTCAGGGCGCTTCTTGCGCGGCGCCGGAGCCTCGCCGTGGCCGTCGTCGGCCTCGGTGATCGGCACTTCGTTACCGTCACAGTCGAACAGCTTGCCATCACGGAAAAAGTCACCTTCATTGAGCCCGGCAATGTCGCGGTAGCGCAAGGTGCGCTCGCTGGCGGCGACGAACACCGACTGCTGGTCGGAGTTGCCGGCACGCAGGTGGTTGAACAGCAAATTCAGCAGGATCGCCATGATCGCCGCCGAGCTGATGCCGGAGTGGAAGATCGTCTCGAACCAGGCCGGGAAGTGGTGGTAGAAGCCTGGCGCGGCGATCGGGATCATGCCGAAGCCGATCGAGGTGGCAACGATGATCAGGTTCATGTTGTTGCGGTAGTCCACCTGGGCCAAGGTGCGGATGCCGCTGGCCGCGACGGTGCCGAACAGCACCACGCCCGCGCCGCCCAGCACCGAGGTAGGCACCGCGGCAATCAGCCGGCCCATTACCGGCAGCAGGCCAAGGGTCACCAGGATCAGGCCGGTGGTGGCCACCACATAGCGGCTCTTCACGCCGGTCACGGCAACCAGGCCGACGTTCTGGGCGAAGGCACTTTGGGTGAAGGAGCCGAACACCGGCGCGAAGACGCTGGAAATCATGTCGGCGCGCAAGCCATTACCCAACCGTTTCGAATCGACCTTGGTGCCGATGATTTCGCCGACGGCGAGAATGTCGGCAGAGGTTTCGACCATGGTTACCACGATCACGATCAGCATCGAGATGATCGCCGCAACCCGGAATTCGGGCGCGCCCAGTGGCATCAATTGAGGCAAGGCGACCAGCGTGCCGTCCAGCACATTGGAAAAGTCGGCCATGCCAAAGGCCACGGCCACCAGTGTACCGATCACCATCGCCAGCAAAATCGACAAGCGTGAGAGGGTGGCGCTGCCCAGCTTGCTCAGCAACAGCACGGTGGCCAGGGTGAAGGCCGCCAGGGCGATGTTGGCGGTGCTGCCAAAATCTGCTGCCTGGCTGTTGCCGCCCATGGCCCAGCGCGCCGTGACCGGCATCAGGGTCAGGCCGATGGTAGTGATGACGATGCCCGTCACCAGGGGCGGGAAGTATTTCGTGATGCGCGAGAACAGCGGCGTGATCAGCAGCCCGATCAATGACGCCGCGATTACAGCGCCAAACACCACCGACAGGCCAACCCGGCCGTCACTGCCGATGATCGCGATCATTGTCGCCACGCCAGCGAAGGACACCCCTTGGACCAAGGGCAGCTGGCAACCGAAGAACGGAATACCGAGGGTCTGCAGAAGCGTCGCCAGGCCGCCGGCAAACAGCGAGGCGGCGATCAGCAGGCCGATTTCAGCCGGTGTCAGGCCGGCCGCCTGGCCGATGATCAGCGGTACGGCAACAATGCCACCATACATCGTCAGCACATGTTGCAGCCCATAGGCCACATTGGCGCCAACGCCGAGGTTCTCGTCTTCCGGACGAGGTGTAGCGGGTGAAGTCATGGTGAGTAGCTCGCTTTTGTTTTTTTAATGCGTCTAACAGCACGGTTTCAGTCGCGGTGGGTGAACTCTTGAACAGGGGTTGGCCGTTACGCGCTTTGCAGTGCGCAACGGCCGTTTTGCATTACTCGCCGATGACCAGCTGGCGGGCCAGTTGGTTGTGGCGCTCGAGCACCAGGGGCAGGTCGACGGTGGTGATGCGGCCATCCTTGACCACCACACGCCCGTTGATCACGCTGGTGTGGACCTGGGTCGGGGTGCAGAACACCAGCGCCGCCAGCGGGTCGTGGTGAGCACCGGCGTAGGACACATGCCCGAGGTCGAAGGCCACCAGGTCGGCGACCATGCCCGGCGCCAGGGCACCGATGTCGTTACGGTTGAGCACTTTGGCGCCGCCGAGCGTGGCGATTTCCAGCGCCTCGCGAGCGGTCATCGCATCGGGGCCAAAGCCGACACGCTGCAGCAACAGCGCCTGGCGCACTTCACCGATCATGCTGGCGCCATCGTTGGAGGCCGAACCATCGACGCCCAGGCCTACCGGCACACCGTGGTCGCGCATCTTGCGGATCGGCGCGATGCCCGAGGCCAGGCGCATGTTCGAGCATGGGCAGTGGGCCACACCGGTGCCGGTGCGGGCGAACAGCTCGATGCCGTGCTGGTCGAGTTGCACGCAGTGGGCATGCCACACATCGTGGCCGACCCAGCCCAGGTCTTCGGCGTATTCGGCCGGGGTCATGCCGAACTTCTCGCGGCTGTAGGCGATGTCGTTGACGTTTTCGGCCAGGTGGGTGTGCAGCGACACCCCGTAGTTGCGCGCCAGCACTGCGGCTTCGCGCATCAGGTCACGGCTGACCGAGAACGGCGAGCAGGGCGCCACCACCACGCGCAGCATCGAGCCGTGGTTGGCGTCGTGGTAGTCCTCGATCAGGCGCTGCGATTCCTTGAGGATGTCGCTTTCCTTTTCCACCACCGAATCCGGTGGCAGCCCGCCCTGGCTGCGGCCGACGCTCATGCTGCCGCGCGCGGCGTGGAAGCGCATGCCGATTTCGCCGGCGGCGTGGATGCTGTCGTCGAGCTTGCAACCGTTGGGGTAGATGTACAGGTGGTCGCTGGAGGTGGTGCAGCCCGAGAGGATCAGCTCGGCCATGGCCGTCTGGGTCGACACCGCGATCATCTCGGGGGTCAGCCTTGCCCAGATCGGGTACAGGTTGGTCAGCCAGTTGAACAGCTCGCCGTCCTGGGCCGCTGGCACAACGCGGGTGAGGCTCTGGTACATGTGGTGGTGGGTGTTGACCAACCCCGGGATGACCACCTTGCCGGTCATGTCGAGGATTTCGTCAGCGTGCTGGGGCAGCTCGTCGCTGGGGCCGACCTGCTTGATCAGGTTGTCTTCGATGTACACGCCGCCGCGTCTGATCTCGCGGCGTTCGCCGTCCATCGTCACCAGCAGTTCGGCGTTTTTTATCAGCAAAGTCTTGGGCATTGGTGTTCCTTCCCGTGAGGGGTGCGGGTTGCAATCTGTGTGTATGGACACCCGGTTTTCGACTAGAGCCAGGCCCTGGAAACCAGGTGCTGTGTGGCAAACACTGCGTGGTTGGCAGGGTAGGTCAGGGCTGCAGCGCGCGCGTCGACGCCGTCGAGGCGCATAGGCTCGACGTGGGGCGAAGGGTGGGCTGCCGGGGTAACGAAATAGCGGCGAATGCATCGATTCGCGCAGGGGGCTCGGAGAGGGCGAGCGGGTAGGGGTAGTGCATGGCTTCAGGCCTGTCGCAATACGCAGCGGCGATTACCGGTGTCGTAGGCGCGGGGGTAATGTAACCAGGAATGGTTGATTTTGTATACGAAAAAGTTGGGGTGGGGCTGGCGGGAGATAAGGGGTTGGCTGCCAGGTGCCTGCCTTGGGATTTTCGGTGATGCATAAATCGAGCGCCGCCCGCGCGGCGCATCGCGGGCAAGCCCGCTCCTACATTTGTTGCAACGTGCCATGGCCTGTGAGGCCATAGTTGCCAGCCTTGTTGGCACGACGCAATTTCTCGGCTGGCGCTGCCGGCGCCCCATCTGTCTTCAGTCATGCGCCAAGGCGGACAACCATGGCCTGACTGGAACGGCGCGTTGCAGCAAATGTAGGAGCGGGCTTGCCCGCGATGCGCCGCGCGGGCGGCGCTCGATTTGTGCATCACCAAAGATCCCAAGGCAGGCACCCCCACCCCCCATACAAAAAAAAGAGGCCCGCAGGCCCCTTCGAGGAAAACCGGTCTAGCGCTTACGCCGTCTCGACCTTGCGCGGCGCCATGAAGTACAGCCACACCAGCGCGATGAAGTACATCGTCGGGATCATGGTGAACAGCACGCCGTAATTGTTGTGGGTGATGGTCAGCACGCTGCCGACGATCTGCGTCATGAACATGCCGCCGATGGCCGCGCACATGCTGCCGAAGCCGAACACCGTGCTTACCAGGTGCTTGGGCGTGTAGTCCATCAACAGGCTCCAGATGTTTGCCGTCCAGGCCTGGTGCGCGCCGACCGCCACGGCAATGGCCAGCACCGCGACCCACAGGTCGCTGGCGTGGGCGGCGAAGGTCACGCTGATGATGGTGCAGGCGAAGATCAGCATCGAAATCAACCGCGCCCGCGTGGCGCGCACGCCGCGGCCGATCAGCCACGACGAGAGGATGCCGCCGCCAATGCTGCCGAAGTCGGCCGTCAGCCAGATCAGTATCAGCGGGATGCCCATCTGGGTGACGCTGATGCCCAGGTTGTACTGCTGGTTGAGAAACGGCGGCAGCCAGTACAGGTAGAACCAGAACACCGGCGCGGTGATCGCGAACGCCACGGCGAAGGCCCACGTGCCGCGCATGCGCAGGATGCGGCTGAAGGGCACACGCACCGCCTCAGGCTCCGGCTCTTGCTGAATGTAGTCCAGCTCGCTCTGGCGCACGCTCGGATGGTCTTCAGGGTTGAAGTATTTCAGCCCCCAGAAGATCACCCAGACCAGGCCCAGGCAGCCCATGGCGATGAAGGCCGCCTGCCAGCCCCAAGCGGCAAGGATCACCGGCAGCAGTGCCGGGGTGATCATCGCGCCAACGTTGGTGCCGGCATTGAACAGCCCGGTGGCGATGGCCCGTTCACCGGCAGGGAACCACAGGCGCGTGGTCTTCACGCAGGCGGGGTAGTTGGCGGCTTCGGTCAGGCCGAGGATGAAGCGGCAGACCATGAAACCGGCGGCCGAGGTGGCCAGGCCGTGGGCGCCCGTGGCCAGGCTCCAGAGCAGTACCGCGACGAAGAAGGCGCGTTTGACACCTACCTTGTCGATCAGCCGGCCCTGCAGCAGGAAGCCGATGGCATACCCCACCTGGAACCAGAAGTTGATGTTGGCGTAGTCCATCGCCGTCCAGCTCATGTCCTTGGCCAGCATGGGCTGCATGATGCCGAGGGCGGCGCGGTCGATGTAGTTCAGGGTGGTGGCGAAGAACACCAGGGCGAGCATGCCCCAACGCGTCTTGCCGACGGCAAAGGCGCCGCGAATCTTGCTGCCCATGGAAGCATGGGGAATCGGAGGCATGGCGGATGTACCTGTTTCTTGAAATTGTAATGAACGGCGGATGCATCTAGCTCGCGGTTTTGGCTCAAGGCAGGGAGCACTCGCAAGGCCGTGGCATGGTGAGCAGTGAAACCCGCACCGTCAATGCCGAGTATGGCTCTATTGTTCGATAACCGAACGAATGCCGTCCGTCATGTATTTCGCCATGGGCGTCGATCTCGCAGCAAAAAGCTATACAGGAAAATATACTTGTACAACATTAGGGTTCTGCGGTGTCCCTCTCATGGCGCGTCGACGCGGTGCGTTTCTCCTGGCTGTACTGCTGTTGGCGGGGTTTGCGGCCGCGGCAGACTGGCGACCCGCGGTGCCCGACGCGCGCCAGGTGGGCAGCGGCGAGTTCACCTGGTTTGGCTTCAGGGTGTACACCGCCCGCTTGTGGAGCGCCGGGACGCCTCAAGGCTGGCAAGCGCCGTTCGCCCTGGAGCTGATCTACCACCGGGCGTTGTCGCGCGACACGCTGGTGCAGGCAAGCCTGGACGAGATGCGCCGCCTGAGTGGCGGGCAATTGCCCCAGCCCACGCAGGACCGATGGGCGCAAGCCATGCAGGCGGCGTTCGTCGATGTGCAGCCGGGCACGCGCATCACCGGGGTGTACCTGCCAGGGCAGGGCAGCCGTTTCTATGTCGACGGGCAACTGCGCCACGAGGTCGCCGACCCGGCGTTCGCCCGCGCCTTCTTCGCTATCTGGCTCGACCCGCGAGCCCGCGACCCAGCGTTACGCCAGCGCCTGCTCGGCCTGGCGGGCAACGATCGAGGAGAGTGAACATGGGTAGAGTGCTGCTGTTGATTGGCTGCCTGTTGCTGGGCAGTTGCGGCAACGTCGAGGTGGACCACTACGCTGGCGAGAAGCCGACGCTGGACCTGGTCGCGTTCTTCGCGGTGCCGGTGCAGGCGTGGGGCATGGTGCAGAAGCGCTCGGGGGAGGTGACCAAGCGGTTCCATGTGCGTATCGACAGCCG
The DNA here is from genome assembly GCF_047978245.1 of Pseudomonas sp. LFS044. Lineage (NCBI taxonomy): Bacteria > Pseudomonadati > Pseudomonadota > Gammaproteobacteria > Pseudomonadales > Pseudomonadaceae > Pseudomonas > Pseudomonas sp. LFS044. The sequence continues at coordinate 14,045 of NZ_JBFPFX010000041.1, forward strand.
CCGCGAGGGCGAGAAGCTGATCCTCGACGAGCATTTCCTGTACAGCGACGGTACCCGCCAGCAGCGCACCTGGACGATCACCCCGGACGGCCCCGGACGCTGGCGCGGGCGTGCGGGTGACGTGATCGGCGAGGCGCGTGGCGAGGTGGCGGGCAATGCCTTGCGCTGGCGCTACACGCTCGACGTGCCGGTGGACGGGCGGCATTGGCAAATGGACATCGACGACTGGATGTACCTGATGGATGCCGACACCCTGATCAACCGCTCGAGCATGCGCAAGCTGGGGGTGGAGGTCGCGCAGATAACCCTGTTCTTCCGCCGGTTGCCGGCGGGCACGCCGTGAACACAGAGGGTCAATGCCGCTCCCACAGAACAAACGCTAACTTACTGATTTGGCGGGGATCCTGTAGGAACGGCTTCAGCCGCGAACACCGGCGAAGCCGGTGCCATCCACCGCGGCGCCTGCTTCGCGGCTGAAGCCGCTCCCACAGTAGCCCGCGCTGATCAGAGGGTTGGGGCTGGCTTAGGCCTTAATGCAATGCGCAGGGCCAATGGAAATACCAGCGCCCAGATCATCCCCAATACAATCGCAGTCGGCATAACCCCCATCGGCAACGCTACCTGCGCCAAGCGGGCCCCCGCCAGATAAGCCAGCGGGCCACCCAACATACCCAGCAGCGCTCCGAGCCAAACCGGCCGCGCTGCCCACGCCAGGCTATGGCGCAGCCCGCTGGCCAGCACCAGCCACAACAATGCCAGCCAGAGAGGCAACGGCCATTGGGCGAAGTCGAACACCCCCATCGCCCCCAGCACGCTGTCCAGCACACAACCGGCAAGCGTTACCCAAAAAAGCGCACGCACTTCTGCACCGCGGTCCTGGCAATAGCGCAGGTGCAACGCCAGGCCAATCGGCACCATCACCAGCAGCCAAGGCCTGTGCGCCCCCAATACACAGATCCACCACCCTGCCTGCAACCACAAGGCATTGCCGATCAGCCATCGCCTGGGCACCGCTCAGGCGCCTGGCAGCGGTGCCCGACGCGCCTGCGGCGCCGCCCACAGCAACTGCGCCACACCAATTGCGCGCTCCTCGAACCCGCCCTGGCAGTAACACAGGTAGAACTCCCACAAGCGCTGGAAGGTGTCGTCGTAACCCAGCTCTTTCAGCGCGGCGCGCGCCTGGCGCAGGTTGTCGCGCCAATGGCGCAAGGTGCGTGCGTAGTCCTGGCCGAAGTCTTCGAGGTGGACCAGGTTCAGCTTGGTCTGGCGGCTGGCGGTATCCAGCAGCACGCTAAGCGAGGGCAACGCACCGCCGGGGAAGATGTAACGCTGGATGAAATCCACCGAACGGCGCGCCTGGGCGTAGCGTTGGTCGCGAATGGTGATCGCCTGCAGCAGCATCAGGCCGTCGTCCTTGAGCAGCCCGGCGCACTGGCGGAAGTACGTGGGCAGGTAGCGGTGGCCGACGGCTTCGATCATTTCCACTGACACCAGCTTGTCGAAGCGCCCGCGCAAGTCTCGGTAATCCTCGCGCAGCACCGTGATGCGCTCAGTCAGCCCCAGCGCCTGCACGCGTTGCAGGGTGTGGGTGTATTGCGCGTCAGACAGCGTCGTGGTGGTAACACGGCAGCCATGCCGGGTGGCCGCGTGGATGGCCAGGCTGCCCCAGCCGCTGCCGATTTCCAGCAGGTGCTCGTCGGGTTTCAGTTCAAGCTTCTGGCAGATCGTTTCAAGCTTGTTCAGTTGTGCCTGTTCCAGGCTTTGCTCGGCGCTGTCGAACTGCGCCGCCGAGTACATCATGGTCGGGTCGAGCAGGCGTTCGAACAAGGCATTGCCTAAATCGTAATGGGCGAGAATGTTGCGCCGTGCGCCGCGCCGGCTGTTGCGGTTGAGCTGGTGCAGCAGGCGCAGGGCGGGGCGTGCCAGGCGCGCCAGGCCGCCCTCCATGGCGTCGAGGACATCGAGGTTGGCGACGAACACGCGGGTTACCGCGGCCAGGTCGGGGCTGCGCCAGTAACCGTGGATGTAGCCTTCCCCAGCGCCAATCGAACCACTGCTGGCGACCAGGCTCCAGGCCGCCTCGTCGACGATTTCGACTTCGGCGTAGAGCGCGCTGCCGGTGTCGCCGAAGCTCCACTGCCGGTCATTGCAGATTACCCGCAAACTGCCGTGGGCCAGGCGCCGCAACTGGGCCAGCACGGCCGTTCTGGCCAGGCTGGCGAATAACGGCGTACGGCCGGCCGACTTGCTAACGCTCAACGTGGGATCGGTCATGATCGGGCTCCTTACAGGCGGCGTGGCCGAGGCCCAGGTTGCCCTGGCTGGCGCGGTGGTCGTGGATGGGTGTGCGCTTGAGCAACAACTGCAGGGCTTGCCAGTAGATGGCCGACACCGTGCGCAGGCTCATCCAGGGGAAGGTGAGGATGTGGCGGTGCAGGGCGGCGCGGTCCAGCGGCGCACGTTGCAAGGCCAGGTCGGCGTCGAACACCTTTTGCCCTTCGTGCCAGTTTTCCATGTGCATGTGCACGCGCTGTGCATCGAGCACGAAGCGCAGGCGGTACTCCATGTCCAGCGGCATGAAGGGCGAAACGTGAAATGCCTTGGCCACGGAGAACCCCGATTTCAGGCCGTGGTGCACGGGCAGCACATAGTGGAAGCGCTCGCGCCAGGGCGTGTTGCGCACCTCCAGCAGGATCGCCACCAGCTGGCCGGCCCGGTCGTGGCAGAAGTAGACGCTTACCGGGTTGAAAGACAACCCCCAGCAGCGTGGCTGAGTGAGCAGGTGCACAGCGCCTTCAGGTGTTTGCCCGGTGGCCTGGCCGACCAGTTGCCGCGCAGCCTGGGCCAAGGGCACGCCCTGCCGGGTCAGCGCGGGCAGGTAATCGCTTTCTCGCCAGCACAACGGCGCCAGCCGTGAACGCCCCAGCCAGCGGCTGAGGCCGAGCAGGCGGGGTTGTTCATCCAGGTCCAGGTAGAACATGCCAATGCGGTAACGGAACACGTGCTGTCGCGGGGTCAGGCGCCGATGGTTGACCCAGCCGTGACACAAACTGCTGTTCACAAGCCTTCTCCAAAAAAGTCCGCGACTTTCAGCGCGCTGACCACGCCGTCTTCGTGGAAACCATTGCCCCAGTAAGCGCCGCAGTAGTAGCTGTGCTGACGCCCCTGCAGTTCGTCCTGGCGGGCCTGTGCGGCCAGGGCTACCAGGCTGTATTGCGGGTGCGCATAGTCAAAGCGGGCGAGGATCTGCGTCGGGTCCACCAGCGCGGTCTGGTTCAGGCTCACGCAAAAGGTCACCGGCGCGTCGATGCCCTGCAGGATGTTCATTGCGTAGGTCAGCGCGGCGGGGGCCTGCTGCGGGCCACCGAGGCGGTAGTTCCAGCTGGCCCAGGCCTTGTGGCGCTTGGGCAGCAGGCGGGTGTCGGTGTGCAGCACCACGTCGTTGCTGGCGTAGGTGATGGCGCCCAGTACCGCGCGCTCGTCGGCGCTGGGCGCCTCGAGCAGGGCCAGCGCCTGGTCGCTGTGGCAGGCGAACACCACGCTGTCGAAGCGCTCGCTGCCAACTGCGCTGAGCACGGTCACGCCACCCTCGTCACGGCTCACCCGACTGACCGGGCAATTGAGGCGGATGCGTTCGGCAAAAGGCTTGCACAACGGCGCCAGGTAGCTGCGCGAGCCACCCTCGATCACTCGCCATTGCGGGCGATTGCTCACCGACAGCAAGCCATGGTTGCGGCAGAAGCGCACGAAAAACTGCAGCGGAAAACCGAGCATGTCGGCACGCGACATCGACCAGATCGCCGAGCCCATCGGCACGATGTAATGGTCGATGAAACGCTGCCCGTAGCCCTGCATCTGCAGGTAGCCACCCAGGGTGGTGGCGTCGTCGATGCGTTTGTTTTCCAGGTCGGCAATGGCCTTGCGGTTGAAGCGCACGATGTCGCGCAACATGCCCCAGAACCCGGCAGACAACAGGTTGCTGCGCTGGGCGAATAGCGTGTTCAGGTCATGGCCGTTGTATTCGAAACCGCTGCGCGGGTCGTGCACCGAAAAGCTCATCTCGGTTGGCCTGGACGCGACGTTCAGCTGGTCGAGCAGGCGGATGAAGTGCGGGTAGGTCCAGTCGTTGAAGACGATGAAACCGGTGTCCACCGCGTACTGCTGGCCGCCCCATTGCACATCGACGGTGTGGGTATGGCCACCGATCCAGTCGGCGGCTTCGAACACCGTGACGTCGTGCCGGCGTGACAGCAGGTAGGCACAGGTGAGGCCAGCGATACCGCTGCCGATGATTGCGATGCGCATGTGGGTCTATTCCTGCTGCTTGCGTGCCAGGCGCTGGCCTAGCTTCAGTCGCCAGCGCACCGGCAGCGCGCCGAGCAGGCGCAGCACCTGGGTGAAAACACCGGGGAAGTTGATTTCCAGCGGGCGTCGCGGCAGCCGCGCAGCGATGTGCGCAGCGGCGCGTTCGGCGCTCCACAACTGGGGCATGGGGAAGTCGTTGCGACGGGTCAGCGGTGTGTCGACGAAGCCGGGGCTGACCAGGGTGACGTCGATGCCCTCGTTGATCAGGTCAATGCGCAGTGACTCGATCAGGTAGCGCACGGCCGCCTTGGACGCGCCGTAAGCCCCGGCACGGGGCAGTGCCAGCCACGACACCGAGCTGCCCACCACCACCAGGTGCGGCCGCTGGCCACGGCGCAGCAACGGCAAGGCAGCGTGCAGGCAGTGGCTGAGGCCGACCAGGTTGGTACGGACCACACGCTCGACCAGTAGCGGGTCAAACTGGCCAGGTTCAAGGTATTCGCAGGTGCCGGCGTTGAGGATCACCAGGTCCAGCGCGCCCCAGTTCTGCTCGATCTGTGCGGCCATTTGTGCGACCTGCGGCGGGTCATCGATATCGCCGATTGCCAGCAAGGTCTGCTGCCCAAACTGCGCGGCCAACGGCGCCAGGCTGTCAGCCCGCCGAGCGCCAAGCGCAACCTGGTGGCCTTGTTCCAGCAGGCACTTCGCCAATGCTGCGCCAATGCCGCTGCTGGCACCGGTCAGCCAGCAGCGGCTCATGCCAGCCTGCCCTTGAGCCAACGGACCGCGCCGCCCAGCACCGGCACATGCTCATAAAGCAGTGCGCCTGCGTCGAAGTAGTCTTGATGAAAGTGCACGCGTTCATGCCAGCGCAGGTGGCTGCAGCCTTGCAGGCTGACCCGTTGCCCGCCATTCAGGCGCGGGTGGCGAAACTGCAAGGTCCAGCGAATGTAGCCGTGGCCTGGCGCCACCTCATCGGTGCCTTCGAAGGTGTAGTGGACCTCCTGGATATTGCCGTAGAGCTCGGCAAAGTAGGCGCGCAGGGCAGGGAGGCCGCTGATGTGATGCAGCGGGTCGCGAAAGCTGATGTCGTCGCTGTACAAGTCACCCAGCTGGTCGAGGGTGTGCGCATCGAGCCGGGCAAAGCGTTCGGCGAAGGTTTGCAGGTAGCTGGGCATGCTCGAGCCTGTACAAAAAAGTTTTCTTGTACAGGTATAGATCAGCCCTTCGCATAAAGCTATACAGAGTTAGATTTTTGTACAATTTTGCATCGCGTGCGCACAAATGGCATCGACCAATGCCCGCACTTTGGGCTGTGATTGCCGGCTTTTGGGCCATGCGATGTTGATCGGCAAGCCGTCAGTGGTGAGTTCAGGCAGGATCTGCACCAACGTGCCTGCGTCGAGGTGCTCCTGCACCAGCCACGTGGGCAACTGAGCCACGCCCAGCCCGGCCAGCACCAACGCCAGTTGCCCTTCTGCGTTGCCAATGGCGATGCGCCCGGGGACGATGCGCTGCTCACTGTCACTGGCATGGCCACCGGGAAAGTGCAGCGGGTATACGCCGCCGTCGGTCTTGCCATAGAGCACGCAGCCATGTGCATGCAGGTCCTGTTCAGTTTCAGGTACTCCACGCCGCTGCAGGTAGCCTGGCGATGCGCAAAAGATGTGCTGCTGAACACCCAGCAATCGACGCTCCATACCTTGGGGCCAGGTGTCGGGCCCGCCGATGCGCACCAGGATGTCGATGCCATTTTCCAGGGGGTCGACAAAGCGGTCGGTGAGCGTGATGTGTGGCATCAGCAGCTCATGCTGGGCGATGAAGTCGATGAGCAGGGGGAGCACCCGCAATTTGCCGTAAGACGCCGGCAGGTCGATTCGCACCCGGCCGCATGGCTCTGTCTGGGGGCTGTGCATGGCCATCTCGGCCTCGTCCAGGCTGGCCACGACCTCTTTACAGGTGCGGTAGTAATCGAGCCCCGCATCGGTCAGGGCCAAGCGGCGGGTGCTGCGTTCGAACAGCTTGATGTTCAAACGCTCCTCAAGCCGCGCCACGCTCTTGCTGACCGCCGAGGTGGTCAAGCTCAGGCGGTCGGCGGCTGCGGTGAAGCTGCCGGCTTCTGCCACGCAGATGAAAACCGCAATACCTTTCAAGCGTTGTTCGCTCAGCACCGATCGCCCCCATTGTGGAATAGATTTCCACTATATCGTTGCCTAATTGCCAAAGCTGATCTTTTTTTTCCACTATACCCTTCGCTCCACCTTTTCCTGTTGGAGTACCTGTAGATGCATGCCACCACGGCGCCCCTTTCCGCGGCAGCAGATGCCCGCGCGGGCAGCAGCATCCTGATTCTCACCCTCGCTGCCTTCGCTGTGCTGACCACAGAGTTCATCATCCTCGGCATCTTGCCTGGGCTCGCGCGTGACCTGGGCATTACCGTTGCGCACGCAGGCCAATTGGTCACCGTATTCGCGTTTACTGTGATGCTGGTGGGGCCGTTCCTCACCGCGGCAATTTCCCATTGGGACCGCAAGAAGGTGTTCCTGGGTGTGCTGCTCATCTTCGCCGCCTCCAATGCCCTGTCGGCAGTCGCTACGGACTTCTGGACCATGGCGATCTCGCGCATCCTGGCAGCAGCGACACTGCCGGTGTTCTGGGGCACCGCCAGCGAGTCGGCAGGGCAATTGGCAGGCAAAGGTAATGAGGGCAAGGCGGTTGCGCGGGTTTACCTGGGCATCACGGCGGCGTTCGTATTTGGCATCCCTTCAGGCACGCTGGCGGCGGATGCGCTCGGCTGGCGGGGTACGTTCTGGCTTATTTCCGGCGTCTGCCTGGTGATAGCGCTGCTGATGTGGGTGCGCCTGCCGACACTCCCAGAAGCCCCCAAACGCGCCGTCGGCGAGCGTCAGACCGTCATATTGAAAGACCCGAAATTTCTCCTGCACATCGCCCTTTCGGTGGTGGTGTTCACGGCCATGTTCAGCGCTTACACCTACCTGGCCGATATCCTCGAGCGGCTGGCCCATGTGCCCAGCGCGCAGGTGGGCTGGTGGCTGATGGGCTTTGGCGTAGTGGGCATGATCGGCAATGCCATTGGCGGGCGGCTGGTTGACCGCAGCCCACTCGGTGCAACCATCCTGTTGCTGAGCGTGCTGGGGGCCGGTATGGCTGCCGCGGCCCCTGCAGTCGATACCTTGTGGTTGCTGATCGTGGCCTTGGCCGCGTGGGGCATTGCCTACACCGCGTTGTTCCCGGTTTGCCAGGTGCGGGTGATGATCGCCGGCTCGAAAGCGCAAGCGTTGGCCGGCACGCTGAACGTATCGGCTGCCAACGGCGGTATCGGCTTGGGGGCTATGATTGGCGGTGCGACGATTCAGCAGTTGGGGTTGGCTGCGCTGGGCTGGGTGGGCGCATTGATTGCAGCGCTGGCGGTGGGCTTGGCCCTGCTGCTTATGGCGCGCACAACGAAGGATTGCGTGTAGGAGCTGGCTTGCCTGCGATCGGCTGCGAAGCAGTCGTAAAACCGGTATCCGCGTTGTACCAGGCAGGGCGCGGATACAGAATTTACGACTGCTGCGCAGCCGATCGCAGGCAAGCCAGCTCCTACACAAACGCGTGGGTTAATGCATCGAAAGTTCCTGGCGCACGATGGCTGCGCCGGCGCTCAAGGCACTCAGCTTGCCTCTGGCAACCTCGCGGGGCAGGGGGGCCATGCCACAGTTGGTGCAAGGGTAGAGTTTGTCGGCGTCTACGAATTGGAGTGCTTTGCGCAGGGTGTTGGCGACTTCCTCGGGTGTTTCGACGGTATGATTCGCCACGTCGATGGCGCCCACCATCACTTTTTTGCCGCGGATAAGTTCAATCAGGTCCATAGGCACATGCGAGTTGTGGCATTCCAGCGAGATGATATCGATGCTGGACTTCTGCAGTTTAGGGAACGCTTGCTCGTATTGACGCCACTCGGCCCCCAGGGTCTTTTTCCAGTCGGTGTTGGCTTTGATGCCATAGCCGTAGCAGATATGCACGGCCGTTTCACACTTGAGGCCCTCGATGGCCCTTTCCAGGGTGGCCACTCCCCAATCATTCACCTCGTCAAAGAACACATTGAACGCTGGCTCATCGAACTGAATGATGTCGACACCGGCAGCCTCCAGCTCCCTGGCTTCCTGGTTGAGAATCCTGGCGAACTCCCAGGCCAGCTTCTCGCGGTTTTTGTAGTGGTTGTCATACAGCGTGTCGATCATGGTCATGGGGCCTGGCAGCGCCCATTTTATGGGTTGCCCGGTTTGCTGGCGCAAGAACCTGGCATCTTCCACAAATACCGGTTTTTGACGTTCAACAGCACCCACTACCGTTGGCACGCTCGCATCGTAGCGGTCACGGATCCTGACCGTTTCACGCTTCTCGAAATCCACGCCGCTGAGGTGCTCGATGAAGGTCGTCACAAAGTGTTGGCGCGTTTGCTCGCCATCGCTGACGATATCAATGCCTGCGTGTTGCTGTTCCTGCAGCGATAAGCGCAGGGCATCCTGTTTGCCTTCGACCAATGCCTGGTCTTGCAATTTCCAGGGTGACCAGAGTGTTTCGGGTTGGGCGAGCCAAGAGGGTTTCGGCAGACTGCCGGCAGTCGATGTGGGCAACAGCTTTTTCATGACGCAAACCTTGTTTTCAAATGGGTCAGGAGTTGTAGTTGGCGGACCATTGTTCAAGCACCGCCTGGTGCGGTTTGATGAAGTGCTCCTCGACAAAGCGCCCCTGCTCAATGGCCAGCCGGCTACGTTCCTCTCGGTCGTAAACAATGCGAGTCAGCGAATAATCCTCATGCTGCAGGCTAGGGTGGTAGGTTTTGCCTGCCACAGAATTCGCGTTGTAAATTTCGGGCCGGTAGATTTTCTGGAACGTATCCATTGTGCTGATGGTGCTGATCAGCTCAAGGTTGGTGTAGTCAGCGAGCAAGTCGCCGTGGTGATAGAACGCCAACGGTGCAACGCTGTTCGGCGGCATGAAGTAACGCACCTTCAGCCCCATTTTTGCGAAGTATTCATCGGTCAGCGAATAGTCATCCTGCTGATATTCATGGCCCAACACAGGGTGCTGATTTTCAGTGCGATGGTAGGTCTTGCTGCTCGAAACACTCAGGCAGATGACCGGTGCCTTGTCGAACTGGTCTTTATACGTACTTGAGTTCACGAAGCGCTTGAACAGCTTGCCATGCAGCTCGCCGAAATGATCAGGCGTGCTGAACCCCGGCTGGTTCTTATTATGCTCCAGCAGCAATACGCTGAAATCGTAATCCCGCACATAGGAAGAGAAGTTATTGCCGACCATGCCTGCCATACGCTCGCCGGTCGTTCGATCGAAAATCTGTGTGTTGAGGATTTCAATCAAGGGCAGGCCAGCCTCGGGGCGGTCGTTATCCACCGACATCGCGACGGAAATAATTTCAAGTTTCACCGTGTAGCGATCACCTTTGGGGTTGTCCCAGTGCGCCAAGGCGTTGAAACGGTTGTCAATCATGGTCAAGGTGTTGCGCAAGTTCTGCTGGCGCCTGGCGCCCCTTGCCAAGTTGGCGAAGTTGGTCGTGATGCGCGTGCTGTCGGCGGGTTTATAGTGCTCGTCGAAGCGAATGCGCTTGATGGAAAACGTGAAGTCTGTGTGTGCCATGATCAGGTGTTCCACTCAAGTTTTTGCTAAGCCTTAAATTAAGGCGCATCTTAGGTAGTGGGGCGAACGGGGGGAACTGAATTGATTTCACAGCGGCTTTAGTCATATTCATGATGCACGCAACATTACAAGCAGAAAATGAGCGTATGCTTGCGCTCTGCGCGCCTGGGCATAACCTTATACCTTTTAATTCTTTGTCTCCTGCGAGCACCTGCTTTCAACTAGCGCCTTTTTGAGTGAGCGCTGTCCGTGGAGCACTGTGAAGTAGTCGTCATCGGTCTGGGTGCAATGGGCGCCGCTACCACTTATCAATTGGCCAAGGCGGGTGTTGATGTGGTGGGTATCGACCGCTTCCAGCCCCCGCATACCTTTGGCTCGAGCCACGGTGACACGCGGATTACCCGGCTGTCCGTGGGGGAGGGCGCGCAGTACGTACCCATCGTGAAAAGGGCCCAGCAAATCTGGCGCGAGCTGGAAGCGCTGACCGGCGAGTCGTTGTTCGATCAATCTGGCTTGCTCGCGCTGACATCCAGCCCCGACTTCGACCCCGACGACAAAACCGACTTCACTTTGCGCACCATAGGCCTGGCCCAGACCTACGGGATCGAACACCAAGTGCTCGACGCCGAGCAGATTCGCCAGCGCTTCCCGCAATTTGCCAACGTGCGCGACGACGCGATCGGCTACTTCGAGCCCGGGGGCGGTTTCGTACGCCCCGAGCGCTGCATCGAGGTGCAATTGCGCCTGGCTGCGCAGCACGGTGCGACCCTGCATACGGGAGAAACGGTTACCCGGATCAGCTCGGATGAACAGGGCGTCACGGTCACCACCGATCGGCGCACAGTGAAGGCCGGCAAGCTGGTGTTCAGCGCGGGTAATTGGGCGGGCGGGTTGTTGGGTGAGCCCTTTGACCGGCTGCTCAGTGTCTACCGGCAGAAACTCTTCTGGTTCGAGCTCGAAGCCGGCGCTGGCCTGGAGGGCGCGTCGCCCACGTTCATCCTCACCCATGGGCGCGGGGACGACAAAATCAATTACGGGTTCCCCGCGCAACCCGGCGAGGGCAGCCTCAAGATTGCGACCGCGCAATATCACACGGCCTCGCAGCCCGACCTGCTGGACCGCAGCGTGTCTGCAGCCGAAGCGCGCGACATGTACCAGCAGCAAGTGCAAGGCCGTATTGCCGGGGTCACCGCCAAGGTCCTCAAGTCGGCCGTCTGTGCCTACACCGTCACCCCGGACCGCCACTTCATCATCGACCAGCACCCCACACTCAAGCACACCCTGGTGGTGTCCGCCTGCTCTGGCCACGGCTTCAAGCACTCGGCTGCCCTGGGCGAAGCCTTTGCGCAGTGGTGCACACGTGGTACCAGCGACCTCGACCTGTCCTCATTCACCCTTGAACGATTCGAAGGAAAACACCTGTGAAGCGCATTGCACTTTCCCTTGCCCTGCTGGCCGCCTCCCTTGGCGTGGCACAAGCCGAAACGCTCAAGATCGCCGTGGTGCCCGTGCCCCATGCCGAGATCCTGGAGTTCCTCAAACCTGAACTGGCCAAGCAAGGCGTGGAACTGGACGTGAAGGTGTTCACCGACTATATCCAGCCCGACCGCCAGGTTGACGAAGGGCGGCTGGATGCCAACTACTTCCAGAGCAAGCCTTACTACGAGGCCTACAAAAAAGACCGGCCGAGCAGCGACCAGGTGCCGGTCGTGGCCGTTCACATCGAGCCGTTCGGCGCCTACTCAAGCAAGGTCAAATCGGTGGCAGAGCTGAAGGACGGCGCCACCGTCGCCATTCCCAACGACCCCACCAACTCTGGCCGCGCATTGCTGCTGATCGCCAAGCAGGGGCTGATCACGCTCAAGGACCCCAGCAACATCATGGCGACCGCCGCCGACATCACCAGCAACCCGAAGCACCTCAAGTTCAAGGAGCTGGAAGCGGCCATGCTGCCGCGCGTGCTGGGCCAGGTGGACATGGCACTGATCAACGCCAACTACGCGCTGGAGGCCAAGCTGGTGCCGCACAAGGACGCGCTGTTCATCGAAAGTTCGGAGTCGCCTTACGCCAACTACCTGTACGTGCGCAGGGACAAAGCCAACGACCCGGCAGTGCAGAAGCTGGGTGCGTTGTTGAACTCGCCACAGGTCAAGCAGTTCATTCTTGAGCGCTATCACGGCGATGTGGTGCCGGCGTTCTGACCCATTGCACTGCCATCGCACATCAAGCCTTCACGAGCCAGGCCCGTGAAGGCTTGCGCAGTTCTGATGGGGATCCCGCTCAGTTTCTGAAAACAGCGCAGGTCAGGGCGCGATGTGGGTGTGGTAGATCTTGCTGACCACAGTCCACCGACCCTCGACTTTCAATAAATTGAAAAAGTCAGTGAAGCAGAAACCGGAGATGTCGTTGGTATCGATACGCGCGCTTGCGGCAGTGCCGACGATATCGATATTGACGATGACGCCCTGGGCCTCGGGCGAGGGGTGAAAAGGCGGGTGGTCGATGGTATCGAACAGGACCTGAATCGGCCCGCCAACAAGCTTGGCGTCAGCATCGACGCCAAATAGGGTGGCCTGCTCACTGAACGCCGGTTTCATGATGCTGCTCTTGGCCTGCTTGCCGCCTTCGTTGTACTGGTTGAGTACTTCGACGATGGCGTTGTATTCCTGCACGTAGGTGGGTTTGTTCATGGTGTTGTTCCTTTGATGAAAAAGCGGTTACACGTGGAGAGGATGAGCGCCTCGGCGCTCGCGGATTCAGTAATTGCCATTCGGCCAGTCGGTGTACCCCTTGGCGCCACCACCGTAGTAGCTCTCTCGTGCAGCGACCGTCAGCGCCGCACCCTGGCGCAAGCGTTGAACCAGGTCGGGATTGGAGATGAACAGGCGGCCGAAGGCCACGGCGTCGATCTTTTTTTGAGCGCGCCGCTCGATGGCCATTTCCAGGTCGTAGTTGTTGTTACCGATATAGGGCCCTGCGAAAAGGCCGCTGAGGGCATCCATGTCAACGTCCGCCGGGACTTCGCGGCTGGTCGCCGTGGCGCCTTCGACGAAATGCATGTAAGCCAGATTGAGCGCGTCAAGTTCGGGCACCAGGTAACCGAACAGGCCCATGACGTTGCTGTCGGGTGGTGTGTTGCCAGCGTCCGGCGTTACCGGCGAAAGTCGGATTCCAACCCGGTCACTCCCCCAGATCTCAATTACCGCGCGGGTGACTTCAAGTGTCAGGCGCGCCCGGTTTTCGATCGACCCACCGTAGTGGTCGGTACGCTGATTGGTGGAATCACGCAGGAACTGGTCGAGCAGGTAGCTGTTGGCAGAATGGACCTCCACGCCGTCGAACCCTGCGAGCTTGGCGTTGCGCGCGGCAGTACGGTATTGCTCGACGATCCCGGGGATCTCGTCGGTAGCCAGGGCGCGCGGTGTGGACACCGGCACGAAACCATCGGCCGTATAGGTATTGCCCTCGGCCTTGATCGCCGAAGGGGCTACCGGTGCCTGACCGTCAGGTTGCAGTTCGACGCTGGAGAAGCGGCCGACATGCCACAGCTGCAATACGATCTTGCCGCCTTCGGCATGCACAGCGTCGGTGACTTTCTTCCAGCCAGCGGTCTGTTCTGCGCTCCAGATGCCTGGCGTGGCAGCATAGCCACGGCCCTGGGCGCTGATATTGGTCGCTTCGGCGATGATCAGGCCGGCTGAGGCGCGCTGAGCGTAGTAGGTAGCGTGCAGTTCATTGGGGATACCATCCTCGGCATAACGGCTGCGAGTGACAGGTGCCATGACGATACGGTTGGCGAGTTCGATAGCGCCCATGCGGGTGGGTTCGAACAGGTCGGTACGGGTGCTGTTGTCAGTCATGAGAGATTCCATTAAGTAGACCAGTCGTCTAGTTTTCGGGTAAAAAAAAGCCGCTCAACCGAGCAGGCTTTTAGTCATGGTCAAAGCCGATTGGAAGGGTTGGGCAGAGCGGTTCACTTTTGCCATCAATGACGCGCCCAACCAGAGTTGATAAAGCGATTCGGCCAGCGCTTCGCGGTCATTGGTAACGATGCTGCCATCGTTGATACCGCGTTCGATGCTATCGCTGATCAACCTGATGATGCGGGAAGTGCCTTGATCCAGCACCTGACGCATCACTTCAGAAAGATCACAGACTTCAGCGCCGAGCTTGACTACCAGGCATTTGTTATCGACGGCGTCGTCATGCTGGGTTTCACTCCAGTATTGAAAATACTTCAGTAGGCTTTGCGCGCCGGTAGGCTGCTGCCTGAGAATCGGCTCGATACGGGACAGATACTCTGCGAAGTACACGTCGAGCAATGCTTGGCCGAATTCTTCCTTGGACTTGAAATAATGGTAGAACGAGCCCTTGGGTACACCGGCAGTGCTCAACACCTCGTTGAGGCCGACAGCTGTGTAGCCTTTGTGGGTCATAAGTGCCCTGGCAACATCAAGGATGTGCTCACGCATTTCAATCGCTGGTTTCTTCATAGTGGGTACAGCCTAACCCAGATTAGACCAGTCGTCTAGTATGCCTCCTGGCGTTCCGACTAAGCCTCTAGCCAATGCCCATAGAGTTTGGGAAATTCGTCGCGCACCCAGCTAACGAAGGCCTCTACCTGTGGAGCCAGGTGCGAGCGGCTAGGGTACAGCACTGATACGGGCCTGGGCCGTGGACGAAAGGCTCGCAACACCTCAACCAGTGACCCGTCGGCCAGGAACCGGTCCAGCGTTATGCCTGGGGCCTGTAATATGCCGAAGCCTGCGATGCCACACTGGACATACGCATTGGACTCGTTGACGGTGATGCCCTGGCGACTGACATAAGATTGCTCGCGACCGCCGTCCATGAATTGCCAGGCCAGTGGGCGTTGGCTCTGCCCGGAGAGAAAGGTCACGCCACGGTGCGCGCTCAATGCCTCCAAGGTTTCCGGCTCACCATGTTCGCTCAGATATCGCGGAGCCGCGCAGGTGACCATGGTCGCCATACCGATGCGAGAGGCCACCAGGCTTGAACTGGGTAATTGCCCGATTCGCAGCGCGCAGTCTACGCCTTCTGCAACCAGGTCGACGGTCCTGTCGGTGACCCCAAGCGCCAACTCGATTCCAGGGTAGAGGGTTGAGAACCCTCGCAGGCTCTCTATGAGCCCCGGCTGGGAAAAAGCGGTGGGGATGTCCACCCGCAATCGACCCCGCAGGCTCGAACCTGCCGACGAGAACATCGCCGTGGCATCCGCCAGCTCTCCAAGGATCTTTTTCGTGCGCTGGTAAAATTGTTCTCCTTCCGAGGTGAGCCTGACGGTGCGGGTGGTGCGCTGGAACAGCCTCACCCCAAGCGAAAGTTCCAACTCCTGGATCGCCCGCGTGACTTGCGGGCGGCCAATCTGCAGCGCGTCTGCCGCTCGGGTAAAACTGCCAAGTTCCGCCACTCGGGTGAACACTTGCATGGACTGGAGCAATTCCATAGCGCCCTCTGACGTTGAGTATTTGTTGCCGGTTCAGTGCAGGTGCACAGTTTGATTGTTGCATTTCAAAATAACAATCCTGTGCCTGGCTGGGCATTTATCGGGCGCCGTTGCTTGGGGAAAATGTCGCCATTGGGTTACACATACACTGGAGACAGGCAATGAAAGCATGGCTTTTGCACGATTTCGGACTCGATAATCTGGCACTCGGCGAAACACCTACCCCCTCTCCCAAGGCAGGTGAATTGCTGGTCAAGATCGGCGCCGTTTCGCTCAATTATCGCGATAAGGCCATCGTCGATGGCTTTTACGAACCTCATTTGGTACCGAAACCACTGATACCGGTCAGCGATGCCGCGGGCACTGTGGTTGCCGTGGGTGAAGGCGTCAGCCGATTCAAGGTGGGCGACCGCGTCAACTCGCACCTTTACTCACGCTGGATTGACGGCGAGCCGGGGCCGGATGAACCTGCCTACTGCTTCGGCATGCCACTGCCAGGCGGCTTGGCCGAATTCATGATCATTCATGAACAAAGCGCTGTACGTGCGCCACACGACATGTCCGACGAAGAAGCCTCGACGCTCCCGATTGCAGCGCTGACGGCATGGTATTCGCTGGTGGACTACGGCCAGATCCAACCCGGCCAGACGGTGCTGGTGCAAGGCACCGGAGGGGTATCGATATTTGCTGTGCAGTTGGCGACCGCACTTGGCGCCCAGGTGATCGTAACCTCCAGCAGCGATGCCAATCTGCAGGCGGTGAAAAAGCTCGGTGCAGTGGCGGGCGTCAACTATCGGACCTTCCCGAACTGGCAAGATGAAGTTCTGAAGCTCACCGACGGCAAAGGTGTCGACTTGCTTCTTGATGTGGCTGGAGGGGAGGGTTTGAACCAGTCCATCCTGGCAACCAAAGCCGCTGGCAAGATCGCTCAGATCGGCTTTCTCACCGGCCAGACCACCTCGCTCAGCCTCATGCCGCTTATCTTCCGCCAAACCACGCTTCGTGGCATAGCCGTGGCGCCTCGTTCTTCGTTTGATCGCATGAACGAATTCCTCAATGAGCACCGCATTCGCCCGGTCATAGAGCAGACCTACGCGTTCAGCGACGCGCGCAAGGCCTTCGAACACCTGGCCCGAGGCGCCTTTGGCAAAGTAGTCATCAAAGTCGCCTGAGGCGTTTGACCAGGCCTCGGATCGCAAGTACCACTCAGAATGGACTTGCGGTCGGGCGCACGATCAGTTCGCTGACATCCACATCCGCAGGTTGCTCAACCGCATAGGCAATCGCCCGGGCAATGGCCGAAGCAGGGATCGAGATCTTGCGGAACTCGCGCATCTCTGCACGCCCGCCTTCATCGGAAATGCTTTCGGCCAGCTCGGACTCGGTAACGCCTGGTGCAATGACGGTGACTCGGATATCGCCACCCACCTCTTGGCGCAAACCCTCTGAAATGGCCCGTACGGCATATTTGGTGGCGCAGTACACCGCAGCGGTCGGGCTCACAGCGTAGGCCCCGATCGAGGCGATATTGATAATCTGGCCGGCGCGCTGTTGTTGCATCAGCGGCAGCGTTGCGGCAATGCCGTGCAGCACGCCGCGAATGTTGACATCGATCATCCGGTTCCACTCATCGACCTTGAGCGCTTCGAGCTTGGAAAGGGGCATGACGCCGGCGTTGTTGATCAGAACGTCGACCCGGCCATGCAGTTCGACAGCGAAGTCGATGAAGGACTGCATGTTCTCCAGGCGGGTGACATCCAGCGCCAGTACATCAGCGATACCGCCGGCTGCCCGGATCTCCGTGGCGAGAGCTTGCAGGCGATCGGTGCGGCGGGCACCCAGAACAACGCGAGCGCCTTGGCTGGCAAGCAGGCGGGCTGTTGCTTCGCCGATACCACTACTGGCGCCCGTGATCACGATGACTTTTTGTTCGATACCGTGCATTTTCCCACTCCTGTTTCTGGCTGTAAGAGGCCCCGCCGATAAGCAGGTGAAACAAGAGTAAGGCGCCTGGGTTGGGCTGCGTTATGCGATTCCTGCTGCGGGTATGCACGATCCTGCAGGAGCGGCATGCGCCGAACGCTGCCGCGCTCCTGGATTTGAAATGTGGCCATCCCCGAACCTGTCAACAACCGGACTCAGTCAAAGTTGGCGTTCAATTTGTTTGATCGAGAAAGCCACTTGGCAGTTGCCCGGGTGCAGCATTGATCACCTGATCATTGTCAGCGCCGCGTTGTTCCATAAATGTTATTTTGGCGAATTCGCTGATGATGACATACGGGTACGCGGGGCCCTCGTCTCGGAATCGGTTCATGTCTTCTATAAAGTCATTCTGGTAGCAGATCGTTTTTTCCGGGTGTTGCCCCTCTCCGGCAATCCACTGGGGGAAGAAAATCGTGCCGTGGAGTCGGCGTTGTGCGATGTCGAACAAGAGGCTCACACAGGTGCCGGTCGGCTCATGCCAGTCAACCTTGAACAGACCCGGGCCGATTTGTACCAGGCTCATCGTTTGATGCGTTACCCAACGGCCGCCCACCAGCCCCTGATGGATGCGGTAGTCACAGGTATGCGCATTACGTGCGTACCATTCATACTTCCAGCCGTTGGCGTACGTGTAGATGAAGTGAGTCCCAATGAAAGATGACAGATCCTGAGCCGGCTCGATATCAGTGATATTCTGCATGGAGGTTCCTCTTTCCATAGACTGCGCAGCGTTGTCTGAGCGGATGTTAGAGGGAACTATGAACTGGGTAAGTTCATGATTAAGCCCATCTTCTTGAGCACGAAGGTTCAGGCTAGCAGCGCGATCTTGCCTTCGCCAGTCGCCGCCGAGGCGCGAAGGGCTGGCGGATCCGTAAGGCAAGCACTTCAAACTGAGGGATGGGATTGACTGCAACGCAGCGGAGCTACCTGTCGTGATGGGCCGCTATCGACCCATGGCGGGCACCTTCCCAAAGTGCTCTGTAGTCATTACCGGCCTCATCGCCGGCAAGCCGGCTCCCACAGAGATATCACCAGTCTTCGGACCAGCGCAGAGATATAACCAGTCTCCAGGCCTGCGCAGTACCCGTGGGAGCCGGGCTTGCCGGCGATGGGCCGCGAAGCGGCCCCGGCCTTTGGAAGTCAGCCATGACCGATGGCTGTCGTTCACAATGGGTTGTTACCGACCCAAAACAGCCTGTCGCTCGTTCAGGTTCAGAGCACCTTGAACCCATGGGTGCCATCGCGCTCGAGTTGCGCAACCAGGCCAAACTCCCAGTCCAGATACCCCTGCATCGCCTCGCGGGGGTTGTCCGTACCTTCGTACGGGCGCCGGTAGCGATCGCTGCGTGGTACGGCAAGCTGCGTTTCGCCGGTTTCCAGCGGTAGCCCGGCAGCGATCCATCGCGCGGTGCCGCCTTCGAGCAGGTAAACGGGTGTGCGGGTGAGGGCTTGCAGGTCGCGTGCGGCGAAGCGCGCCAGCAGGCTGCTGCCGCACGTCAGTACATAGCGGCTGGCTTGTGGCAAACGCTCCAGGGTTTCGGCCAGCTGGGCGCGGATCGCCCAGTGGGCACCCGGGATATGGCGCTTGACGTAGTTGGCGCTGGTGGTGAAGTCCAGCAGCACCGTGCCGTCTTGCTGCAGCCAGCTGGCCAGTTGCTCGACACCGATCTCGTTGGCGGCGGGCAGTGCGGGCAGGGGCGGCTGCCATTCGCCGGTGGCGGTGAAATCTGCCTCGGACAAACCGTCGAGCACGGCTACCTGCCAGCCCATCTGCGCCAACCATGAAGCACTCATGTTGGCGCGTACGCCGTCGTCATCCACGAGCACGATGCGCGCCCCGCGAACGCTGGCCACGTGGTCGGTTTCCTGCACCAGCTGGCCGCCCGGCACCGAGCGGCTGCCAGGCAGGTGGCCGGCGTTGTACTCCTCGGGCGTGCGCACGTCGAACAGGTAGGTGGTGCGGGTGGGGTCGGCCTGCCAGTCGCGCAGCCCAGCACGCTCCAGGCGCAGCACACCGCTGCGGTCAGCGACTGCTCGCGCCTGGCGCGCAGCGTTGGCGCGGGTAGCGGCGCTGACTTCGGCGAAGCGGCGGTCCTGGCCATGGGCCAGCTGTTGGCCGGCAAGGGTCCAACCAATGGTGCCATTGCGCAGGGCGGCGACCGGGTTGGGAATGCCGGCGTTGACCAATGACTGAGTGCCGATGATGCTGCGGGTGCGCCCTGCGCAGTTGACGATCACCTGGGTGGCCGGGTCCGGTGCCAACTCGGCTACGCGCAACACCAGCTCGGCACCGGGCACGCTGACACCACCGGGGATGCTCATGGTCTGGTATTCGTCGAAGCGGCGGGTATCGAGTACCACCACATCGGCCTTTTCATCCAACAGCGCCTGGACCTGCTCGGCAGCAAGCGATGGCGTATGGCGCACGCTTTCCACCAGTTCGCCAAAGGCCTTGCTCGGCACATTGACGTCACGGAACAATTCGCCACCCGCGGCGCGCCAGCCGGCCAGGCCGCCGTCAAGCACAGCGACGTCGCGGTAGCCCAGCGCCAGCAAGCGCTGCGCCGCCACTTCGGCGAGGCCTTCGCCGTTGTCGTAGACAGTGATGGCGGTGTCACGCCGTGGCACCCGAGCGAAAACCTCCAGCTCAAGTTTGGACAGCGCAATGTTGGCGGCGAACAAGGGATGGTCCTGGGCGAACGGGTCTTCTTCGCGCACGTCGATCAGGGCCAGTTCCTCCCTGGCCAGCAGGGCGCGGCGGATGTCGTGGTATCGGCGGGTGGTGACGGAGCTCATGGGGCAAGGTTCTCTTTGGACAGGTCCCAGATGTTGGGCAGGCGGGTATTGGAGTAGCCGGAAACAAACGGTTTTTCGCTGCCGTCCTCGGCATAGACTGCGCGCTGGACTGCGCCGATGTTGCCGCCATAGACGTGGATGCTGATCGACACCTGGTCGTCAAAGGCGTTGCTGACCTGATGGATGTCGCCGATGCGCGGCGACACCGCTTCCACCTGGCCCGGCTCCAGGCGCACTGCCGTGCCGCGAGGCAGCAGCGTACCCTGGGCGTCGCGCTCCAGGCCTTGGGCCAGTTCCGCGCCGCGCAGCATGCCGATCAGGCCCCACACCCGGTGGTCATGTACCGGCGTCTGCTGCCCAGGGCCCCAGACGAAGCTCACCACCGAGAAGCGCTGGCGTGAGTCGCAATGCAGCAAGTACTGCTGATAGCGCTGCGGGTCGGGCTGGGCGAGGTCGTCCGGCAGCCAGTCGTCATGCGAGACCAGCTCGGCCAGCAGTTGCTGGCCGCGGTCGAGCAGGGCGGCTTCGTCGGGCTGCTGGTCGAGCAGCGCGGCGAGGCGGTCGATGAAATGGCGCAAGCGCTCCGGGCGCAGGTTCTGGGTCATGGTTCAGGCTCGGCTTTCGGGTTCCGGTCAACCCTAGCAAATCCTCTTTCTATTCTCAAAATGCAAAATAATCATAAGCTAATATGCAAATAATGCATTTACAGCTGCGCTATTCTGTTTTCCAATTGCCGTCGCCAAAGGCATGAGGTTATGCCTAATGCGCATTTCACAGGCTCGAAAATACACTTTAGTTTATAACCAACGCTCTATTAATGCCTTTTGGCTATAGATAAACCCTGGACGAGACCGCACGCGCGGATCGGCTCATCTGCCCCTCAAGGGGCATCTGGAGACGAACGTGCGCTATATGAAACACCTGGCTGCCACGCTGCTGGCCACTACCTTCAGCCTTGCCGCCGCAGCCCAGACGCTGGTGGTCGGTGACCAGAGCTACAACGCCCGCGCCGTCATGGAAGCGGCCGGGGTGCTCGACAACTTGCCTTACACCCTGGAATGGAAGCAGTTCACCGCCGGCTCGCCGGTGGCCGAGGCGCTCAACGTCGGCAGCCTCGACATCGGCCTGCTGGGCGACGCGCCGCCGCTGTTTCTCGGCGCCCTGGGCGCGCCGATCAAGGTGATCGCGGTCAGCCGGCAGAACCTCGAAGGCGTGGCCATCCTGGCGCGCAAGGATTCACCCATCCACAGCCTGCAGGACCTGCGTGGCAAACGCGCAGCGATCTGGAAGGGTTCGTGGAGCCAGCAGTTGCTGTTCAGCGCCCTGGACAAGGCAGGTGTGCCCCGCGATGCCCTGGAGCTGCGCTACCTCAGCGCGCTGGATGCCTCCCACGCCCTGGACGGCGGCTCGGTGGATGTCATCGCCACCTGGGAACCTTACGTCACCCAGCAGGAGCGCCAGGGCGCGCGCGTGCTGGCCACCGCCGAGGGGGTCATCCCGGCGCAGAGCTTCGTGGTGGCCAACAGCAAGGCGGTGGAGCAAAAGCGGGCGCAGATCGCCGACTTTCTGCAGCGCCTGAAAAAGGCCCGTGACTGGACCCTGAACGACCCGGCCAATACCGAGGCCTATGCCGATGCCTGGGCCCAGCGAACCCGTGCCGACCGCGATATCGCCCGCACCTGGTTCGCCCGTGCGCGCACCGACCTGGCACCGCTGAGCCCGCAGGTCATCGCCGATGCGCAGAAGACCGTGGACTTTTTCGCCGGGCTTGGCCTTATCAAGCCCTACCCGGCGGCGGACCTGTTCGACACCTCGTTCGGCGCGGCCTTCCAGGCCCCCGCCGTCAGCAGCCAGTGAAGGGATCCCCATGAGCAAACGACAGATCAAACTCGGTGCCCTGACCATGGGCTGCGGCGGCCCTGGCCGGCATAACCTGTGGCTCGACCCCGAGCTGCCTGCCGACGCCAGCGTCAACATCGACTGGTACATCGACATCGCCCGCACGGCCGAAGCGGCGTTGTTCGACCTGATGTTCATCGTGGACAGCCAGTTCATTACCCCAGGCTCGCCCTCGCACTACCTCAACCGTCTGGAGCCTTTGACCCTGCTCTCGGCCTTGGCGGTCAGCACCCGCCACCTCGGCCTGGTCGGCACCCTCACCACTTCCTACAACGCGCCGTTCAACGTCGCCCGCCGGCTCGCCTCGCTGGACCTGATCAGCAAGGGCCGCGCCGGTTGGAACGTGGTCACCAGTGGTGATGCCGGCACCGCCGGCAACTACGGGCTGGACGAGCACTACGACTACGACACCCGCTACGCCCGGGCGCAGGAGCATGTGCAAGTGGTACAAGGGCTGTGGCATTCGTACGAAGACGACGCCTTTCCCCGGGATCGTGCCAGCGGTCGCTTTCTCGACCCGTCGAAGTTGCATGCACTGAATCACCAGGGCGAGCACTTTGCAGTGGTTGGCCCGCTGAACATCCAGCGCTCGCCGCAGGGCCAGCCGGTGATCTTCCAGGCGGGCGATTCCGAGCAGGGCCGCGACCTGGGCGCCGCCACTGCCGACGTGGTGTTCACCCATGCCGCCAGCATCGAGCAGGGGCAGGCGTTCTACCGGGACATCAAGGGCCGTGCCGTACGCCTGGGGCGTGACCCGGAGCAGTTGCTGGTGTTGCCGGGGGCGGAGATTTACGTTGGCGACACGGACGACCATGCCCGAGAGATCGAGCGTCACTACCACCAGGCTGACCACAGCTTTGAACTGGCGTTGAAAGAGTTCGGGCGCAATTTCGGCTGGCATGACTTCAGCCGCTATGACCTGGATGCGCCGTTCCCGCAGGAAAGCCTGGAATACGCCCGCAGCAGCTTCTTCACCAACGCCAAGCGCATTGCCGACCAGGCAAGGGACAAGGGCTTCAGCCTGCGCCAGGCCGTGGAGTTCGGCCGCCAGTTGCGGCCGGGGGCGTTCGTGGGTTCGGCACACACCGTGGCGGCGAAGATGGCCGAATGGTTCGAGGCGCGGGCGCTGGACGGCTTCAACATCTACATTGGCCACCCGGGGCAGTTTCGCCGGTTCACCGAGGAGGTAGTGCCATTGCTGCAGGAGCGTGGGGTATACCGCACCGCTTATGAGGGCACTACCCTGCGCGAGAGCCTCGGCTTGCCGATACCGCGCTTCACCCGCTAGATCGCCGGATCGTTGGTGGAACAGATACCGCGTCAGCGTCCAAAGGGAGCGGCCGCTTTCGACCCATGGCGGACATCCTAAGGCCGGGGCCGCTTCGCGGCCCATCGCCGGCAAGCCCGGCTCCCACAGGTACTGCACAGGCCCCCGGAGGCTGGTGATATCTCTGTGGGAGCCGGCTTGCCGGCGATGAGGCCGGTACTGACTACAGGGCGTTGGCACGGTGTCCGCCATGGGGCGTTTGCGGTCATTTACGACCGGCAGCTGTCGACC